>DASSGZ010000285.1:0-4144 GCA_035693165.1 Chloroflexia bacterium | reverse complement strand
TAGATGTGATACTGGCGGCCGGTCAGCGCGGCGAAGCGGTCCATGGTCGCCTGGACGATGTCCGGGGTGGCGGCATAGTAGCGGTTGACCGTCTCGCGACCCTGGAAGTAGGTGTCGGGGTTCTGGGCGGTACCGCGCAGCACGGGGTGGTCGGGCGAGAGGGCGCGCTCGCGGTGCTCGAACACACGCGCCATGGGAATCAGGGCCCGCATGTCGTCTTCGGTCAGCAGTTCGATCTTGGCGACTTCGTGCGAGGTGCGGAAGCCGTCGAAGAAGTGGACGAAGGGCACCCGCGCTTCCAGGCTGGCCGCCTGGGCGATCAGCGCGAAGTCGTGCGCTTCCTGCACCGAGGCCGAGCAGAGGAAGCCCCAGCCGGTGGCCCGCGCCGCCATCACGTCGCTGTGGTCGCCGAAGATCGACAGGGCCTGCGCGGCCAGGGCGCGCGCCGCGACATGGAACACGGCGGGCGTCAGCTCCCCGGCGATCTTGTACATGTTCGGGATCATCAGCAAGAGGCCCTGCGACGCAGTGAAAGTCGTCGCCAGGGACCCCGTTTGCAGCGCGCCGTGGACGGCCCCGGCGGCGCCGCTCTCGCTCTGCATCTCCATCACCGAAGGCACGGTACCCCAGATATTGGGCTTGCCCTCGGCGTTCCAGGCGTCGGCCCATTCGCCGATGCCCGTGGCCGGCGTGATCGGGTAGATCGCGATCACTTCGTTAAGCCGATAGGCCACGTAGGCTACGGCCTCGTTACCGTCAATCGTGGTTATTGTCCGTTCCATCATGATCCAGTCCTTTAGCTCATCGGCCGCTACGCGGGAAGCCGGATGCTGTGCAGGCGGCAGCGCGGCGGCGTGCCTGCTTCTAGGCAGCTACATGCGACAGGTTTGCCTCGGTCTAATGGTAACAAGGCGCGGGGGCAAGCCGGGTGGATGCAGGTTGCAGCTAGGTGACAGGTCGGAAGAAGTGGGTGTACGTCGCTACAAATTCGTGATACTTTCGCGCCCGCTCCGATGAATGACGAACGGCAGGCGGCCTGACGTACGCGGCGCGGGGACAATCTCGCGGGAGCATTTTCCTGCCGGGATGGTCGCGGCTTTGCCTGAACTTGCTAAAACCATGCGATTGGGTGTAGTGTAGGTTGGCGGGGGCGATGCAGGCGATGATTCGGAGCCCGCCGTTTGCATTACGGATGAACCTGCCGGAGCCTGGGATCTACGCGGCGTTGCCGTCTGTAGAGCCGGGTGGGGGGGTAGCGGTGGTACCAGGGGCGCTTGCGGCCTGCTCCGGCGGGTGTTCCTGGTTAGCAACAGGCTAGGCGAAAGGAACTGATACCAACATGCCAAATAACGATCCGGCTGCGCCGCGTGCCCTGGTGCCGGCCCTCGACGTAACGGGGCTGACCAAGGAATATGGCGGGCGGCGGGTGCTCGACAGCCTGGATCTCACTCTGCCGCCACAGGCCCTGGTGGGCTTGCTGGGGCCAAACGGGGCAGGGAAGACGACGCTGATCAAGCTGGTGAGCGGGCTGATTTCCCCGGAGAGGGGTCGCATCCGCATCGCGGGCCACGATCTCCAGGCGCAAGAGGCCCAGGCGCGGGGCGCGCTGGCCTATGTGCCCGATGTGCCGCACTTCTACACCGAGTTGACCGTGCTCGAACACCTGGAACTGCTGGCGCGGGCGCATAACGCGCTGGACGGCTTCCCGGCGCGCGCCGAGAAGCTGTTGCGCCGTTTTGGCCTCTGGGACGCGCGCGATGCCCCGCCTTTCACCCTCTCGCGCGGCATGACGCAAAAACTGGCCCTCTGCTGCGGGTTCATCCGGCCCTCGCAGGTGCTGCTGATGGACGAACCGGGCGGCACGCTGGACATCCGTAGCGTCGACACGCTGTACGCGCTGCTGACCGAGTATCGGCAGGGGGGCGGGCTGGCCGTGCTTAGCAGCCACCAGTGGGAAGCACTCCAGAGCCTCTGCGACATCTTTGTGCTCATGGATGCCGGGCAGATTCTGGCCGCGGGGCACCTGCCTTTCCTGCGCGATGCAGCGGAATTGCCTGCCGATGCCGGATTGCGGGAAGTGTATCTCGCTCTGCTGGAAGAGCCCAGCCTACCGGATCTGGCCGGGGTCGCGGAGCCGCAGGCATGAACGCGTTGCTGTACCTGCTGGGCCATAAGACCGCCCGTTGGGTGCCCCGCGCGGGCCGCTGGGTCGGCTATGACGCGGAAAAGCGCGATCTGGTCGAGCAACTCTACGGGGTGTATATCGCGCTGTTCCTGGTCGGTTGGGCCGTTGTTATGCTCAGCCTGGCGACCGTGACGATCAGCGATTTCGTGGCGCTTATGCACCTGCCGGTGGCGGCTTTCGGCAACCTGCTGTTCTTCGGTCTCGCGGCGTGGCTCGCGCTGGCGCCCGGATTGGCGGCGCACAGCTACGACCTCTACGGCTTTGAACCGGCGGACCTCCAATTCCTGAGCAACAGCCGCCTGGGACCGGCCCAGGTGGCGCCGGCCTGGTTCGTGCGGTCGCTGGTGCGCATTCCGGCGGGCGTGTTCGTGCTGGTCTGCGGCATCCTGGCGAGCGCCCTGCAGCGGAGCGGTCCTGGCGACAACTGGTGGGGCCTGGGGCTGGGGTGGAGCGCGGGGGCGGCCCTTTACATAACAGCCAATGCCCTGCGCTGGGCGTTTAGCCTGTTGCGCTACCGCCGGGTGCGCCGCTTTGGCCTGCTCATCGGGTATGGGCTGACGGGGCTGGCGCTCGTGCTGCTCTTCGTCCTGCCGCTGGCCTGGGCGCAAACCGTGTTCTGGCCGGCGGCCTGGACGGGTGGGCTGATCGTGGGCGGCGCGGGGCTGACCTGGCCGGCACTGGGCGGACTGCTGGTGACGGCGGCGCTGGCTGTGATCGGCATGTACGCCGTGGCTCGCACCACGCTACTGGTGCGTGCCCTGGAGGAAGGGCGGCTGGGGGGTGATGTGCGCGCGGCCTCGCGCGGCGGGGCTTCGGCGGCGGCGGAAGCCCAGTTGCAGCTACATGTGGCGCGGCGCTACGCGGCGGGCCGCTTGCCCGCGGGCATCCCGGCGGCGTGGGCCGCCCGGCTAATCGGTCCCGGCGGCGCGCTGATCTACCGCCAGTGGCTGCGCGCGCTGCGGCTGCCCTGGGGGCAGCGCTTGTTTGCGGCGGCGGCGTTATTGGGTCCGGCTTGCGCTGCACCCCTCGCGCTCGCTACCCTGGTCCAACCGGGCGCGGAGTTCGTGATTGTCGTCCAGGTCGCGGTCTTCGCCAATCTGCTGTTGCTGGGGCGCGGGGTGGCGATGCTGCGCCGCGAACTGGCGCACCCCGAATTCTTCGCCGGGTGGCCCGCGAGCCGGCGGCAGATGCTGGGCTACCACCTGTTGCCGGGCTTTGGCCTGCCGCTGCTCTGTGGCGAAATAGTCTTGCTCCTGGCCGGGGCGACGGTCCTGGGCTGGGGTATGGTGCTGCCCTGGTTGCTGCTCTGGCCGCTGCTGATGGCGGCGAACGGCATCATCGTGCTGCTGGACTTCGAGCGTATGCTGCGTCGCTGGCCGGCGACAGCGGAAACCGTGCCCAATATCGGCCCGGTGGTGCTGGCCGCCGTGGGGGTGGTCTGGATCACCACCGGCCTGGGCGGGTTGCTGCCGGGCCTGGTCGCCGCAGGCGTGGTAATCGGCGCGTACACGCTGTTCTCCGGCGGCTCCGGCGCGGCGCCCGTGGCCCGCCAGGACGCGCCGCCGGGCCGGCCCGCGTAGGCGCCGTCCGGCCGCGCCACGGCGCGGCCCCGCTTTCCGATCCCGCCCGACCCTGCTACCACCCGCCATATAGATAAAGATTTTACGGATCGGTATTTCTTGCGATACTGTAAGGTCGCCCGCGTCACCCCCTCCACAGCCCTTCTACGCCCCGTGCCGTCATACCCACCGTTATTATTTACGCTCAAATAAGCCCACTTTGTCCGTCGGTGTGATCCTTACGTGCGCCCGTGGCAGTTCCTGCGCATGGTTGGGGCCAGGCTATCGGTGTGCCCAACTGGCCTCTAATTTGCTTAGTAGGTTGCCGGTAAGGGTACGGCATCGGCCCGGCCCCAACGGCATTATTCGGTACTTCATCGCGCAGCACACAGGACACACC
>DASSGZ010000284.1:0-7465 GCA_035693165.1 Chloroflexia bacterium | reverse complement strand
CGGGCGCCTGGGCCTGCGGCGCCAGCCGGTCGAGCCAGCCCAGCAGCCGGCGCGCCTCGTCCGCGGTCAGATAGCCGGCGCGGGCGAAGTCGGCGATCCAGGGGCGCGGGTCGGGGTCTTCGCCGTTACCGCGCAACTGCCCGGCGGGGCCGTCCGGGCAGACGCCGGTATGCAGCAGGGCGAGGTCGTGGCCCAACTCGCGCCACACCTGGGGCACCGTCGCCGGTTCCCGCCCCAGCGCGGAGAGCGGCGCGCCCGGCACCCGCTCGTACACGGCGTAGGGCACGGGCAGCAGGTCGCGACGGTCGTCGAAGGCGACGATGCGCGGGGTGCGCACCCCGGCTGCGCGCGCCGCGGGCACGGCGATGGCCTCCGTATACGCGCCCGCCGCGCGCGCCGGGTCGTTCAGCGGCACCCGCAAGACGTAGGCGTCGCCTAGAAAATAGACTGTGTTGCCGCTGCCGGCGTGGGCCAGTTGGACCACGGGGGCCGTGCCGAGCCCATGCCGCACGGCAATGGCCCGCAGGGCGGCGTCGGAGACCTCGGTTGGGGCGGGGCGTTGCACGCGGGCCTATCCCCCCTGGCCCCCCTTCCCGGCGCGGGAAGGGGGGCAATGCACGGCTAGTGACTCCCCTTCCCGTTCCGGGGAGGGGCTGGGGGAGAGGCGGGCCAGACGGCCAAGCGGCGCAACGCCAGGCCGCCGAGCACGAAGAACAGCGCGCCGAGCGCGGCGAGCCAGAGGGGCGCCGGCCCCCCGCCGGTGACGGGCATGCCCGGCAGCGGGCCGCCGGGGGCGGCCTGGCCGCGCGTGAAGGTCAGCATCCCGCTGCCGCCTGCGAAGTCCAGGTGCAACTGGTCGCCGGTGAGCTTATAAGCGCTCACGGTTTGCAGTGCAGCAAAGTAGCGCGTCTCCCAGTCGGTTTTGTTCTGGTCGAGGCAGGCGCGCAGGGTGGCAATCACCTGGCTGAGGGTCAGCGTGCCAGCGGCGTCTGCCGTGTACGTGCCGCCATAGACGTTGCAGCCGCCCGACCCGCTGACCGTGCCGTCGGCGGCGAAGCGGATGGTAATGTCGTTGGCGCGCATGTCGGCGGTCTGCCCATCGGCGCCCTGGTAGCTGACCAGCGTCCAGAGGCCCGCCAGGGCGGCGGGTTGCCCGGCGCCGGGCGCCGCCGGGGCGAAGGTCAGGATGCCGGCGCCCTTGTCGAACAGCAGTTGTACCTGCGTCCCGCTCACCCGATACTGGCTGACGGATTGCAGCGCGGCGAAGTAGCGCGTTTCCCATTGCGTCTTATTGGCGTCCGCGCAGGCCACTTTGGTGGACGCGATCGGGCCGGGGGTTATGGTGCCGTCCGCGGCCACCTGGAACGTGCCGCGATAGCGGTTGCAGCCGCCGAACCCGCTGACCGTGCCGTCGGCGGCGACCTCGATAGTGATGCCGAGGGCGGTGGTGTCGGTGGTCTGCCCATCGGCGCCCTGGTAGCTGACCAGGCGCCACTCCTGGCCCACCACCTGGTCCGGCACGCCGGGCGCGGCGCTTGCCGCCCCCGCCAGCAGGGCGAACGCAAAGGCTGCCGGCAGGGCGGCCCGCAACAGGGTGACAAATGGCTTTCTCATCTTCCGGCTACCCCTCTCTTCCTGTGCGAGATGCGCGGTCGTCCGGCACAGTACGCCTGATCGCCCGCCGGGCCGGTTTGAAACCGGCCCCTACATCGCAAAATGGCCCAGGCGGGCCGCGTTGGCCGGCCCAGCCGGTTTGAAACCGGCCCCTATAGCGCATTAGCAGCAGGACCGGGGCCAGGCAACAAGCTGGAACCGCAACGGCGGGGCATCCCGCTCGACCCGTGCCCGGTGTGCGCGGGCCTGTGCTACCCTATGCTGGACGCTGCCGGGCGGGCCGGGGTTCCCGCGTGTTACCAGCGGCTGCGGGTGGTCAGGGCTTATCCACCTTCGCCAGTTCGGTGAGCATCTTCTTTTGCAGGGCCGTGAGCTTGTCGACCCAGCCCTGGCGATAGGGGCGCAGGGTGTCCACCAGCACCTGAGCCACGGCGAGGTGGGCGGCCCACTTGCGATCGGCGGGGATGACGTACCAGGGCGCATAGTCGGTGCTGCAGCGGCTCATGGCTTCCTCATAGGCCTGCGTGTGGGCGTCCCAGTAGGGGCGCTCGGCCCAGTCGCCGAGGTTCAGCTTCCACGCCTTGCCCACCTCTTTTTCGCGGGCCAGCAGCCGCTCGCGCTGCTCGTCGCGGCTCAGATGCAGGTAGAACTTGACGACGACGGTGCCGGTCTCGGTCAGCAGGCGCTCGAAGTGGTTGATCTGGTCGTAGGCGGCCTCGATCTGGGCGGGCGGGGCCAGCTCGTGCACACGCACCACCAGCACCTGCTCGTATTGCGAGCGGTTGAAGACTCCCACGACGCCCTTGCGCGGCACGGCGCTGTGGATGCGCCAGAGGAAGTCGTGGTCGGCTTCTTCCTCGCTGGGCGCCTTGAATGCGGTCACTTGCAGGCCCTGCGGGTCGATGGCGTTGAGGACGTGATTGATGACGCCGTCCTTGCCCGCGGCGTCGCGGCCCTGGAGCACGGCCAGCAGGGCGTGGGTTTGCGCGCCCCACATCAGTTCCTGCAGTTCTTCCAGTTCTTCGAGCAGGGGCGCCAGTTGGGCCTCGCCTTCCTTCTTGTCCAGGCCGCCGTCGCCGTCGGTGGGGTAATCGCGCAGGTGGACGCGGGTGCGGGGCGGGATTTTGTGCGCCAGCGGGTCGGCCATGGGTGTTATCTCCTTGTCGAATACGAGGCTCAATAGGCAACCACTACTACTGTGTCACTCTGAGCGTAGCGCAGAGTCTCGATGGTGCGCCCGAGACGAAATTCTTCGCTGCGCTCAGAATGACATTAGTAGGCGCCGGTGCCGCGCAGGACGACCAGCACGGTGCGTACCAGGATACGCAAGTCGAGTGCCAGCGAATAGTGGGCCAGGTAGTAGAGATCGTCGTCGGTGCTCAGGTGCATGGGGTGGTTGCTGCGGCCGTTGACCTGCCACCAGCCGGTCATGCCGGGGGGCACGGCCAGGCGCGCCAACTGCCAGGGCGCGTAGCGGCCCATGACGCCGGGCAGTTCGGGCCGCGGCCCCACCAGGCTCATGTCGCCGCGCAGCACGTTGAACAGTTGCGGTAGCTCGTCGAGGCTGCTGCGGCGCAGGAAGCGGCCCACGCGGGTGATGCGCGGGTCGTAGGGCAGCTTATAGGCGGCGCCGGGCGGCGGGGGCGTGTCGGGCGCGGCGGCGCGCAGAGCGGCCTCGGCCTGCTCGGGGGCGTGGCGCATGGTGCGGAACTTGTACATCTCGAACAGCCGCCCGTGCTGCCCGATGCGGTGCTGGCGGAACAACGCCGGGCCGGGCGAGTCGCGGCGAATAATGAGGGCGATGATGAGCATGACCGGCAGGGCGGGCACGATGGCCGCCCCGGCCAGCAGCAGATCGAGCGCGCGCTTGAGGCGCGCGGCGGCGGGGCGCAGCGGGGCGGCATAGCGTTCGCCCGCGCCGCTGCCCGCGCCGCGCACGGCCGGCGTCCAGGGCAGGATGCGCACCGGCACGCCCAGGTCATGCAGGGCCAGGATGCGCGCCGGCACGGGCGGGGCAGCGTGCTCCGACAGCAGCACGATCAGCAAGTTGGCGCCGGTGCGCGCCAGCACCTCGGCCACCGGCGCCGCGGGGTCGTCCAGCGCGCAGCAGCCCACCGCGGTGAGGCCCGCGCCGAGCGAGGCCGGGTAGGTCAGCGGCAGCGCGCCGGGCACGGTGGTCAGCAGCAAGGCGCGGAGCGCGGCCCGGTCGCGCGCCGTGGGCCGCGCGGGCGGCATGGCCGGGCGAGATGGGACGGCAGGCGGGGCGGCGGGTGTCTCTGGCGAGGCGGGCGGGCACGGCCCGGCGGGGACAGCGCGCAACGTGACCGGCGCCTCAGCGGTTCTACGCATGAGCCAGGGTCTCCACGGCGGGGGTGGCCGGGTCCTCGCCCAGAGGCAGCGCGACGCCGGGGGCAGCCGGCGCGGGATGTGCGGTCAGGCCGGGACCGCGACCCGCGATCCCGGCGGCGGTGCCCAGGCCCAGCGCCAGCGCGCGCAGGACCACCAGGGCCGGGGTCCACGGTGCCACGCCGGGATCTTCGCGGGCGACAAAGGCGGTGAACGGCGCCGTGGAGGCCAGGAGGCCCCCGGCCACGGCGGCGGCCAGGCGGCGGGCCGGGCGCCAGACCAGCGCCACGGGCGCCAGCGCAACCAGCGCGCCCGCCAGCGCGATTTGCAGCTTCAACACCTGCGGCGTGTACGAGTCCTTGAGCGCCTTGCCGGGATACATGCGGTAGACCAGCACGCGCCAGTAGCCGCGGCCCAGCTTCACCCGCAGGTAGCGGCGCAGCGTGGCCGGGTGCTGGTGGTAGACGACGGCGTCAGGGGCGAAGACCAGGCGCGCGCCCCCTTCGGCCAGCCGGTAGGACAGTTCCACGTCCTCGTTGTTGGCGGCGGGGAAGCGAGCGTCGAAGCCCCCCGCCGCGACAAAGACACTGCGGCGAAAGGCGGCGGCGTAGGAGTCGACCAGGTCGATGGTCGGGCCGCGCAACTGGCGGCGGTAGCGGTCGGCGAACTCGACCTGGGCGAAGCGGGCGACCAGGCTGCGCTGGCGGGTGCGATAGGTGCCCTTCACGCCGGCCACGGCGGGGTCGGCAAAGGGGGCCAGCATCCGCGCCACCCAGGTGGGGGTCGGCTCGCAGTCGGCGTCGGTGAAGAGGATGATGTCGCCGGATGCGGCAGCGGCGCCGCGGTTGCGGGCGGCAGCGGGACCGGCGGGCGCCTGGCGCAGCATGCGGGCGCCCCCGGCGGCGGCCACCTCCCCCGTGGCGTCGGTCGAGCCGTCGTCCACCACGATCACTTCGAGCCGATCCGCCGGGTAGGTCTGCCGGCGCAGGGCATCCAGCGTCGCCGGTAGGGTCCGCGCGGCGTTGCGGGCCGGGATGACCACGCTGGCGCGCAACACGCTATCTCCGTTTATGTCAAGCTGCATCCACGCTCCTGCCGGGGGCCGCCCATGGCGGGGCGGCGGCTGGCCGCGTCCGGCCCCCCGCCCGATTATAACGGTCGGTTTTCTCCCTTGTCAACGCGCCAACGTGCCGGCAGCCTTGTATCACCTCAGCGCGAAGGCGCGAAGGTCGCGAAGATTCTTCACGGTGTTCTTCGCGGTGTCTGATGAACGGGGTTCCCGCCAGTGCGAAAATGAGCAGTTTTTGGACTGTGCAATGAGCAATTGCCCGGTCTATAGTTAGGTCAGCAGGAACAGCCGGCGGCAGGCTATTCCCCCCGGAGGCTCCGCCGGCCCCTCCTGTATCATCCCCATCCCCCTCCCCCATCCCCGGCGCCGGGCAGATGTGAAACCGGCCCCTACAGCGGCGCCCGCTACGCCACGCTGCCCGCCTCCGTAGCGGCGCCATGTGCTCCGCACCGCCGCGCGATCAATGGCGCCGCTACGAATCAATCCCGAACACCAGGTGAATTGAACTGGGTTTCCTGCTCTCGCTGTCCAAGCCGCGTAGTAGCGGCGCACCTTACTCCGCCAGGAAAGCTTCCAGCCAGGGCACGGCGCGGGCGACCCAGGCCGGGGCCTGGGCGCGCAGGGCCGGGTCGGGGGCGTGAGCCAGGTAGTTGATGCGCTTGCCCAGGCGGATCGCGGTGAAGAGCCGGATGCCGGCTTCGTGGTCGGGCGGCAGCGGGTGCACGTCGCTATAGCCGGTGAAGAAGGCGTCGCGCATGGCTGCGGCATCGGGCCGTCCGGTTAGCTCGAACAGGGTCACGGTCATGTCAAAGAGGAAGTAGTGCCAACAGCAATCCTCGAAGTCAATGGCGTGGGCCACGCCGCGATGGAAGAGGTAGTTGGTCTGCTGCAAGTCGGCGTGGATGAGGCCAAAGGTACCGCGCCTTTCGGGCAGGGCCGCCAGCCCGGCGGCGATGCGCTCGCCCGCCGCGGCGAAAAGAGCTTCGGCACGGGGCGTCAGCACCCCGGCGCTGCGCCCCGGCGCGAACACTCTGCCCGGCCCGAATTGCGCGCGCCAGTCCCAGCGCGGGCGGGTGAAGCCGGGCGGCGGTCTGAACCAGAGGGCCTGGCGGTGGAGATCGGCCATCAGGCGGCCCACGGCGTTGAGATGCAGCGGGCGCAGCCCGGCGTCGACGAAGCGGCCCGCCACCTCCTTGAACAGCACACAGAATCGCGATCCGGGGACCCCCGGCGCAGTGGCCGTGGTCAGCAAGGCACCGGCCTGGGTGGGCACCGGCTCCGGCACCCGCGCGCCGATCTCGCGGCGCAGGGCGACTAGCCACGCCAGCTCGGACTCGATCATCGCCACCGGGGGCGGGCTAGGACCGTAGACGCGCAGGATCAGCCGCCCCCGGCCCGGTTCGCGCGGCGTCACCCGGAACATGGTGTTGGCGCGATGCGACAGCAGTTCGACGCGCGCCGGGCTCACGCCGTACTGCCCCAGCGCGGCCCCGGCCAGCCGGCGCAGGCGCGGCACCTGCCCGGCATGGCGCAACGTCGCAAACGGCCGCATGGCTTCCCCCTCTGCGATCAGCGTGCGGCGACGCAGGCGGGCGGCAGGGTCAGCGCGCCGTAGACGATCTTGGCAATCTGGCCGCGCGTCGCCCCCGCCGCCGGGCGGAACGTTCCGCCGGCGTACCCGCTGACCACGCCCCGGCACGCCGCCGTCTCGATATAGGCATAGAACGGACTGCCGGGCGGCACGTCGCTGAACGTCGCCGCCGCCGGGATCACCACGGGCCAGCCCGCTGCGTTGACCACGATTTTGCTCAACTGCCCGCGCGTCACATCGGCGCCAGGGCGGAAGTAGGGCCGGCCATAGGCATCGCAACCCTCGCCAGGGCCACCACAAGGGTAGCCGCTGACGATACCCAGCGCGGCGGCGGTCTCGATGTAGCGGTAGAACGGGTACGCGGACGGCACATCGGCGAAGCTGTAGCCACCCGGCGGCTGGGTTCCTGCTGCCGTCAATCCGAAGCCGCCCACCACGATCTTGACCATCTGCCCCCGGCTGGTGATGTTCCATGGACGGAAGGTACCGTCGGCGTAGCCACTGATGACGCCGTGGCAGGCAAGGTAGGTCACCGGCGTGGCGAAGTAATCCGTGGGCCGCACATCGCTGAATTGGGCCATGCAGGGGGTTGCGCTGGCCGTGGCCGTGGGCTGGGGCGGCGCCGGGCTGCGGCTCGGCGTGGCGGTCGGCGTCGCCGTCGCGCTGGGCGGTATTGGGGTAGGCGTAGCAGTATCGGTTGGCAATACCGCGGTAGCCGTCGCCGTCTCGGTGGCGGTAGCGGTCGGGCTTGCGGTAGCCGTCACTGTCTCGGTGGCCGTCTCGGTCGCCGTCGCTGTCGCCGTAGGTGTCTCAGTGGCGGTGGCCGTGTTTGTCGACGTGGGCGT
>DASSGZ010000283.1:0-32070 GCA_035693165.1 Chloroflexia bacterium | reverse complement strand
CGATGGGGTTGCCGCCGGACGGCGGGGTGCGCGGGTAGGTATCGGACGGCTTGGCGGCCCAGGCGCCCACCGGCCCCGCGGGCACCACGAGGCGATAGCGGCCCTGGCCGTCGCTGAGCGTGCCGCCGTAGGCGCGCGGGGGCAGCGCCACCGGCACCGCCCACTCGTCCGCGCCCTGGATTGGCGCGTGCGTGGTGCTGTCGGTGATGGTGCCCGCCAGCACGCCGCCCTGGGTCAGGGCAAAGCTGACGGTCGCCCCGCCGCCGTCGGCCAGCGTGACCGGGCCGCCGGGCGCGAGCGTCACCGGATACATCTGTTCGGGCGCCGCGGCGACCACGTTATAGCTGCCCGCGGGCACGGCCAGGGTGTAGGCGCCGGCGGCGCCGGTGGTCGTTTCGACATCCGCCCCGCCGCCCACCGGGTGGGCCACCACGCGCGCCCCAACCAGCGGACTCCCGGTGTTCGTCGAGGTGATGGTGCCGCTGATGGTCGCGGTCGCCGGGGCGCTGGGCGCCTTGCCGGCCTCACCGGGCAGGGCCAGACCCGGTCCGCCGTCCGGCCCCGGATCGAGGTCTTCCGGCGTCTCCTCCGACACGTCATCCTGTGGCTGGATCTCGGACTCGTCGTCGCCCTGATCGAACGCGGGCGGCGTGAGCGTGTTGTAGATCATCTTGGCGAGCTGGGCGCGGGTGGCCGAGGCAAACGGGCGGAAAGTGCCGTCCGCGTAGCCGCTGACCACGCCCTGCAGATTCGCCGCCTCGACGTAGCCCGCGTACCAGGCGCCGGGCGGCACGTCGCTGAAGCTAGGTTGGGCCGGGTTGGCCGCATCCCAGCCCTGGGCCAGGATGATCATCTTTGCCAGTTGGGCGCGGGTCACGTCGGCGCCGGGGCGGAAGTACGTGCCGGGACACGGCTCGCCCGGCCCACCGCACTGGTAGCCGCTGATAATGCCGTGGGCATAGGCGGCTTCGATGGTCTGGTAGAAGGGTTGGGCGGGCGGCACGTCGGCGAAATGGGGCGCCCCGCTGTAGGTCAGCGGCCAGCCCAGCGCGTTGCCGATCATCTTGGTCAACTGGGCGCGAGTCGTGGTGGCGTTGGGGCGGAACTCGCTGCCGTAGCCGCTGACAGCGTGCGAGCAATAGAGGTACTCGACAAAGGGATAGAACCAGCTCGCCGCCGGCACATCGGCGAAGTTCATGCCACACCCGGCGGCGGGCGCGACGGGGGTCGTGGCCGCGGGCGCCGGGGCGCCGGGCGCGGCCTGGGCCATGCCCGGTCCGCTGCCCAGCACGGTCGCGATCAGCAAGCCGAGGATGGCGGCCACCGCGAAAAGACGATTGTTATGCAACATACAGAACCTCCTTACAACGCTGAAGGGCCAGACCGGCGGCGCCTCCGCGGTACCAACGCAGACGCCCGCCGGTGGCAAGTGCCGGGCGCCGGCTGGTACGCAACAGCGGCGCCCGGCGGAGTGCCCGGCGTCCGCCGCGCGGGCCGGGCGACTCCTACCTTTGAGATCCTACCGCGCGGGTGTAAGGGGCCTGTTATGCCTGTGTAAAATCTCCGTAAAAGCCTGCCGGGGGAACAAATTGACCACATCGGGGCAAACGACGGGGCGGGACGGCGCGCGTAACGCCATCCCGCCCCGTCGCCGGTGCGATGATCACCGCGGGCGCTCGACCCCGCGGGTGGGCAGCGGCGGCAGCGGCGCGGTGCGCCCCGGCCCCGATTCGACGCTGAGGTAGGCGTCCACCGGCGCGGGCGGCGCCGCAGTCACGGCGGCGGGCAGGTGGGTAGCGCGGTCGGGCGCCACGCGGGCGGCGATGCTTTCGAGCGAGCGCGTGGGCGGGGCTTCGGTGTCCGGCGCGGTGGGCGCGGAGAAGGGCACGCTGGGCGCGGGGGCGCGACGGGCGCGGGCAGGCGGGCGGCGCATCCAGACGGCCACCAGCAGGATGATCAGCAGCCAGAAGACGGTGCTGCCGTCCTGGGCCAGCCCGGCCACGGCATCGCGCAGGCCGGTCAGGGTGACGACCCAGGCGGGCGCGGGCGGGGCGACCGGCACGGGCTGGCCCACGTCGACAGGCACCGGGACGGGCGCCGGGTCGGTGACTGCCGCCCGCTGCCCGGTCTGGTTGGCGATCTCGCCCGCCACCAGGTTCACGATGAGCGTATCGAGCTGGCTCACGGTGAAGTTCGAGACGTGGTGGTCGGTGGACACGCCCGGCGCGCCCGACACACCGTTCTCGTAGGTCAGGAAGACAAACTGGCCCTGCGTGATCTCGGCGAACTGGCGGAAGATGTATTCGCCCTGGTCGTCCAGCCCGCTGGCGCCGATGGGGAAGATCTTGATGCCCGCCTGCACGGCCTCTTGCAGCAAGCCGGCATACTGGTAATCATTCGCATAGTCGAGGTGTGGCGCGGCATCGCCCACCAGCACGATCATGCGCAGGTGGCGCCCGCTGTCGGCGCTCGCCCAGCCCGGCAGGTGGATGGCGTCGTGCAGCCCGGCGTTCACCGACTCGGGCGTGTCGCCGCCGCCCCCGGCCTGCACATTGGCGAGATTGGCCGAGAACTGCTGCACGTTCGCGGTGAAGTCCCAGGCGCGCGTGACGTATTCGTCGCCGCGGTCGCGGTAGGCCACCAGCCCGAAGCGCGGCGGGCTGCTGCCCGGCACCTGCTCGATGCGGGCGGCGATGCTGTCCACGGTGCTCTTGATCTGGTCGATCTCGTCGCCCATGCTGCCCGTCGCGTCCAGCAGGAAGACCAGGTCCAGCCCCACCGGCCCGCTATTATCGGCCAGTTTGGGCAGGCTCACCACCGGCTCAGCGCCGCCCGCCGTCACGACGGTGCGCACCTCTTGCTGCCCGCGGCTAATGACCGCATCGAACTGCGGCACCTGCCCGGCGCCCGCCATCTGCGGGAAGAACAGCACCCGCCCGTCGCTCATGGTGCGCCCGTCGAAGACGGTGCGGCCCTGCGCGGACAACTGCACGCGCGCCCCGGCCACCGGCTGTTGTGCGCCGTCGACCACGCGCACGAACAACCGCTGGTCCACGGGCAGCGGTTGGACGGGCGGCCCCTGGTATCCGCGGAGATAGTTGAGGTATTCGCCGAAGCGGGCGTTGTCGTCGATCTGCCCGGCTTGTAGCGGCGCCTGGTTGGCCGCGGGCGCGGGCCGGCCCGAATGGATCTCAGCGCCGGATGCCGCACCGCCCGTCGAGGGCGCCACGGGCGCGCCGGGCGCCGCTTTGCCTGCGGCAGCCGGGTCTACCCGCAAGGCGGGCCCTGCATCGGTCGCCCCATCGGCGGCGCGCAGCGGGGCCAGTTCGGACGGAGCAAGCGCCGTGGAGGCAGCGGCCGCAGTGGTCATGGTCGGCGCGGCGGCGGGCGCCATGGGCGGCGGTGCCCCTTTAGGGGCAGGCGGCATGGGCCGCGGTTGGGCGGGATCGGCGGGCACTTCGCCACCACAGGCGACGGTGCCCAGCAGCACGAGGATGAGTAAAGCAAGCGTGCCGAAAGTCGATAGCCGGCGCATGGGTGGTTCCTTTCTACCGTATGGCGGCACGCACGGGGCGCGCACACCTCGTCGCCAGGCCCCACCGGGTGCTGGCGCGTGCGCGGGTCCCGCGAGTCGCGCTCGCGAGGGTCCCTCCGATAGACAAGGATCCTGGGCCGGCCCCGCATCCTTCTTGCTTCTATTGACGCGCCCCGCCCCGCGCCGGTTCCCACCCGGCGCAACGAGTTTCGCCGGAGATCGGGCGCCCGCCGGGATGCGTGTACTCGACAAGAGCGCAAAGGAGGCACAGGCGCGATGGATAGATTTTCGCTGACGGCGATGCGCGGATTGCTGGTGCTGGGCGTGGCCCTGGCGCTGGCCGGGTGTGGCGGCGAAAGCGCGGCGCCGGGCAGCGGTGCATCTGCCTCTAAAGAGGCACCGGCGCCGGTGCCCGCCGGTCCCACCCCGGCGCCCGCAACCACCCCGGCGGCCTCCGGCGCCTACCTTGTCGGTGCCGCCGCCCTGATCCCGGCACTGAACGACCCCGCGCTGCGGGTGGTGGACATGGGCAGCGGGGATGAGTACGCGGCGGGCCACATCCCCGGCGCGGTGCATATCGACTGGAGCGAGCTACAGGTGACGGACACGCGCGCCCCCGCGATTGCCGCCTGGCAGGACGCGGTTGCAGCCCTGCTCGGCAAGCGCGGCATCAGCGCACAGAACCGCGTGGTCATTTACGACCACGGCACGCTCTATGGGGCGCGGCTCTGGTGGGTACTCGACCAGTTGGGCCACGCGCAAAAGCAGGTGCTGGACGGCGGCTTCGCGGCCTGGCAGGCGGCGGGCGGGCCGGTGTCCAAAGACGCAGCCGCGCCGCAAGCCGTGACCTACACGGCGCACCCGCAGCCCGCCGTGCTGGCGACCGAGGCCCAGGTGCAGGCCGCGCTGGGCACCGGCGTGCAACTGGTGGACGCGCGCAACCCCGACGAGTACAGCGGCCAGAACACCAGCGGCACCGCGCGCGGCGGGCACATTCCCGGCGCCGTCAACGTGCCTTTCACCACCACGGCGGACGGCGCCACGCCGCGCCTGTTCAAGACTCCCGATGAGCTACGCGCCCTGTTCGGCGCGCAGGGAGTGACGCCGGACAAGCCGGTCATCACCTACTGCTCGACGGGCGTGCGCGGCGCCGTGGACTACTTCGCGCTGCGGATGGCCGGGTTCCCCGATGTGCGGGTCTACACCGGCTCGTGGGCCGAGTGGGGCAACGACCCGGCGGCGCCCCTGGCGAAATAGCCGGGCGGCGCTACGGCTTGCGCACAGGGTAGCGGATGAGGGTTTTCCGGGCTTTGGCCGTGGGCCCGGTCAGGTACTCTTCCTCGTGCGTGTCGGCAATTTCATAGCCGCTTTCTTCGATGAAGGCATGGAGCCGGGCGACGGTTGGGCCTTCGGTGCTGAATGGACCCAGGTGGAGGATCTGGGCCACCGTGCCGTACTCCCAGGTCTCGATCTTGACCTCGATGCCCGGCTTCTTCTGCACCAGTTCGGTGGTATCAGCGGGGATGGGCAAGGCCCACATGCCGAGCCACTGGTCTTTGGGCACCAGGTGGGCGTCGGGCACCGGGCCCGGAGCGGCGCCACCTTGAAGTCCCGACCCTGTTTCATAAGCGCAAACTTCAAGGTATACACCGCGCCATACAACGCGGGCATCACATCGGGACCAAGTGAATTCGGGTCGCCCTGCGTGTAGACCACCGCCATCTTTTGTGCGGGCATCTCCAGGATCTGGGGCGCGGTCTTACCGGGTGTCGTGCGCGTGACCATGCGTTCCTCCGTAATATGGATAGGGATGGGGCAAGCGGGCCGGGCTACTCGGCCACGAATTCGTCCAGATGCGTGCGGATGTAGTGGATGCGTAGGGCGTGAGGATCTTCCGCCGTGGCGAGCGACCAGAACTGCCAGTCGAGCGTGCCCAGCGCGCTGTAGGCGGCCCAGGCGGCGAAATCGTCGGGGGTGCCGCCGCCACGGAAGCGTTCCAACTGCGGGCGCTCGCGGATATAGGTGGCGAGGGCCGTCTCCAGGATGGCGGCGTGGCGCTGGGCGCCGAGCATACGGTAGCCGTAGAGCGCCTCCACGGCGAACTCGCTCGCCGGGTTCCAGAAGTACTGCGGGAAGCCGCCGTTGCTCACCTCGCTCTCGACCAGCCAGGTGGCAAACACCATCTGCAAGCCCTCGGGCAGCGCGGGCACCACCACCGCAGCGTCTTCGCCGCTACGGTCGATCTGGTGGAAGATGTAGTCGAGCACCGCCTGCTCCAGGCCGGCATCGGGGGTCGCCTGGAGGATCTCGGCGGTCAGCGCCGGATGCGCGGGCCGCTGGAGAAACGCGGTCATCCGCGCAACCAGGTCGTCCGTGCCCTCCCCGTCCATCGCGCTTCTCTCCCTTCCTGTCATGCCCGCCCGCCGCTATCCCTTATCGGCGCCGGGCGGGAAATAGCGGAAGCGCGGGCGCGGGCCGGTTTGAAACCGGCCCCTACATCGCCAAATCACGCGAAAGCGCGAGCGGGCCGGATTGCAGGCGGCCCTTACACCGCACAAGAGGCCGGATCTACCAGCTTACGCTGATAGGCGTGCGGCCCAGACCGTCCAGGGCGATGCGCACGCCCTCCTGCAACACGCCGGCATAGAACCACATCGTCTGCTCGCGCTTGAGGATAGTCACGTAGCCATCGATAGTGGCCGTCTCGCCGGGGGCCAGGGTGTGGCCGAAGCCCCAGCGGAAGGGGTAGCGGTAGGGCGCGCCGCCCGCGTTGCCTTCCCAGTCCAACCCGACCCGCCAGAGGCCCGCCTGATCGGTGTAACGCCCGCCCTCGATGCTCGAATACGAGTCGTTGGTGGTGTAGGTATAGCCGGAGTCGGGGCCTTGCGTGCGCAGCGGCACCTGGCCGGTGTTCTGCACGACCATATGCACGTGCAACTTGCCGCCCAGCATGAGCTGCGGTGGCTCGATCTTCACTGAGAGCAGGGCGATGCTCGGCTGCCCGGCGTCGGTGACGGTAAGCGGGCGGCGCGCTTCCACGGCGTTGCCCGCCAGGTCGGTGGTACGCACGGTCACGGTGTACGGCCCCGCCGGGACCGATTTGCCCAGCAGGTCGGTGCCGTTGAAGGGCACGGTCTGCTCGCCTGCCGGTTGTTCCGCCGGGGCCAGCACGGTCACGGTCTGGCCGCCCGCCCCCTGCAAAGTCACGGACGTGGTGCTGGTCTGGGCGAGGCGGTAGGTGATCTGGGCCACGTCGTCGATGGCGTCGCTGTTGGGCGAGATCGTAGCGGGGTAGACCTGGAGGTTCTCCAGGCCCGGCGCGGTGGTCTGCGCGCCCTGGATCGTGAACGGGGCGCTGCTTTCCTGCCGCGCGCCGCCGTCGTCCACGCTGACGGTGAAGCGGTAACTGCCGTCGGGCAGCACGCGCGCCACCGGCGTGGCCGTGGCGCCGGGCGTGGCCGCGACGGGCACCACGCCGTCGAACAGGACAAAATGGGGGCCCGCGGCGAGTTGCTCGGCGGGACGCAGCACCAGGTCGGCGTTGTCGGGGCCACCCTGGATATGTAACGTCACGGTGGCCGGGCGGCCCAGCGTATAGGCAAGCTGGATCGGCTCGGTGGGATGCAGCCCGGTGGGCCGCACCGTGGCGGGGTTCGCGCCGACCCCGCTCAGCAGGGCGTTGCTGTTGCCACAGGCGACCAGCACCAGCCCGGCAGCCAGCAGGCAGGCCGCCGCCCAGGCCCAGGAGACGGCGCGACTCACCGCGAGGCCCCGACCGCCTCGCGCTCCGCGTCCGGGGTCGCCGGCCCGGTCGCATCGGGCACCGTGAGCCGGCCAAAGCGCACCTGGGCAATCCCCAGGGCGACGAAGCCGATCGCCACCCCGAACCAGAGCGTGGCAAACCGGATCAGCAACGTGGCCGCGGTGCCCACCGTGGTGGAGATGACGCCTGCGGGCAGCCAGGGCGACTGGCCGAAGAAGACGAGCAGGCCCTCGATGCTGCCCTCGGTGGCGCCCAGGCCGCCCGGCAGCAGCAGCACCGACCCGACCAGCGTGGCCGTGCCCATGGCGAACGAAGCCAGCACCAGCAACTCCCACGAGGCGGGAATGCCCATGCCGGTGAGGATCAGGAACAGCGCGATGCATTCGCCCGACCAGGAGATGAAGCCGATGGCGATTGCCAGCAGCAGGTTGCGCACGCGCAGCAGCTCGTAGGCGCTGTTATAGAACGCCCGTAGATGGTCCACCCGCTTGTCGAGAAACTGCACCCGTTGCATCAGCGCGCCCACCCGGCGGGCCAGCGCCCGGTTCTGCACCAGGGCCGTCGCGATCACGGCCAGGACCACCACCAGCACCATGAACCAGCGCACCAGCGGGTTATCGAACAGGAACAGCCCCACCCCGGCCAGCAGCAGCATCGCCAGGCCGTCGGTCATGCGCTCGGCCAGGATGATCGGCGCGGTGGTCGCCACCGGTGTGCCGGCCACCTGCTTGACCAGCAGCGACTTCAGCCACTCGCCCGCCTTGCCCGGCGTGATGGTCATGCTGAACCCGCTGAAGAAGATGATCAGGCTATCGAGCCAGCCAATCGTGCGCACGCCCACCAGGTGCAGATAGAAATGCCACTTGAGGAAGCGCAGCGCATAGTTGAACAGGCTGAAGGCCAGGATGATCGGCAACAGGCCCCAGGTGAAGCTGCGCAGCACCTGCGACAGCTTGTTGTAGTCGTTGAGGCCGAGGAAGATGGCGTAAACGAGGATCGCGAATGCGACGGAACCCAGGATCTTGTTACGCTGCCGCGCGAGAACGGTCAAAGGTGGTTACTCCAGGGACGCTAGATACGGATAACATCGTGCGGTGATCCGCAGTAGTCGATTATACCCGATCGCGCGGGTCGGGCGCAAAAATGCCCGCCCCCGCCGGCCACCCCCATGCGGTGTAGGGACACATTCCAACCCGGCCCGCCACCCGCGCCGCTGTAGGGGCCGGCACTAACCGCTCGCGCCGCCGGGTTCGCGCATCAGCAGCGCGACGGTGTAGCCCTGCGCCGCGGCCACCTGGAGCGTGGCGTCGAGATACGCGCCCAGCCCGGCCTCGCGGGCGCCCGCGCCGCGGATCTCGACCAGGGCGTCCATATTCTGGAACGGCGCATAGCTGACGCGCACGGTCAGCGCGGGACATTCCGCCTGGATTGTCTGCCGCAGATCGGTCATCAACCCCTGGAGCGCAGCCGGCGGCGCGCTCTCCGCCCATTGGATCATCGGTTCCCGGTCCCTTCTTGACTACTGCCGCATTGATCATCCTCTCTATAGTAATATGGCGTTCCTCTCGAACAGGTATCGAATGGCGGATCGGGGGCGGGCGGCAGGCGCGACACTTCGGCGAACCGGCCGCCCACGCGGGGCGATCCGGCCTTGCCACAGGCCGGGGCGCTTGCTATACTGGACGCGACTGCTCAGCAGGAGCCTTGAAGGAGCCATCAGCATGTTCTGGATCAATCGCAGCCGGTTGGTGCTGCCCCAGGTGGCGGCGCCGGACGGCGCACCCGGCTACCTCACCGAAGCCGGCTATGAACTGGCCGTGGTCGAGTGCGCGGCGGACCCCTTTACCGAACTGGTGCTGTCGTGGAACGCCGAGACCCCGCCCGGCACGGCCATCCGCGTGGAAGCCCGCCTGCATTACAGCCCCGTAGACGATCAGCCCGAGGCGGGCACCTGGTCGGCCTGGCGCGGGCTGGGGCATTGGGGCACGACCGGCCCGGACGCGACGCCCTTACCGCGCAGCGGCGAGGCCGCGCCGCCCGACGACCCCGCGGTCGAGGTCGCCGTCGATACCCTGCGCGTCGCCAAAGGCTTTGAGGCCACGGCGTTCCAGGCGCGCGTGACGCTGTACGGTGGCGCGGCCACCCCGGCGGTCTATTTGCTGGCGGCCAGCACGGTCCACCGGCGCCGCCGGCCTGCCGGCGCAGAAGCCGATCCGCCGCTGGGCCGCCCGGTGGCGCTGCCGGTTCCCGCCCGCTCGCAACTCGTCGAGCGCGAGGAGATCGCCCACGACATTTGCAGCCCCACCTCGGTCAGCATGGTCTTGCAGTTCTACGGCATCGACCGGCCCACCGAGGAAGTGGCTCAGGGCGTCTACGACCACGGCGCGGAGATCTACGGCAACTGGCCGTTCAACACAGCCTACGCCGCGCGCCACGGCGTGCAAGCAGTGGTTCGCCATTTCGCCACCCTGGGCGAGATGGAGCGCGAACTGCACAAAGGCCACCCGGTGATCATCAGCGTGGCCTTCGAGCCGGGCGAACTGCCCGAAGCGCCCATCCCGCGCACCAACGGGCATCTGCTGGTGGTGACGGGCGTGGACGCGGCGGGCGATTTCCTGGTGAACGACCCGGCGGCACACCCGCACAAAGGCCAGGCGATCACTCGCACCTACGGGCGCGAAAACCTGCGCCGGGTCTTCCTGGGCCACGGCGGGGTTGGTTATGTTTTAGAGCCGCTGCCATCCTTGGCGGACACACGCGAAGGAGTGCCGGCATGAGTCGCCTGTCCCATCCCCTGTTGCTGACGCAGATGTTGCTGCTGGGCGTGCTGGCCCTCGGCGGGCTGCTGGCCGGCTGCGATGTGCCCAAGCCCCCCGCCGAGGCGCTGACCCCCGTCGTCGGCTCGGCCACGCGCACGCCCAAGATCATCGATCCCAATGTGCCCACGGACACGCCCGCGCCGATGACCCTGCCCGCCACCGGGCGGCTCTGGTTCCTGCGCGGTGGCGTGCTCTGGACGGCGGCGCCCGACGGCAGCGGTGCGAAGGCCGTGTCCACCAACAAGGCCACCTCGCCGCCCGTGCCCAACGGGGCCGGCACCAAAGTGGCCTACCTGAGCGAGCGCAAGCTGGTTCTGCTCGACGTGGCGAGCGGCCAGGAGACCACGCTGGTCGAAGCCGACATGTCGCCCCTGCAACGCCCGTCCTGGTCGCCCGACGATCAGCAGATCGCCTACTTCACGGAAGATCCGGCCCAGTACGGCACGGAGATCGTCTGGGCCATCCCGGCGGCCGGTGGCGCGCCGCAGCACGTGACCGCGCTGGCCGACGGCGGCTATCGCAGCGGGCCGACTTTCGAGCATGTGGCCTCCTGGGCCGGCGACGGCCGCCGCCTCGCGGTCAGCGGGCCGCAGGGACCGATCCATATCCTGCCCCTGGACCAGACGGCGGGCGACCCCAAGGTCGTGAACGGCGGCGAACCCACCTGGTCCATCGACAACCGCACTCTCCTCTATACCGAGACGCTGAACGGCGCCCTGGCCCTGCAAGATGTCGTTACTGACGACTTCCAACCCTATCGCAACGAAAAGCGCCTGGACGGCACGCGCCTGGGCCAGTACGCGCAGGCGCCCTTGCCGCGCTTCAACGCCGACGCCTCGCTGATCCTCTATCGCGCGCAGGGCGGCGACGGCGCGCCCGCCGTGGCGATCCGCGCCCGCGCCGACGGCTCCGAGGAACTGTTCCTGCCCGGCAACAACGCCGGCTGGGCGCCCGACGGCCAGTGGATCGTCTACGAGACCGGCACCCTGGTCCCGACCGAGGCCGGCAAGAGCTGGCAGCCGCAGGGCCTGGCCCGCGTCCGCGCCGACGGCAGCGGCCAGACCGCCATCCTCTCCGACGCCTCCTGGCCCGCCTGGAGCAAGTGAGTGCTGCGTGCTGAATGCTGATTCGAGACGGGAGACGAGAGAAGAAAGGTAGGGCGGTCCGGCGTGACCGCCCGGCCGCGGCGTGAACCAGGCTCTTCGGGGGACAGGGCACGGTTCTTGAACCGGCATGGTGCAACACGCCGCGTATAAGGAGATCGAGCAGATGCGAGACCGCAAGCGGATCTGGGTGGCGCCGCGGACGCCGTGGGTGGCGACCTTCTCGATTGTGGGCCATGACCCGCGCAACGGCGACCTGGGCGTGGCCGTGCAGTCCAAGTTCCTGGCCGTGGGCGCGGTGGTGCCGTGGGCGCGCGCCGGCGTCGGAGCGGTGGCAACCCAGGCGTGGGCCAACACGAGCTATGGCCCGGCGGCGTTCGATCGGCTGGCGCAAGGCCAGGAGCCCCAGGCCGTGATCGACGCGCTGGTTGCCAACGACGAGGGCCGTGCCCAGCGCCAAGTGGGCATCGTCGATGCCCAGGGCCGCGCCGCCACCTTCACCGGCAGCGAGTGCTTCGCCTGGGCCGGGGGCCGCACGGGGCCGCACTTTGCCGCGCAGGGCAACATCCTGGTCAGCCAGGAGACCGTGGACGCCATGGCCGAGACCTTCCTGGAGCAGCAGATGGGCGGCGAGGGCGAGCTGTCGGATCACCTGGTGGCCGCGCTGGCCGCGGGACAGGCGGCGGGCGGCGACAGCCGCGGTATGCAATCGGCGGCGCTACTGGTGGTGCGCGCGGCAGGCGGCTACGCGGGCTACAACGACCGCTACATCGACCTGCGCGTGGACGACCACCCCTACCCCATCGCCGAACTGCGCCGCATCCTCGACCTGCACCAGCTCTACTTCCAGCCCACCGACCCGGCCAAGCTGCTGCCGCTGAGTGGGGCCACACTGGACGAGGTGCGCCGGCTGCTGCACGACGGCGGCTACCTACCTACCCTGCCCGCCGGCGAGGCGTACGACCCGGTCACCCAGGAGGCGTTTACCGCCTTCGCCAACCGGGAGAACCTCGAAGATCGGCTGCAGGCGGACGCGCGCATCGACCCGGTGGTGCTGCGCTATCTGCACACCCACGTCGAGCAGATGCCGCGCGTCGAAAGCACCCCGGCGGAGCCGCCCCACCTGCACATCGTGCGGCCCAGCGAGCGCCCCGGCAGCCACGCGCCCGAAGTCGAGTAGTCCGGGCGCGCGCGAACCGATGGAAAGGCCGGTCTTCCGTTCGCGTGCCGAATATGCCGGGCGGTTCACCGACGCCGCCTACTGGCGCCCGTATGTCGAGGCCGTGTGCGCCCGCCAGGGCCTGGGGCCATGCGGCGCGATCCGCGCGGGCCTGCCGGGGACGAATGCTGTCTTCCTGGTGGACAGTCGCTACGCCGTCAAGCTCTACACCGACCTGTTCGGCGGCGCGACCAGCTTCGCCGCCGAGCGCGATCTCTACGGCTGGTTTGCCGCGCACCCTGGCCTGCCCGTGCCCGCGCTCGTCGCCCAGGGCGATCTGTTCCCCACCGGAGACGGCTGGCCCTGGCCCTACATCGTGACCACGGTGGTGCCGGGCGTGAGCTATGGCGAAGCGGCGGCGGGCGTAGCGTATGCGGACAAGCTGGCGCTTGCCACGTTCCTAGGCGGCGTATGCCGCGGGCTGCACGGCACGTCCTGGCCGGGCACACCCGCTCTTCCCGCGCGCTGGGAGCCGTTTCTCGACTTCCTGGCCGCCCGCCGCCGCGCCTGCGTGGCCGATCAGCGCGCCTGGGGCACCTTACCCGCCCGGCTCATCGATCAGATCGACGCCTATCTGCCGCCCCTCGCCGATCTGGTCGATCCGGCCGTCCCGCCCTGCCTGCTGCACTGCGACTTGAACGCCGACCATGTCCTGGGCGACTTCCGCGCCGGCCACTGGCGGCCAACCGGCCTCATCGACTTCGGCGACGCGCAGGTGGGCGACCCGGCCTATGAGCTACCCGCCCTGCACCTGGGCCTGTTCCACGCCGACAAAGCCCTGCTGCGCGCCTGGCGCACCGCCTACGGCGGCGGGGCGACCGGGGATGCCCGCTGGATCCGTCGCGCCATGAGTATGACCCTGCTCCATCAGTTCGACGTGCTAACGGATCTGTTTCGCGCCCTGCCGGCCGCCCGCCGGATCACGAGCCTGGAGGAACTGGCAACGCTGCTCTGGGATCCGGATGCGCCCGGTGTGATGGCGGGCGCGTGACGCCGGATGCCAATCCGCAAACTCGTTATCTGGCGGCACCCGATATGCTATGATAGTGGTAAACGGCCTGAACAATGGTGTTGTGTGCCCAGCGATAAGGAGGTTTTGTCGATGCAATTGAACCTGAATGATACCGACGCAGAGGCGCTCAAAATCGCCATCGACTCGTACTATTCCAGCCTGCGCGAGGAAATCTATCACACTGAGGACTACGATGTGCGACAGACGCTGAAAGGGATCGAGGCCTCGCTGGAGCGAGTCCGCGATCAGTTGGAGCCGGGTTGGCTTGCCCGCTCCGGGGCGGGGCGCGATAATGCGGGCGCCGGCCCCGTCATCCCGCCTCCCGCGGGCGGGGCGCCGACGCCGCCGCCCGCGACCTGATCCGCGATCTAGTCATGTGGTGGGCACGCTGCCGCCCGCCGCGCCGCGCTCAGGCGCACGCGACCGGGCGAGAGCGCAGCCCATCACAGCCGATCACGGTCCGCGGGCGATCTCCTCCGTTAGTTGAGCCTTCCGTATCGTCCATCGTCACCACCTCCCTTCCTCATCTGTGACTGCCGTAAAGGGCAGCCGGTTCTCCCGGCGGCGCCGGCGTTGCCGCCACCGGAGATGCCGCACCGGCTAACAGGCTTCGTTGCCGTAGCCCCAGTCCTCGTCCTCCGCCGCTTGCACCACGGGCGCGGCCTCGTCCGGCGCGGGGCGCAACGCATGGCAGCCGCCCGCGACGCCCGGCCAGTCGTCCGCGTCGTCCCCGCCGGGCAGCGGCCAGGCCGGCGCGCCCAACAGCACGATATCCTGCTCGACAGGTTGCGATCCATACAGAGCCATCGGTAGCCCTCCTTGATGATCCGGCCCTGCGCGGGCCGGTGATGGGATGGTTGCGCACGGGCAACAAAAAAACCCCGCCCCCAGCAATGGGGCGAGGTTGTCACTCGCGGTTCCACCCACGTTCAGCGCCGCCGGGCTTGCCCAGGGCAAGGCGCGGACGCTCTCAACAGGCCGATAACGGGGCCGGCCGGGTCGCCTATACTTGCCAAAGGGCTTTCCAGGCGCCTGCTCCGAGGGGGTATTCACGCGGGCGGACAGCGAACCGGGCTTGCAGTCGATGGCCCTGTCTCTCTGGCGCGCCGCCGGCGTTACTCGTCCTCTTCCACGCGGTTATGCTATAGCGGCACAGCACCTGCGCCGTGGTTCCAGCATACCACCATGCGCCGGCCCTGTCAAGCGTTGCCGGGTCCCCGGTATTCTAGTATAATGGAACCGCGCCGCGACGGGCGGGACGCCCACCTATATGCGGACTAGAGGAGCACCCGACTGTCTTGGCCGAAGCAATTACCAATCCTGTAACTGAACGCACCCCCCGCAGCGAGGCACTCGCCGGGGCGGTCAGCCGGGCCGTCCGCGTGCGCGTGGGGCCGCTGCTGCTGGCCGTGCTGGTCGCCGGCATGAGCGACATGGCCCTCGAAATGACGGCCTCGCGCCTGCTCGCCCCGCGATTCGGTAGCTCGCTGTTCATCTGGGCCCAGTTGATCGGCCTGGTCATGATCTACCTCACCGCGGGCTACACCCTGGGCGGGCGCCTGGCCGACCGCTATCCCTCGCCCCGGCTGCTCTACGGCATGATCGTCGCCGCCGGGGCCTGGATCGGCCTCCTGCCGCTGGTGGCGGTGCCCGTGCTCGACTGGGCCTCGAACTTCCCCGACCCCATCACCGGCACGACCTACGGCGCGATCCTGGGCATTGTGCTGCTGTTCCTGGTGCCGGTGACGCTGCTGGGCGCGGTGTCGCCGTTCGCCATCCGGCTGCGCATGCGCGAGGTGGACGCCTCCGGCAATACCGCCGGGTCGGTCTACGCTCTGTCCACGCTGGGCAGCATCCTGGGCACCTTCGTGCCGGTCTTCGTGCTGCTGCCGTATCTAGGCATCGCGCAAACGCTGTTCGTGACCGCCGCCGTGGTGGTGCTGACGGCGGGGGCGGGCCTGCTGAGCGTCCGCGGCGCCGCGCCCGTGCCCGAGCGCGCTGTCCAGACCGCTACGCCTGCGGCAGCAGAACGCGCCGCCGCTCCCGCGCGGGCCGTGCGCGCGGCGGAAGCGCAGATCGGCGGCGTGTGGGTGCTGTCCGCCGTGGTGTTTGTCGGCGGCATGGTGACGATGGGGCTGGAAATGACCGCCTCGCAGTTGCTGCGGCCCTATTTCGGTAGCTCGCTCTTCATCTGGGCCAACCTGATCGGCCTGGTGATGATCTACCTGACGGTGGGCTACTACCTGGGCGGGCGGCTGGCCGACCGCTACCCGCGCACCAGCGTGCTCTACGGCATGGTGGCCGCCGCGGGCCTCGCCGCCGCCGTGATCCCGCTGCTGGCCCGGCCCATCCTCTCCTGGTCGCTGGAAGCCTTCGCCGAGGTCTCGGTCAGCCTGTTCTACGGTTCGCTGGCCGGGGTCATCGCCCTGTTCGCCATCCCGATGATCCTGCTCGGCTGCATCTCGCCGTTCGCCATCCGCCTGCGTATGAGCCAGGTGGACGCCGCGGGCGAGACGGCGGGATCGGTCTACGCGCTGTCCACGCTGGGCAGTCTCCTGGGCACGCTGGTCCCGGCCTTTTTCCTGCTGCCCACCATCGGCAGCGCGCGCACGCTCTACCTGGGCGCGGGCGCCCTGCTCATCGTCGCGACGCTGGGCCTGCTGGTGACACGGCACGCCGGGGCACGAGTCGTGGCCGTGGCCGTGCTGGCCGTGGTCGCCCTCTTCCTGCTGCCGCCGAGCGGCCTGATCAAGCCGCCGCCCTACGGCACGCTGCTGGCCGAGCAGGAGTCGGTCTATAACTACATCCAGGTCGTGCAGCAAAAGAACGGCGATATTCACCTGGTGCTCAACGAGGGCCACGCCATCCATAGCGTCTATCGCGCCGATCAGTCGCATCCGTTGACGGGCGGCCCCTGGGACTACTGGCTGGTGGCGCCCTACGTCAACGCCGATATGCGCCCCGATGACGTGCATAACATGCTCATGCTCGGCTCGGCGGCGGGCACGGCGGCAGGCCTGTTCACCGACGTGTACGGCCCCAGGCCGGTCGACAACGTCGAGATCGACCCGGCGGTGGTCCAGATGGGCCGGCAGTATTTCCACCTGGACGAGCCGAACGTCAACAACATCATCCAGGATGCGCGGGCCTATCTGCGCACCACCGACAAGAAGTACAGCATCATCGGCATCGACGCCTACCGCCAGCCGTACATCCCGTTCCACCTGACGACGCGCGAGTTCTTCGAGGAAGTGCGCGATAAGCTGGAGCCGAACGGTGTGGTCATGATCAACGCCGGGCGCACGGCCACCGACTATCGCCTGGTCGATGCGATTGCCGCGACAATGCGCACGGTCTATCCCCACGTTTATACCATCGACGTGGCGGGCACCGGCAACACCATGGTCATCGGCAGCATGCAGGGCGACGGGCTGGCCCACTTCCAGGCCAACGCCGCCACCATCCACCAGCCGCTGCTCCAACAGGTCTTCGCGGTCTCGTTGGATCCGAACATTGGGAAGATGCGTGAGTTCACGCCCGCCGATGCCGCCGGGCACCCCGTCTTCACCGACGACCGTGCCCCCGTCGAAGAAGTGATCGATCAGCTCATCTTGAGCTACGTCACGGGTCAGTAAAGGAGCCACCGCCATGAACCTGAAGCTGCGCCGCAGTGCCCGCACGCCCCACTCTGAGGAGATCTCGATCTTCGACGCCGATGTGAAGGACGAGAACGAGGAGCCGATGAACATCGGCAAGCTCGACGTGCATTATGTGGAAGACCAGATTGTCGGCACGCTGCTGGTCTGGGCCGAGTACGCTGGGCGCCTGAACGCCGACCAGCGCACCGACCTCATCGACGAGATCCTCGACGAGGTCAGCGAGCCGCTGGGCGTGTCGGCAGAGTACGGCATCGAGGTCTACTACCCGCGCCTGGAGCAGCACGAGTTCGTCTCCAACTACGACGAGTTCGAGGACGAGGACGACCTGATCGACGAGTTTGAGGAAGAACCGGCCGATGGCACTGAGCGCGACGGACGCATCCATTAACCCGCCCGTCCCGCCCATCTATCTCCTAGCCGGGTTCGCCGCGTACCCCGATCTGGTGCAGGGCTGCACTACGCGCCGGCGCCCCGCTGGCCCATGGGGCCCCGCAGGCGACTGGAACCTGAAGCGGCGCGGCGCCGACCCGGCCCGCGCCGACGCCAACTGGGCCGCCTTTGCCGCCACAGTCGGCGTTCCGGCCACGCGCATGGTGGCGCCGGAACAGATCCACGGCATGGAGGTCATCGCGGTGACGGAGGCCGATGCGGGCCTGGGCACCCTGGCCGGGCAGCGCGGCATCGCGGGCGCCGACGGGCTGATCACCCGCACGCCGGGGCTGCTGCTGCTCACCGGCTCCGCCGACTGCGTGCCCGTTTTCGTCTACGACCCGGTGACGCCCGCCGTGGGGCTGGCCCACGCAGGCTGGAAGGGCACGGCGGGGCGCATCGCCGAGACCACGGTGCAGATTATGGCCCGCGCCTACGGCAGCGACCCGGCGCGCCTGGTCGCCGTCATCGGGCCGAGCATCGGGCCATGCTGCTACGACGTGGGCGGCGAGGTGGTCGAGGCCATCCGCGACGCCTATCCCGGCGCCGACGACGAGTGGCACGGCGAGCCGCCGCTGCTGGTCTGGAGCCGCCGCCGCCCCGCCTGGAAGGACCAGCAGGATCTACCGCGCAGCGAGCCGGAGTCCGACGAGAAGCCCTTCCTGGACCTCTGGCAGGCCAACCGGCGCGCGCTATTGCTGGCCGGGCTGGCGCCGGAGAACATCGCCATCGACGGCATCTGCACCGCTGAGACGACCGGGTTGTTCTACTCGCACCGCGCCGAGCAAGGCCGGGCCGGGCGCTTCGTGGCCTTCCTCGGCTTGCCGGAGGCATAGCCCGGTGACGGCCCCGCCCGAGACGCCGGCCGCGGCCCTGGCCGCCATCCGCGAGCGCATCGCCCGTGCCGCCGAGCGCGCGGGCCGCGACCCGGCCACGGTGACGCTGATCGCGGTGACCAAGACCCAGCCGATCACGCGCATCGCCGAGGCCATCGCGCTGGGGGTGCGCGACTTCGGCGAGAACCGCGTGCAGGAGGCGCTGGCGAAGTTCGCGCCGCCGGGCGGCCCTGCCGGGGGGGCACACTCGCCCGACGGCGAGGCACTCATCCCGCGCACCGGCCTGACCCTGCATCTCATCGGCACGTTGCAGCGCAACAAGGCCCGCCGCGCCGCCGCCTTCTTCGATACCATCCAGTCGGTGGACCGGCTCGACCTGGTGGCCGACCTGGAGCGCCACCGGGCCATGGACGCACCGGACCGCCCGCCCCTGCCGGTGCTGATCGAGGTCAACATCAGCGGCGAGGCGGCCAAGACCGGCGCAGCGCCCGCCGATGTGCCCGCCCTGGTCGATGCGTTGCGGGCCTGCCCGCACCTGGCCCCGCGCGGGCTGATGACCATTGCCGCGCCGGGCCTGGACGAAGCCGCGCTGCGCCGGCAGTTCGCCGCTGTGCGCGAACTGCGCGACCGGCTCCAGGCGGAGCACCCGGACGTGGCATGGTCTGAGCTAAGCATGGGCATGAGCGACGATTTCGAGGCCGCTATTCTGGAAGGTGCGACGATGGTACGCCTGGGCCGTGCCCTGTTCGGCGAACAGCACTGAGATATTATGTAAAGGACCAGAATCATGCACGAGGATTGGATCAAACGGGAAGTACGCAGCTTCACATCGGCGGCGGCGTCCTTGCTGAACAAGAACGCGCCGAAAGTCGAGTTGCCCATCGCCCCGCACACTGCGGAGGGCAACCCGCCGCCGCAAGACCCGCCCGCCGCGCCGCCGCGATCCCGCCGCACGGCCCGCCGCCGCCGCAAGCAGGCCAAACGCTGATACGGCACTGACCAGCCGGCCAACCGGCAACCGTCATTCTGAGCGCAGTGAAGAATCTCCGTCCAGTAGGGACAAGCGCCGAGACTCTTCGCTGCGCTCAGAGTGACAAGACGTAGCAAGATCCGTCATTCTGAGCACAGTGAAGAATCTCCGTCCAGTAGGGACAAGCGCCGGGACTCTTCGCTGCGCTCAGAGTGACAAGCGTTACCGGTTACTGATCACTGACCACTGACCACCGACTACTGACCACTCGTCATGGACCGAAACCAACTCCACAACCCATTTCTGGATCGCCTGGCCGAGCGCTTTGCCGCGGCGGGGCACCGGCTGTACCTGGTCGGCGGCGTCGTGCGCGACGTGCTGGCCGGGCATGCGCCCGGCGACATGGACCTGGCGACCGATGCGCCGGTCGAGACCGTCAAGCGGCTGGCGGCCAAGGCCCGCCCCCAGACGATCTACGCCGTGGGCGAAAAGTTCGGCACCGTCGGCGTCATCGCGGGCGAGCACAGCTACGAGATCACCACCTTCCGCACACCGCCGGACGGCGGGCCGCCGCCCGTGCCGCCGCCGGGCGACCCGACTCCGCCCGACCTCTATGCCGACCTGGCCTACCGCGACTTCACGATGAACGCGCTGGCCTACGACCTGGCGACCGGCACGCTCTACGACCCCTTCGACGGCCGGGCCGACCTGGCCGCGCGAGTCGTGCGCGGCGTGGGCGACCCGGCGGCCCGCTTCGCCGAGGATCCCCTGCGGATGCTGCGCGCCGTGCGCCTGGCGCTGCAGATCGGCGGGCAACTGGACCCGGAGACGCGCCTGGCCGCCACCGCGCAGGCCCCCTTGCTGGCGAGCGTGGCCTGGGAGCGCAAGGCCACCGAGATGAACCGCATTCTGCTGGCGCTTCGGCCCTCGCCCGGCATCCGCCTGCTCGACGAGTTGGGCCTGCTGGCCCAGGTGATCCCCGAAATCACGCCGATGCACGGCATGGCCCAGGGGCCCTACCACTACAAAGACGTGTACGAGCACACCCTCCAGGTCGTGGACCGCGCCGCGCAGGCGGACGACCCGGCTCACCCCGACCTGATCCTGCGCTGGGCCGCCTTGCTGCACGATATCGCCAAGCCGCGCACCTTCAGCGTGCAGGACGGCGAGGTCCACTTCTTCGGCCATGAGGTGATCGGCGCGCACATGGCCCGCGAGATCCTGACCCGCCTGCGCCAGCCGCAGGATGTGATCGCCCAGGTCGAGCAACTGGTCGCCCAGCACCTGCGCATCGGTCTCTACGACGACAGTTGGACCGACGGCGCCGTGCGGCGCTTCATCCGCGAGTCGGCGCCCGTGACCGACCGGCTGATCGCCCTGGCCCGCGCCGACGTGACCAGCGCCAATCCGCGCCGCATCGCCGCCGCCGCCGCGCGGGTCGACGCGCTGATGGCCCGCTGCGCCGCCATCGAGGCGCAAGAAGAAGTCGCCAAGATCAAGAGTCCGCTCGACGGCAACGACCTCATGGCGCTGTTCGACCGCCCGCCCGGCCCCTGGATCCGCCCGCTGAAAGACTACCTGCTCAACCTGGTCCTCGACGGGCAACTCGCCCAGGACGATGTCGCCACCGCGACAGATCTCGCCCGCGCCTGGATGGCCGAACACGCCGAGGGGTGACGAATGGTCGGTGGTCAGTGGTCAGTACGACGAGTGCTGACGGCTGCTCGCACAGCGGTGCGTAGCACATGGCTAGTAGCCGACGGCTACAAGGAGCGGCTATGAGCACAGGCGACGAAGCCTTGCCCGCCGGATGTGTGCTGCGGGCGGCGCGCGAGGCCGATATGCCGGCCATCCGCGCGCTGGTGCGCAGCGAGGGCCTGGACCCTACGCAGTTACGCTACCGGCAGTTCCGCGTCGTCGAGTGCGACGGGCAGATCGTGGCCTGCGGGCAACTACGCCGCTTTGCGGGCGCGCAGGAGTTGGGCAGCCTGGTCGTCCGCCCCGAGTGGCGGGGCCGGCACCTGGGCGCCCTGCTCATCGCCCACCTGATCCAGGCCGCCGACGCCCCGCTCTACCTCGAATGCCGGGGCGAACTGGCCGCGCTCTACCGCCGCTACGGCTTCGTCCCGGTGCGCTGGCGCGATCTACCGCGCAGCCTCCAGCCCAAGTTCGGCGTCTCGCGCCTGCTCTCCACCCTCCTCCGCCAGCCCATCGCGATGATGCAGTACCGCGGGCATCCACCCGACCGGGCACCATGAATGCGGGCCACGCGCGACACCGGCTCCCGCCAGGCCGCCGCGCGTGCCCGGTTCGTATACAAGACGAGATGGCCCTTGCCGCTGTGACAGCAAGCGGCTCACGCACCGGCGGACCGCGCGGGATAGACCATGACCTCAAGACGCGCAGAGTTGTGAGACCCGGCTCCCCATGCGGATGACTCGGACCACCTGCGCGGGGTCGTCGGACATCGGCACGTGGCCGCACCCGCGGAGCGTAACCCAGCGCGTGTGGGCCGGCAGTTCGCCACGGAAATGGGTCTGCGAGGGGATCAACAGACGGTCTTTCTCGCCCCAGGCCACCGTTACCGGCACGGTAATGGCCTGCCCGCCGCGGAACCGCGCGGATGCCGTCGCGCGTAGATGCGCCTTGAAGCCAGGCGACTGGACTAGATTGGCGACCGTCGCCGCTGCGGCGTCCGCGGACATTTGCCAGGGCCGCGCCATCACCTGCCCGAGGATCAGCGTCCGTCCCACAGCGGTGGCAGTCAAGGGCCGCACGATGGGGCGTACCAACCCGGCCAGGTAATAGCTGACCCACAGAGAGGCATAAGAATAACGCGGAGTCTGGTTGCGCCACAGCCCTGCCGGGCACAGCGCCGTCACGGATCGCGCGTGTCCCAGCTTAGCCATCTCCAGCGCCGTCCAGCCGCCCATGGAGTTCCCGGCGATATGCGGCGTAGCGACCCCTAACTCATCCAGAAAGGTGCGGAGCACGTGGGCGAATCCCGCGGCGGTGGGCGGTGGGTCGCCGGCGCCCAGGGCCGGGGATCCGCCGTGGCCGGGCAGATCCACCGCGATCACATCATAGTCTTGCGCCAGCCGATCCAGCACCGGCAGCCAGACCGGCCAGTGGCTGCCGGTGCCATGCAGCAACAACAAAGGTTCGCCGTGCCCGACGCGCGTGTAATTCAGGTTCATCGTTAGCCGTCCTCAATGCCTGTGGTAGCTTCTTGTTTTAGCGGCAAGAGTGCCGCGCCGGAGTGGAAACCGGCGCGGCGTGTGCCGCGTTCGGACAGAAGACGAGCTAACAGGTCGGAGTGTGACAGCACGCGGTCAGCGCACCGGTGGACCGCGCGCGGAGGAGAGCGTATCGCCGGACCAGAGCGGGAAGCGGCGGAAGACGCGCCGGTAGGCGCCGCTGATCGGCTCGGTACAGGCGGCGGTATCGCCCAGTTGGTCGTCGGGTTCGTGGAAGACGGCGCAGCGGATCCCGGCCCGACCAACGCGGTACAGCGCCGCGCGCAGATGGTGCGCGGTGGGAACGCTGAGGACTACCAGGTGGCAGGGGTCGGCAGGCTGATCGAAGCGGTGGCCCGCCTCGACGCACGCATGGCCCACCTGGACGATCTGGCCGGCGAGCGGAATATCCGTGCGGACCAGCACGTAGATGTAGCGGGGGGCAATCTACGTATCAGCCACGGGAAAGATCCTCGGGCTGCGGCGCGGCGGCCAACGCCTCGGGCACCGTGTAGGCGTCCCAGGGGAAGCCCGCCGCGAAATCCTCCGGGCGGCAGGCATAAGGACTCGCCGGGGGCAGCAGGGCACGCAGGCTCAGCAGCATCCCCGGCGTCACCGTCCCGGCGAAGGGCGCGAGCAACGCCGGCTCGTCGCCCACCCAGGCGATGCTGCCGAACGCCCGGAACAGCGCCCACCCGGTAAAGGCGCCGTTCTCCAGCTTCCGCGCATTGGTGATCGGGGTGAATCCCCGCCGCCAATCCTTGCCCAGCAGGGCCAGGTACAGAAGATGGTGCGCAGCCGTAAGCTCGTGCCTGCGGTCAGCGGTCAGCAACAGCCGCCACTGCCGGCGCAACGCGGTATACGATTCAGGATCAGGGAAAAACTGGGCCGTCACGGCCCGCGGCAACCTATTCATCAGTTGTATCTCCATAGAGTTGAGGGTCAAGGACGACAACAGCGGCAGGCGGGCACCTGCCAGGGAGATACAACCGGGGGACCTCTAGTTTGTTGACGCAGTACCTACCACATGGGAAACTCCTTGCCGGTGCGCCATGCGAGAATCGAACTCGCTGCAGGCGGGTTTAGAGTCCGCCACTCATCCAACGAGTATATGGCGCGTGATAAGCCTATTCTACACAGGCGTATTCCCGCCGTCAATAGGCCGAAAGACTTATTCTCGCCGGTGCGGCGGGTTCGCTAACTGGGGATCGTCGCGCGGTCCTGCGGTGAAGGCGCGGGGATGCGGGCCAGCCAGCGGCGCGTGGCGGTGGGGGATGGGAGGCGGATCATCTGCAGGTGGGCGTATTCGGGCTGCCTGGGGAGCGTGGTGTACTCAATGCGCCGCCGCCGGTAGGTCTGGAGCGCCCAGACGAACAGCGAGTCGCGCGAGAAGAAGGCGCCACGCAACGACTCCCGGTTGCCGTTCCATAGCTCCACGCGGGTGACGACGCGCGCGGTCGTGCGCCGCACCAGGCGCCAGAGGATGAGGGAGAGCGGGTAGTCGAGCCAGACCAGCGTGTCGGCGCGGCCCCAGGCAATATCGCGGACTTTGCTGTAGTTGCCGTCGACCACCCAGGCATCGCCGGCCAGGGCGCAGGCCAGGCGTTCGCGGAACACATCGAGCGGCGCCTCGGTCCAGCCCGGATCCCAGTGCAGGGCGTCCATCTCGACATGGGGCACGCCCAGCCGCCGGGCCAGCGTGGCGGCCAGGGTCGTCTTGCCCGATCCGGTCGAACCCAGCACGACGATGCGCCGGCCCGGCAGCGGCGGGGCGGGCAGCCCGCTAGGCATCCGCTGTATCGTCCTTGCCGTTCAACGCGGGGTTCTCCACGCCGTCCGCATCGGGCAGCGGGTGCATAATGATCGCCAGTTTGCGCAGGCGACGCCCGTCGCCGGGCGGATTTTGCAGCAGCGGCGCCGCGATTTCGCCGAGCCGGCGCAGAAAGGTGTCCATTTCCTCGTCCGTGGCGTACACATGGGTCTCGCTGTAGCCGACGCGGTCGGACAGCAGATCGGGCGCGGGCGTCGCGGCCAGGTAGGCGGCGAACTGCTGCAACAGGGCGGTCACATAGGTGGTGAAGTAGCGCAGATGCTCGTCCGCGCTCACGCTCGCCAGGTCGTCCGGCCCGACATGCGCGGGCGCGGGCATGGCGTAGACCTTCTCCTCGATGCCCTTGACCGGGCGCGTAGCCGCCACCTGGATGATGCCGCCGTCGAGCAACACCTTGAGGTGCCGGTAAATCGACGACTTGGGCACGTCGGGCAGCCGGTCGGCGATCTCATGCGTGGTCAACGCGTTCCTGCCGAGCGTCAGCAGGATCTGTAAGCGCACCGGATGAAGAATCTGGTCACTTTTCTTAAGTTCCATGCGGCATTCCTCAAACACCAATCCGTGTTCCCATGATACCAGCATTAGCCCGGCGCGACAATCGCCGTACGCCGGCAGGCACAGGACAGGGCACGCAGCGGGTGCTGGGTGCCCTGTCGCCAGGCCATTTTGTGGCGGTTATGCCGTCGCCGTGCGGGCGGTCGGCACGCCGGCATCAGCCGGGATCGCGGGCTCGGCCAGGTCGGGCGCATTGCGCACGGGCAGGCGCCGCAGCAGGACCAGGATCCCGATGGCGACTAACTCCACCACCATGCCGCTCCAGCCGAGCATCGAGATATGCAGCATGTCCACCGGCGTGCCGGCCTGAGACAGCAGCATCGGGATCTGCGCGCCGCCGTTGATCAGCGCGTGGGCCAGCACCGCGGGCCAGACGCTGCCGGTCGCCAGCCGCGTCCAGCCGATCAGAATGCCGACGACCGTGGTGGCGAGCATCATCATGATCACGCCCAGGAAGGGGTGGCCCGGATAGTTATAGCCCATCAGGATGAGCGGCGCGTGCCAGAAGCCCCAGATCAGGCCCTGCAGGATCAGCGCCGGCCACTGGCCTAGCGGCAGCAGCGCGGGCAGCAGGTAGCCGCGCCACCCGTACTCCTCGCCGAAGATCACCGGCGCGTTGATGATGCAGGCGAGCGGCAGACTGAGGATCTGCGCCCAGACCAGCACGCCCAGCGGCGTGCCCGCCAGTGCAGCCCCGGCGCCCGGCACCGCCTCCAGCGCCGCCCGGTAGGCCGAGTAATTGGTCAGGTCCATGTGATAGACCCCGGCGGCCGCCGCCAGGAACAGCCCGGCCAGGGTGATAATGAGCATGCCGACCGTCGCCAGCAGATAGTACCAACCCCAGCGGGTGCCCTTCGCACCCAGGCGCAGGCCGGTCGCCACGCGGATATTGCGGATCGGACTGATCCAGTGCGTAACCACGAAAGTCGCCAGGGCCGGACCGAACATCGATACGGCAATCAGCGGCAGCGACCACGGGCCGGTGATGCCCTGCCCGGTCACAAAAAGCACCAGATCGATCAGCCAAGTGAATCCGAAAGCCACGGCCAGGAAGCCAAGAATGCCCTTCCGGTCGAGTTGTGTGCCAGTAGCGGTATTCATCGCAGTGTGTCTTTTCCTTTTTCTATGTAGGTCAATAGCATCGTAGCGGTGCCACGCCGGTCGGTGCTTACCCGTTACCGATGTGTCCGCTATCGTTCTTAATAATGATAATGATTTCACAATCGGTAGGCAACCGACTTTAGACGGATATTGGCCGGCAAAATGTCCCGGAAGGGGGCGCGAGAAACCGCCGGGGCGCTAGCGCAGCCACGCCCCGGCGACGACGAGGATTCCTACCAGGACCACCCCGGCGGCCAGCAACCCGCCGCAGCCCAGGTCCGCCGGATCCCTCTCGCGGCGCAGGGTCTCCACCTCGTCGCTGAGCGTGGCGACGCGATTCACCAGGCGGACGACCAGCCCGAACAACCAGAGCACTGCCCCGCCCAGCAACAGCAACAGCAAACACATCCCGCTCAGCACACTTTCCATTGGCTCTGCCCTCCTGACGGCGCGATACGCCACACAAAAGCCGAAGCGCGCCCGCTTTCATTACACCACCACCGGCTGCGGAAGGGCGCGGCACCCGGCGCGGAAGATTCCGCGCGGAAGTTTCCGCGCCCGGTGCGGGACATCCCGCACGAGAATGGACTATAATGATGAGGTCGATTGCAACCTGGGCGCAACAAGGGGAAGCGGTGTGCAGAGCGAGACATTCGGGCGGTTGCTGAAGGCCGGGTTAAGCAGTGTCGCAGCGTGCGAAGGCAAGACCGCACCCATCGTGGAAGACGAGCTGGGCCGGCAGATCGGCGTGGCGGCCACATCCATTCAGCGCTACAAGGCCGGGCACATCCCGCCCGAAACGCGCACCGTGGCGATCCTGGCCGAGGCGGCGGTCAAGCGCGGCCACCTGAACCGCGACTGGCTGCACGCCTTTCTACACGCCGCCCGCTACCCCACCGCGGAGCGCCTGCTGGAGCAACTATGTCCGCCGGCCACCCCGCAGGCCCGCCCCGCGCGCATCTACCAGAACCTGCCCGCGCCCACCTATAGCCAGTTCGTCATGCGCGCACAAGCCTATGCCGACGTGGTGGACGGCCTGGCCCAGCGGTCGGCGCTGGTGCTGATCGCCAGCCTGGGCGGCATGGGCAAGACGAGCCTGGCCCGCGAGGTGGCCATCCGCTGCCTGGGCGATGCCGGCCCGGTCCACTTCGACGCGGTGGTCTGGGTGAGCGACAAGGACCGCCCCGGCAGCACGACGCTGCCCGGCCTGCTGGACGAAATCGCGCGCACGCTTGACTACCCCGGCTTCACGCAGTTCGAGGTCGAGGAGAAGCGCCGCGAGGTGGAGCAGTTGCTGCGCCGCCAGCGCGTCCTGCTGGTGGTCGATAACTTCGAGACCGTGGCCGACCGCGGCTTGCTGCCCTGGCTGCTGCGCCTGCCGGAGCCGAGCAAGGCGCTGGTCACGAGCCGCGAATACTCGCGCGCCTTCCGTAACAATACCTTTGTGCTCGACCTGCGCGGCATGAGCGAGGCCGAAGCCCAGGAGTTGATCGCCCAGCGGCTGCGGATGCTGCGCATCGACGCGCTGGTGCGCGATCCCGCCGAACTGGCCCCGCTGGTGGCCGCCACCGGCGGCAACCCCAAGGCCATCGAGATCAGCCTGGGCTGCCTCAAGTACGAGCATCGCCCCTTCCGTCAGGTGATCGACGACCTCTACGCGGCGCGCGGCGAACTGTTCGAGGACCTGTTCTCGCGCTGCTGGGCGCTGCTCGATGAGGCCGCCCGGCGGGTGCTGCTCGCCATGCCGCTCTTTCTCGACAGCGCCGGTGGGCCCGCCCTGGCCGCCACCGCCGATGTGCAGGGCTTCGCCTTCGACCGGGCGGTGGAGCGCCTGACCGACCTGGCCCTGCTCGACGCCCACCAGGCCGACCTGCACAGCGCGCCCCGCTACACGCTGCACCCGCTGGTGCGCGCCTTCGCGGCTTCCCGGCTGGGCGAGCAACCCGACTTCGAGGCCGCCGCCCGCGAGCGCTGCATGGACTGGTACAGGAGCCTGGTGGCCCAGGTCGGCTATTGCTGGGACGACCTGACCCGGCTGGAACTGCTCGACTCTGAGCAGGACACCGTCCACGCCGTGGCCCAGTGGACCTTCGAGCACCACCGCTACACTGATACGCTGGCCATGGCCCGCGGCGCGGGGTACTACTACTATGTGCGCGCCCTGTGGGACAAGCAGCCGCACATCAACCTGCTGCGCGCCGAAGCCGCCCGCCACCTGGGCGACCTGACCGATGAGATCGAGGCCCTCGCCTACCATGTGCACATGCTGAGCCGCCAGGGCAACGTCGCCGAGGCCGAGGCGTACCTGAGCCGCCTGGACGGCATGGCCGCGGGTGTCCCGTTGCCGCCCGCGGTGCTCTACGAGTACCAGTATGCCACGGCGCTCTACTGGATGGCACGCGGCCACCTGGACACCGCCGAAGCGGCGTGGCAGCGCAGCCTGGGCCTGGCCGCGCACCTGACGCCCAACCAGTATGTCATCGCGCGGCAGTGGTTGGCGACCTGCCTGTACCAGCAGGGCAAACTGCCCGAGGCCGCCGCGCTCTTCGGCGAGTCGCTGCAGGACGCGACGCGGCTGGGGCTACAACGCTGCATCATCTTCGGCATGGTGCGCCTGGCGGCCATCGACCTCGACCGCGGCAACCTCGATGCGGCGCTGGCGGCGCTGGACGACAGCCAGGCCCGCGCCCACCAGTACCAGGACCGCGACAACCTGGCCCAGATCGCCCGGCTCTATGCCCGTGCCCATGCTCTGCGCGGCGACCTGACGGCGGCGCGGGGCGCGCTGACCACGGCGCTGGACCTCTTCGAGCGGCTGGGCATGCGCCGCGAACTGGCCGAGGCCCGCGCCGAACTGGCCCGCCTGGCCGCCCAGCACTCGGCCACGCCGGATACGCCGCCCGGCCTGCCCCAGCCGCACGCCGCCGCGCGCTGCTGAGGCCTGGAGTCGCCAGCATTTGTAGGGGCCGGTTTGAAACCGGCCCGTGAGGTACTCGCCGGTGAAGCCGGGCCGGTTTGAAACCGGCCCCTACAGCGGCGTCGGCGCATTTGCGTCTGCTATAGGGCGTATCAGGAGGTACCTGGTAGCGCCGGGCCGGTTTGAGACCGGCCCCTACAGCGGCACCGTGGCGCCAACGATACCGCATAACAGGAGGAACCCCTTCGTGACCACGCTGGACCCGGATCTTGACGCGCTGATTCGCGCTATGCCCAAGGCTGAACTCCATGTTCATCTGGAAGGATCGGTGCGTCCGGCCACCCTGCTGACCCTGGCCCGGCGGCATGGCGTAGACCTGGGCTGCCAGGACGAGGCGGGGCTGCGCAAGTTGTACCGCTTTCGCGATTTCCGCCATTTTATCGAACTGTACAAGCTGATCAGCGAGGCCATGCGCGACCCGGAGGACTTTGTGCTGATCATCGCCGAGCTCGGGCGTGACGCGGCGGCCCAGGGCACCCGCTACGTGGAAACGACCTTCAGCATCGCTACCCACGTGCGCAACAAGGGGCTACCGGCGGACGAGATCCTGGACGCCATCGGCGCGGCGGCGGACGCCACGCGGCGGGAAACGGGCGTCGAGATCCGCTTCATCCTGGACCATGTGCGCATGGCCCCGCCCGACGAGTGCCGGCAGGTAGCCGAGTGGTGCGTGGCCGGGCGCGACCGGGGCGTGGTGGCGCTGGGGCTGGGCGGCTTCGAGCCGGAGCGCCCGGCGTCGCTGTTCGCCGAGCCGATCCGCTGGGCGCAGGCGCAGGGGGTGCCGTTCGTGCCCCACGCGGGCGAGGCGGTGGGGCCGGAAGGCGTGTGGGACGCGCTGCAGTTCGACCCGCCGCGCATCGGCCACGGCTTCCGCGCCGCCGAGGACCCGGCCCTGGTGGCCGCCCTGCGCGACCGGGGCGTGGTGCTCGAAGTCTGCCCCACCAGCAACGTCTGCACGGCCAGCGTGCCCGGCCTGGCCGCCCACCCGCTGCGCGCTCTGTGGGACGCGGGCGTGCCGATCTCGCTCAACTCGGACGACCCGCCGATGTTCAACACCACCCTGGTAGACGAGTACCGCGTGGCGGCCACGCACTTCGGCTTCACGCCCGCTGAACTCGCCCACGTGAGCCGCACGGCCATCGGCGCCGCGCTGCTGCCCGCCGCGGAGCGCGCCCGGCTGGTCGCCGAGTTCGACACGGAGTTGCGGCGGCTGGGGCTGTAGGCGTATACTGGCGCCATGCATCTACACCTGTTCAGCGGGGGCGGCCTCGCCATGACTGCGACGGTGGTGGCCCGCGCCGCGGACCGCCTGGCCGGCGTACCCCACCCGGTCATCGGCTGGATTCCCGCCGCCAGCGTGGACCCACCGGGCGCCTGGATCGAGTATATGACCCAGGCGTTCGCCCCCGTGGGCACCATCCGGCTCATCGACCTGGACCTGGCCGATGCGGCGAGCTTCGCCGCCGGCATCGCCGCCTGCGACGCCGTCTTCGTGCCCGGCGGCAACACCTACCTGCTCAGCAAGCGCATGCATCGCCACCGGGCCATGGGCACGCTGAGCGACGCCGTGCGCGGCGGCCTGCCGCTGCTCACGCGCAGCGCGGGGACTGTCTTTTGCGGTCCCAACATGCTGACCACCAACGACTGGAACGTCTTCGGCACCACCGAGTTCGACGCCCTGGGCCTCAGCCCCTACAACTTCAACGTCCACTTCACCCTGCCGCCCGAAGACGAGCCCGAGTCGCGCGATTTCCGCATCCGCCAGTACATCGCCGTGAACCGGCGTCCGGTGCTGGCCCTCGAAGAGACCTGCAACCTGGAATGGACCGACAGCGAAGTCCGCGTCCACGGCGCCACCTGCTGGCTCTACACGACGAGCGGCGAGCGCCGCCCCCTGCCGCCGGGCAGCACCTTCTCGCCCTCCCTGGGAGGCTAGGATGCAAGCCCTCAGCATGTCGATCCTGATCCGCCCCGCGCCCAAACCCGACCGGCACATCCCCTATGGCTCCGACCCGTTGCAGTTCGGGCACCTGCGCCTGCCCGCCGGCCCCGGCCCGCACCCGCTGGCCGTCGTGATCCACGGCGGGTTCTGGCGCAACGCCTATGACCTGAAACATATCGGCCACCTCTGCGCGGCGTTGACCCGCGCCGGGATGGCGACCTGGAGCCTGGAATATCGCCGCCTCGGCGATCAGGGTGGCGCCTGGCCCGGCACCTTCCAGGACGTGGCGCGGGGCACCGACCATGTGCGCGCCCTGGCCGCGGAGTATCCGCTCGACCTGGCGCATGTCATCACCGTGGGCCATTCGGCGGGCGGCCATCTCGCGTGCTGGCTGGCCGGACGGCACCGTATCCCGCCCCGCGACATCCTGCACAGCCCCGACCCGCTGCCCCTCGCCGGCGCGGTCGCGCTGGCGGGCGTGCTCGACCTGGCGCGGGCCTGGGATCTGCGCCTGAGCAAAGGCGTCGTCTGCGAACTGATGGGCGGCGCCGTCGAGGAGATGCCGGAACGCTACGCCACGGCGTCGCCCATCGAACTGCTGCCCACGGGCGTGCCGCAATGGCTGGTCCACGGCACCGAGGACGGCACCGTGCCCTACGAGATCAGCGAGACCTACCATGCCGCCGCGCTCGCCGCCGGGGATGAGTCTCATCTCATCCTGCTGCGCGGCGCCGGGCATTTTGAGGTGATCGACCCGCGCTCGCGCGAGTGGCCGCAAGTCCAGGAAGCGATCCTGGCCGCCGCGGGTCTCGCTTCCTGATCCCGATTCGCACCGCCGAGACGCAGAGGGCGCGGAGATTCCGAGAGGGTGGTACACACTCGCAGCGGGCTGTGCTAATGGGCTGTAAGATAACAAACAACACTTATTCTAACCATTTCTGCGCCTCTGCGCCTCTGCGGTGTACTTGAATTAGTGCCACGGACGACTTGTGTAGCGCGAACATCTGTGCTACACTGAAGGAGATTGCAGAGGCAAGGCGCCATAGGAGCAGGACGATGTTGCACATCACGAACGGCGGATCG
>DASSGZ010000282.1:0-4183 GCA_035693165.1 Chloroflexia bacterium | reverse complement strand
GCAGGGCCTCTCGCTCGCGGCGCTCGGCATCTTCGGCTTCGGCGGCATTGCTGCTGCGGCTATGGTAGCGCCGGTCGATGTCGGCGCGCGCCTCGCGCAATTGCTGCTCGGCTGCCGCGTAAAGCTCGCGCCAGCGGTCACAGGCCCGGTCAAAAGCCTCCGGCGCGTCCGCCAGCACGTCCTGGAGCCAGCGGTCGGTGTACCAGCCGGTGCGCGCCAGGTCCGCTTCCACCGGCGCCAGCACCCGGCGGCACGACTCCAGGCAGGCTTGCTGCCGCGCGGGGGTCAGGTGCAGCCGGGCACGGATGTCGGCCTGTAACGGGTACTGCCCGCCGGCATCGGTCGTGTCCACGACCTCGATCAGGGACCCGCGGACCGGCAACCCCACATAGGCCAGCCAGATCGCGTGGACATGCGCCCGGATCAGTTCCTCGTTCGCCAGATCGAGCCGCGGCGGCACGACGACCCCGGCGACCATTTGGGCCGGGCGGCGGAAGAAGTACTGGTCGTGCCCGCTGCCCACCGCACAATACGTCGCCACGAAGGCGGGTTGCCCGCTCCGCCCGGCCCGCCCGCTGCGCTGGGCATAATTGGCGGGCGTCGGCGGCACATTGCGCAGGTGGACCACATTCAGGTCGGCGATGTCGATGCCCAACTCCATCGTGGGTGAGCAGAAGAGCACGGCCAGGTCGCCTTTGCGGAACCGATCTTCGCGCTGCTCGCGATCCTGTTGTGGCACCTGTCCAGTATGCTCCCGGCCCTCGATCCCGGCCAACTGCCCCGCCATTTGCCGATAGAAGTGGGCAAAGAAAGCATTAGGCGCGTAGGTCACGGCATGGTCCAGATTCATCCGCTGCGTGCGGATAGGATCACGCGCCAGGACTTCGCCGGTGCCTGGCCGCCATTGCAATGCGTCGCTGCGAATCTGTACGGCTGGTCCATTTTCGCCCTCGACGGCCAGCAAGTACCCGGCGCCGCAGAGCAACTCCGCCAGCGCCTGAACCAGGTCCGTATACTCGGCCACGGACAGATTGCCGGCCTGTCCCGGCTCCCAGGTCCGGCGCGCCCGCAGATAACGCCCCAGCGTGGTGTTGGGATGCAGGCTGCGCTCGCCATGCGGGCCGGTCGGCTGCCCCGGCAGCACAAACCTCGTGGCACTGTACAACTCCTCGTTCTCGTCGAACGCCCACGGCTCGCGCAGGGCTTCGCGCACGCGCCGCTTCAACGCGTCCTGTTGCTCCCATTGCAGGCATTGGGCGCTGATAGCGAGTTCGCGCCGCATGTAGTCCAGCAGCGCCCGCGTGACAGTCGCCCGGATCGTGGACGCCGCGGCAGCCAGTAAGGGATGCCCGGCCCAGGCGGCATCGTCCGCGCACGTCTCATCCAGGGCCTCGTAGTCGATCACCAGCAGCCCGCATTGCTCCAGGTTCGGCTGCGTCACCCGCCAGCCGCGCCGCAAATCCTCGTAGATGCGGTATTCGATCAGGTCCCGCAGCGCCGCCCGGTTACGCTGCGCCAGCCGGCCCGCCCGGCCGACTTCCTTGGCGTACACCGCTTCGTCCAGGTTCAGGTGCTCGGCGGTGCGCGCGGCGATCTGCGTGTGATCCAGGCCCAGCGGATGCGCCGCCAGCGCCCGATAGATCGCCGCGCGCAGCAAGGCGACGCCGACGAAATCGTTGAAATGGCCCGCCTGGAGTGAAGCGTCCTGCCGGTTATCGGTGAAGCTGAGCAGCTTGCGGGCCTCGGCGGGGAGTGTGTTCTCCACCCGCATCTGTCCCAGGGTCGAGAGGGTCAACAGGGTCGTCGCCGTGCTGCGCCCTTCGCTGCTGAGGCGGGCCAGCTTACCGAAGTCGGTGCGCTGCCGCCGGGTGTAAATCTCGCCGCAGCGTAGACACGTGAGGAAGGGCGTGGGGAGAAACCAGCTACGGATGGTGTCTGCCGCCCCCGGTTCCGCCAGCGATCCATCCGCACGCACATCGAACCGGCGCGGCCGGAAGCGAGCGTACTCAGGCTTCAGAGCCACGCCGCTTTTGAGTTCGCGCAACCAGTTTTCCGGGAGCAAGTGCAGATGCTCGTCGGGCCAGCCGCTATCCGGGTCGAGCATCAGATAGCCGTCGCTGGCCTCCGTGCTGCCGTCCTCCTCACGCGCAAACGGGGGTCGCGGGGCAATACCGTTCGCCTGGGGATAATAGGTGCAGAGATAATATTCCTGGCCGCACTCGCGACAGAAGACCAGAGGGAAGAGCAGCCGGTCGGCACCAGCGCCGGGCGCGTAGTACTGGTCTTCGAGCGTGAGGTGCCGCTGGTGTGCAGGCTCGATGGTGCTGTAGACGGATCCACCCTGCGAAAAGAACTGGTGCAGCTTGAAGGCAAAGGCCGGGTGGCCTTCGGGGGTTGCCACCTGGCTGCCGCGCTGAAACAGATCCTGCAGCCGCTCGGCACAATCCTGCTGCGGCTCGCCGGTCAGTGCGGCGAGTTGCTCGGCGCCGGTCCACAGCGAGATCGGCTCCCGGCGGCGCAGCTTGCCGTCGGCATCCTCACGCAAGCCGAAGGTTGCCTCGATCCAGGCGGCGAGCGGATTCTGCCGCAAGCTATCCCAGTCGAGGTGCGCGGGTAGCGGCGTCCGCACCGCCTGCCGTAGCGCCGCGCGATCCGCGGCCGTGGGTTGGGGCAAGCCCCAGCGCAACGACTCGTCGATTACATGCTCCGGCGCGACCGCCGCGCCGAACAGGGTGGACGCCACGGCGGCAATCGCCTCGGCGCGCTCGGCCCGGGTTTGCCCGCTAGCCATCGTCGCGCTGGTGCCAATGCATTGCAGGTGCGGGTTGCCGCTGCGCTCACGCAACCGCCGCACGAGGAGCGCCACGTCGGCACCCTGGCGCCCGCGATAGGTATGCAACTCGTCAAGTACCAGGAATTGCAGGGCACTGTGGTCCGCGTCCACGAACTTGTGCTCGTCGGGCCGGGTGAGCATCAGTTCGAGCATGACGTAATTCGTCAGCAGGATGTGAGGGGGATTATCCTGGACTGCGGTCTTCTCACTGGCCGATTCCTGGCCGGTGTAGCGAGCATAGCGCACCGGGCAGTGATCCTGTCCCCCGAGATTGGCTACGAACCGATCCAGGGCCTGTTCCTGCGAGTTGATCAGGGCGTTCATGGGGTAAACAATAATGGCCCGCACGCGCCCCTGCTCCGGCTGATGTTTCAGAATGTGGTCGAAGATCGGCACCAGATAGGTGAGGCTTTTCCCGGAGCCGGTGCCGGTCGTTACGACGTAATGCTCACCGCTCGCCGCCGCATCTAGCGCGCGCTGCTGGTGCTGGTGTAAGCGCAGGCTCTGACCGACGGTCCGGAAAATCTGCCCGGTCTGGGGATGGAGCCGCCCCTGCTGTACGAGATCGACAATTGTCTCGGCGGGGCGGTACGCCGGACTAAGCTGAACCAGAGCCGGCGGCCAGAGGACTTCCTCGGCTAGCTGCTTATCCACGAACTGCTTAATATCGGGATCTAGAATGTTGAGGAAGCTGTCAATGTAAGCGGAGTAATCGGCGACAACTTGGCTACGTAGCCGGAAGATATCCATGCGTTGTCCTATCTAGAACGACCCCGCAGCAACTACCCGCAGGGCAAGGCGCGGACCTGGACACAGTCGCCCCGGTCGGATTCTGCACGAAACAGAATTAAGCAGAGCGATCTGCTGGATTACCTTGCGTAGGTCCCGTTGGGAATCGGGATCGGATCATCAAGTATTAACCCACGAAGCCGGCAAGCGTTTGAGAGCCGCACGCCCCAACTGGGTTCTGCCGCCCTACGCTACAGTGGATCGTCCGGTGGATACACCCATGGGTCCAACGGGAATTCGCCACCCCGCGGTATAACTGTCGCCTTATTGTAGCAAGTTCTACTGTAACCAGCAAATTCTTGCGGTTGCAGAGGATCGAGCATGGCGACAGGGCATCAGTACCGTGGCCGGAGAAATACCTGCGCATGGGCGCCAGCAAGCCAATGCCGAGGGATGCGGGTTGTGTTCCCAGATTCATGTTACCAAATTTCGGTTTACAAAGGGCTGTACAGCAGCAACAATTATCTTACAGAGTATCAAGATCCGGTTACGGTTCAGGACAGCAGGTAGCTGGGGGAAGGTGTACCCTGCTCGCCGGCTCTTACTTGACCGGGGATACCA
>DASSGZ010000281.1:0-2954 GCA_035693165.1 Chloroflexia bacterium | reverse complement strand
ACCCGCTGTTCAGCGAAAGCCAGGTGGCCTTCCTGAGCGCGGCGCGGGTGGCGCGGCTGGCGACCGCCGATGCCGCGGGCGTGCCCTATGTGGTGCCGGTCTGTTTTGCGCTGGATGCACCCGCCGCGGCCTGCTATATCGCGCTGGACCAGAAGCCGAAGCGGGTGGCGCCCACCCGGCTGAAGCGTGTGCGCAACATCCTGACGAACCCCCACGCCGCGCTGCTGTGCGATGTCTATCACGAGGACTGGCGCCGCCTCAGCTACTGCCTGGTTCACGTCGAGGCCGGGCTGATCGAGCCGGCCGCCGCCGAGCATGCGAACGCGCTGGCCCTGCTGCGGGCCAAGTATCCGCAGTACCGGGCGATGGATCTGGAGGCCCAGCCGGTGATCGTGCTGCGCGCGACCGCCGTCACCTCGTGGGCCGGTGGCGCGGTGGAGGATGCTACCGTGCCCGACCCGGCATTGGCGGCGCAGCGGTGGGCGCTGGATTTCCCGGCCCTGGCACGCGGGCGGCGCTCGGTACGCGTCTATGCGGACACCCCGGTGCCCCGGCCCGTGGTCGAGCAGGTACTGGAGGCCGGGCGCTGGGCGCCCTCGCCGCACGGGCGCCTGCCCTGGCGCTTCGTCGTGCTGACCCAGCCGGAACCCAAGCAGGTGCTGGCCGAGGCCATGGGCGACGAGTGGCGGCGTAACCTGGCGATGGACGGCCAGTCCGCCGAGATCGTCGATATCCGCCTCAACAAGTCATACCAGCGCCTGCTGCGCGCCCCGGTGCTGATCATTCCCTGCCTCTACGACGCCGACCTGGACCGCTACCCCGACCCGGCGCGCCAGGCCGCCGAGCGCACCATGGCCGTGCAAAGCCTGGGCGCCGCGGCGCAGACGATGCTGCTGGCCGCCTATAGCCTGGGCCTGGACGGCGGCTGGATGTGCGCGCCCCTCTTCTGCCCCGACGTAGTGCGCGACGCCCTCGGCATCGCCACCAACCTGCAACCGCAGGCGATCCTCACGCTCGGTTACGCGACCAGCACCCCGCGGCGCCGCCTGCGCCTGCCGCTCGATGAGTTGGTTGTCCGATATGATTAGCCCATTACCTGGGCAGGGCGCCATGGTATAATGATAAACAGCATAGTAGTCAGCCGTGATGATCTTGCTGGTAGGGGCCGGTTTGAAACCGGCCCGTTGCCCGGTCGCATTGTAGGGGCCGGTTTCAAACCGGCCTTGTCTGCGTTAGCAGCACAGGAGTATTGCCCATGACCCCGCCCGTCGAAGCGCCCGCCCCGCAAACGGAAGTGCGGACCGTGATCTGCCCGCATGATTGCCCCGATACGTGCGCCATGACTGCTACCATCGAGAACGGTGTGGTGGTCAAGATGGGCGCCCGCGCCGACCACCCCATCACCAAAGGCTTCCTCTGCGTCAAAACGCAGTATTACCAGGAACGCCTCTATTCGCCGCTGCGGGTGCTCTATCCCCAGCGCCGCGTGGGGCCGAAGGGCAGCGGGCAGTTCGAGCGCATCTCCTGGGACGAAGCCATCGCCACCATCGCCGCGCGCTTCCGGGGCATCATCGACCGCTACGGCGCCGAGGCCATTCTGCCCTACAGCTACGCGGGCGCCATGGGCAAGCTGTCCTATGCCAGCATGGACCGCCGGTTCTTCGGCTACATGGGCGCGTCGCTGCTTGACCGCACCATCTGCTCGACCACCGGCGCCGAGGCGTACAAGGCCGTCATGGGCACGACCATGGGTACCGACCCCGAAGGCTTCCCCACAGCCCGGCTGATCATCGCCTGGGGCACCAACCCGGTCTCGACCAACGTCCACCTGATGCCGTTCATCCACGAGGCGCGCAGCCGGGGCGCGCAGTTCGTGGTGGTGGATCCGCACCGCAGCAAGACCGCCGCGCAGGCCGATCTGCACATCCGCCTTAACCCCGGCACGGACGCCGCGCTGGTGCTGGCGATGATCCACGTCATGGTGCGCGAGAACCTGCACGACCCGGCCTTCCTGGCCGCGCACACCATCGGCTGGGAGGCGTTGGAGGCGCGCGCCCGCGAATGGACGCCCGATCGCGCCGCGCCGATCACCGGCCTGAGCGCCGAGCAGATCACCGAGTTCGCCCGCCTCTACGCGACCACCCAGCCCAGCGTCATCCGCTTGAGCTACGGCATGACGCGGCACACCAACGGCGGGCAGAACACCCGCGCGGTGGTCATGCTGCCCGCCGTCACCGGCGCGTGGGGCCGCGTGGGCGGCGGCGCGCTGCTCAGCACCAGCGGCACCTTCGGGTTGGACCTTGCGGCCCTGGAACGGCCCGACCTGCCGGCTCGCCACCCGCACCGCCCGCGCACCATCAACATGATCCAACTGGCCGAGGCGCTCAACGACGTGACCGACCCGCCGGTGATGGGCATGCTGGTCTACAACTCGAACCCGGCCAACGTCGCGCCGAACCAGCGCCGCGTGCTGGCCGGGCTGGCCCGCGAAGACCTGTTCACCGTGGTCCACGAGCACCTGATGACCGACACGGCGCGCTACGCCGACATCCTGCTGCCGGCTACGACTACCTTCGAGCAGAGCGACCTGTTCACCGCCTACGGCCATCTCTACCTGCAACTGGGCCGCCCGGCCATCGCCCCGATGGGCGAGGCCATCCCCAACACCGAACTGTTCCGCCGCCTCGCCGCCGCCATGGGCTACGACGATCCCTGCTTCCGCGACAGCGACGACGACATGATCCGCCAGGCGCTGAGCAGCGAGCACCCGTTCCTGGAGGGCATCACGCTGGAGCGCCTGGAAGCCGAGACGTTCGTCCACCTCAACACGCCTACACGCCCGTTCGTGCCTTTCGCCGATGGGTTCTATCCCACGCCGTCGGGCAAGATCGAACTCTACTCCGAAACGCTGCTGCGCCTGGGCCTGGACCCGGTGGTCGACTATGTGCCCGAAG
>DASSGZ010000280.1:0-16954 GCA_035693165.1 Chloroflexia bacterium | reverse complement strand
CGCTCGATATGCCCTGGGCGCGGCGCCTCGCATCACCCGCCGCCGGCGAACAGGATAGCGCTGGTGAGTACGAGCCGGCCCCCGCACCCCTCAGCGTGCAGCGAGCCGTTACCGCGCCCGGCGCGCCGCCCGCCGCCCCCGCAGCCGTGTCCACGCCGCCCCCGGCGGCAGCGGCCCCGGTTGCCGATTCCGGCCCCGCAGTCGCTATGCCCGCCATCCCGGCGCAGGGCGATCAGTTTGCCGTGCCGGTGCCGGGCGACCTGGCCGCCGTGCCCGAAGCGCCCGCCTGGGTGAGCACCCCTGCGCCGGCCTTCGATCAACCCGCCGGAGAGCTAGCCGAAGCGCCGGCTGCGCTGCCCTGGATGGATCTCGACTCCATGACCGATGTGCTGGCGCGGGTGCAGACTCCGCTGGTCTCGACGACTCCGTTGAGCGCCGGGCAGGGCGGGCTGGGGAGCCGCATCTGGGGCGCTTTCGAGCGCGCGCTGCCCGGTGGGGGCGCGCCGGCAGCGCCCATCGCCTACGCCTGGGGTGCCGGCAGCCCGGTGGCACCGGGCGCGGTCCCGGCTGCGTTTGTGCCGGCGCAGCCGGGCGGCTATAGGGGCCCATCCATGGGCAGCGCCGCCTCGCTGCCGGCCTATGGGCCGGGCGCCGTGGCCGGGATACCGGCGGCGGGACCGGGTGGCCCCGCGCCGCTGCTGGGTCGCTCGCCGGCCGATTTCGTGCCCGCGCTGAGCGCCCGCTCGCTGACGCCCGCCGTGCCGGCCCCGTATTTCGATGCCGAGTCCGCGGGCGAGGCGGACGCCGAAGTGGCCGATCCGGCGCAGGCCTGGATGGCTGCCCTCGACCGGATGTACGGCGCGCCCGCCGCCGGGTCGGAGACGATGCCGCTGGCCGTGCCCTATGGCGGCTTTGTCGTCCCCGCCGCCGAGGCGAGCGGCGTGCTGCCGCAAGAGGTGGCCTGGGTCGCGGACACCATCGGGTTCGAGAGCGCCCCGCCTGCGGCGACCCCGGCGCGCCGCGTGTGGGAGCGGCCTGTCGCCGGGCCGCCGGCCCCGATGAGTGGGGCGGGCGGCCAGGGCCCCGGCTTTGTCCCGTCGCTGCCAGGCTCCGCCGCACCGGCCTGGATCGGCGATACCGGGAGCGCCGAGTACGATAGCGAGGCCGCCGCCTGGGCCGATGTGGTCGCCGCTGCCGTCGAGAGCGACTACGGCGCCGGGGTGCCCGCGCTGGCCCTGGCCGGCGAGGAGCAAGGCGTGCCCGCGGTCCAGGACGCCGCGTCCGGCGCGGACCATGAGGCCGCGGGCGACGCGGCGGGCGACCTGGACGAATTAGCCAATTCCGTATACGAGATTATCCGCCGCCGCTTGGAGGTGGAACGCGAACGTGACTGGGCGTAGCCCGGCGCAAGGAGGGACTGCCAATGCCTGCCAATAACGGCCTCCAGGAAGCTGTCATCAAGAACCTGCTTACGGGCGAGGAAGTGCGCTGCCTCTTCCGCCCCAAAGAGTACACCTTCGCCAAGCAGAACACCTGGACCCCCAACCGGGCTATCGGCAAGACCATGCAGCCGCCCAAGTATACCGGCGGCCAGCCGATGACCTTGCAGATGGAGTTGCTGTTCGACACCTATGAGGAGCGCGGCAACCGCGATGTGCGCCGCCGCACCGACGGCCTCTGGAAGATGATGAAGGTGGCCGACCAGAAGAAGGACCCGCAGACCAAAAAGAGCGAGCCGCCCCACGTCGAGTTCCGCTGGGGCCGCACATGGACCTTCAAGGCCGTCATCACGTCGCTGCAGCAGAAGTTCACCCTGTTCGACCCCGACGGCACGCCGGTCCGCTCCACGGTGACGATCTCGTTCATGCAGGCCGAGGAGCAGGGCCAGTATCCGGGGCAGAACCCGACCTCCGGCGCCCGCGAGGGCTACGCCGTCCATGTGGTCAAGGAGGGCGAGACCATTGACTGGATCGCCTTTACCGCCTACGGCACCAGCACGGCCTGGCGCCACCTGGCCGCCGGCAACGACCTGGACGATCCCGGCCGCCTGCAACCCGGCCAGCGGCTCTTGATCGTCCCGCTACAGAGTTAACCGCCATGCCTGCTACGCTACACATCGCCCAATTCTATATTATGGTGGATGGCCGCGAAATCGGCGCCATCAAGCCCGAGTATTCGGACAACCTCATCAGCGTGGAGGTGGACGACTCGCTCTACCTGCCCGATATGTTCGTGCTCCACCTGAAGGACCCCGAACTGGAGATGTTGAAAAACAACGTCTTCAAGCTGGGCAGCGAGGTGAAGATCACGGCGAGCACACCCCCTCCGCAGCCCAACCAGGCGCCCAGTGCGCCGGTCGTGCTCATGGTCGGCGAGATCACGGGCATTGAGCCCGATCTGAACGCCATGGATCGCGCGACCCTGGTCGTCCGGGGCTATGATCGCTCGCACAAGATGCATCGCGTGCGCGAGACCAAGACCTACCAGCAGGTGACCGACAGCGACCTGGCGAGCCAACTGGCGGGCGCCGCCGGCCTGAGCGCGCAGGTCACGGCCACGTCGGTCGTCTATCCGTACTTGATGCAGGCCAACCAGACCGACTGGGAGTTTCTGATGGAGCGCGCCCGGCGCATCGGCTACCGGCTCTTTGTCGAGGACCGCAAGCTGCATTTCGAGCCGCCGCCCCGCGCCCCGCGCGAAACCCGGCTGGAGTGGGGCATCGACCTGGCGCAGTTCCGCGCCCGGCTGAGCACCATCGACCAGGTGTCGAAGGTGACGGTGCGCGGATGGAACCCGAAGACGAAGCAGGCTATCGTGGGCCAGGCCACGTCGGCCACCCAGACCCACCAGATCGGCGAGAGCCGCACCGGGGGCCAGGCCGCCCAGGCGGCGCACGGCCGGCAGGGCACGAGCATGGTCGTGGACCTGCCCGTGTTCACTCAATCCGAGGCCGATAAACTCGCCAAGGCGCGGCTCGACGACCTGTCCGCCGGGTTTGTCCAGGCCGAGGGGTCGTGCGCGGGCCAGCCCACCTTACAGGCCGGCACTTTCGTCAACATCACCGGCGTGGGCGACCGCTTCGGCGGCAAGTATCTGGTCACGCGGGCGCTGCACCGCTACAGCGGCAAGGCCGGCTACACCGTCCAGTTCTGGATCAGCGGCGGCGACGGCACCATGTCCATCACCGACTTGCTGAGCAACGGCAACGGCCACGGCTCCAGCGCCAACGGCGACAAGCCTACCGAGCGCGGCCTCATGGTCGGCATCGTGACCAACAACAAGGATCCGGAGAATATGGGCCGCGTCAAGGTCAAGTTCCCCGCGCTGGGCGACAACGTCGAGAGCTACTGGTGCCGCATGGCGACCCCGATGACCGGCGGCGTGCGCGGCATCGCCTTCTTCCCGGAGGCCAACGACGAAGTGGTCGTCGCCTTCCAGAACGGCGACCCCAATAACGGCTATGTGCTGGGGGCCGTCTGGAACGGGGCCGATGCCCTGCCCAAGCCCACCGGCCAGCTTGTCACCGGCGGCCAGACCATTCGCCGGGTGATCCGCACCCGCGTCGGCCACGAGATGATCTTCGACGACACGCCCGATCCCGGCGGCATCACCCTGATCGACAAGACGCTGAAGAACAAGATCCAGATCAACACCAAGCTCAACAAGATCGAGATCATCGCCGACCAGGACATTCAGATCACCTCGACCCTGGGCAAGGTGACGATCAAGGGCCAGCAAGGCGTGGACATCGAGGGCGATCCGGGCAAGGTGACGATCAACGGCAAGCAGGGCGTCGATATCGCCAGCAACCCGGCCAAGGTCACGATCAACGGCACGCAAGGCGTGGATGTCAATTCCAGCGCGAAGGTGTCCATCGGCGGCCCGGTGATCGACGTGAACGGCAACGCTGTGGTGAACATCAAGGGCGGCGTCGTCAAACTGAACTAAGCGCAGGGCGGTGCGGCGCGTAACTTCGCGCGCCGCCTGGCTCATTAACCGGCTAGAAGGTGCTTCGGCACCGGGTAGCCGTGGAGAGGAGAACCGGCGATGCCCCAACCGGCGGCGAAAATGGGCGATAGGGTCGTGGGCACGGATATCCATATCATCCTGGTGCCCAGTCCGGGCGGCCCCGTGCCGACTCCCACCCCGCACCCCTTCAGCGGCACGCTCACGGGCAATCTCAGCCCCAACGTGCTCATCGAGGGTAAACCAGCGGCCACGATGGGGTCCATCGCCGTGAACAGCCCACCGCATATCCCGCAGGGCGGGTCCTTCTCGATCCCGCCCACCAACCAGGGCACGGTCATGATCGGCAGCCCCACCGTGCTGATCAACAACAAACCGGCGGCGCGCGTCGGCGATCAAGTGCTGACTTGCAACGACCCGGTGCCCGCGCCGACCAGCACCATCGTCGGCGGCGGCACCGTGCTGATCGGCCCGTAATTTAGCGATGTAGGGGCCGGTTGCAGACCGGCCCGGCCCGCAGCGGTGTAGGGGCCGGTTTGCAACCGGCCTGCCGCCCGGCGCAATTGTCCGGTGTAGGGGCCGATTGCAAACCGGCCCGCCGCCCGGCAATGTAATGAGCAACTAGAGGGAGCAGCGATGAGCGACGGCGATTTTCTCGGTAGCGGTTGGGCTTTCCCGTTCCGCATCAGTCCCAGCGGCGGGATCGCTCTGCAACGCCACGAGCGCGACATCGACGAAGCGATCCGCATCATCTTGAGCACGGCCAAAGGCGAGCGGCACATGCGCCCGCAGTTCGGCTGCGGCATCCATGAGCTGGTGTTCGCGCCCAACAACGCCACCACCGCCGGGCTGGTCGAAAGCTATGTCGAAGAGGCGATTGGCTGGTGGGAGCCGCGCGTCGAGGTCCTCGAAGTCAACGTGGACACCGACGACGACGAGCGCAACCTGCTGATCATCACCATCCATTATCGCGTCCGCGCCACCAACGACGAGCGCAACCTGGTCTATCCTTTCTACCTTATCCGGTCGGAGTAACTGAGCATGGTACTACCTGTCCCCAAGCTGGACGATCGCAGTTTTCAGGATCTGGTCAACGACGCCAAGCGGCTCATCCCGCGCTACTGCCCGGAATGGACCGATCACAACGTCTCCGATCCCGGCGTGACGCTGATCGAGCTGTTCGCCTACATGACGGACATTCTGCTCTACCGCATCAACCGGGTGCCGCTGCGCAACTACATCAAGTGGCTGGAGATGCTGGGCGTGAAGCTGGAGCCGCCGCGGCCCGCCCGCGCCGACATCACCTTCTACCTGACCGGCCCGCAGCCCGAAGCCGTCACCATCCCCGCCGGCAGCCAGGTGGCGACCGTGCGCACCGAGTCGCAGGAGGCGATCACCTTCTCCACCGACCAGGATCTGACGATCTACGTGCCCACACTCTCGGGCCTGCGCGTCAACCGCGACGGCTATACCTACCAGGACTACATGCCGGTGCTGCGGACGCCCGCGCTCAACATGGGCATCTTTCAGGACCCGCCGCAGCCCAACGACGCGATGTACTTCGGCTACTACGAAGACCTGCGCGGCCATATCCTGCGCCTGGAAGTGGACAGCCAGATCGAGGGCATCGGCGTCAACCCGAAGGACCCGCCGCTGGCCTGGGAGTACTGGGACGGCCCGGCGCAGGAATGGGGCGCGCTCTACCTGGAGAGCGACACCACCGGCGGCCTCAACCGCCCCGGCGAGGTGGTGGTGCATGTGCCCTTCGGCGCCCGCCCGCGCGACATCGACGGCCACGTGGCCTTCTGGATCCGCTGCCGGGCCACGGCGCCCCGGCCCAACCAGCCTGCCTACTCGGCGGCGCCACGCATCCGCGAGGTCAACACGGTGGCGCTGGGCGGCATCGTGCCCGCCAGCCAGGTCGAGTTCATCGGCCAGGAAGTGCTGGGCCGGGCCACCGGCCTGCCCGGCCAGGAGTGGCAGTTGAGCCACCCGCCCGTGCTGGCCCGCGCCGCGGACGAGTTTCTGGAAGTGGAGCAGGAAGACGGCAGTTTCCTGCCCTGGCAGGAGGTCGAGGACTTCGGGGCCTCGCGCCCCGGCGACGCGCACTACATGCTCGACAGCCTGACCGGCGTGATCCGCTTCGGCCCGCTCATCCGCGACTCGGGGGGCCGCGAGATCCAGTACGGCGCGCACCCGGTCGAGGGCCGGTTGCTGCGCTTCACCGGCTACCGCACCGGCGGCGGCACGCGCGGCAACGTCGGCAAGAACACCATCACCGTGCTCAAGTCGTCCATCCCCTACATCGCCACGGTCGCCAACGCGCGCCCGGCCATCGGCGGGGAGGATGCCGAGACCATCGACATGGCCCTGCTGCGCGGCCCGCAACTGCTGCGCTCGCGCTCGCGCGCCGTGACCGCCGAGGACTACGAGTACCTCGCCAAACGGGCCACGCCCGAAGTGCTGCGCGCCCGCTGCCTGGCGCCCAGCCCCACCGAGGTGGCCGCGGGCCGGGCGATCATCCGCGTGCTGCTGGTGCCGGCCAGCGCCCATACCGACTCGGCCATCCCGCCGCCCGAACTGGCCCTCAGCGACCGCGCTCGCGCCGAGGTCATGACCTATCTCAACGAGCGCCGCCTGATCACCTCCACGTTGCAGATCGACCCGCCCGAATACCGCTTCGTCTCGGTGGAAGTGACCGCGGGCGCCCGCAAGCGCGCCCTGCGCGATGCCCTGCGCGGCGAGATCGAGCGCGCCCTCTATCGCTTCATCAACCCGGTGCATGGCGGCCCCGACGGGGAGGGCTGGCCGTGGGAGCGCAACCTGTTCCAGTCGGAAGTGACCGCGCTGGTGCAGGGCATCGACGGCGTGGAGTATGTCGAGACGGTGCGCCTCTACGTGGTCGATATGATCACCAACACGCGCACCCCCGTCGAAGGCACGATCACCTGCCCGGCCAACGGCCTGCTGGCCTCCTATAATCACGTGGTGACGATCAAATGAGCCCACCGCAAGACCTGAGCGCGCTGGCAGCCACCGTGCCCGACGCCCCGCGCACCATCAGCAGCAACGGCCACGGCCCCATGCCGTTGGGCTTCGTGGACGGTAAGACGCCGGAGCCGTCGAGCTACCTGCGCCTGCTGCCGGCCATCTACGCCGCCGACGAGTTCGCCGGGCGCTTCCTGCGCATCTTCGAGGATGTGTTCGACCCGATCTCGGTCATGGTCGACAACCTGCCCTACTACTTCGACCCGATGACCGCCCCGGTCGAACTGCTCGACTGGCTGGCGATGTGGGTCGACCTGCATGAAGGAGAGGAGTGGCCGCTGCCGCGCCGCCGCGCCCTGATCGCCGCCGCCGCCGCGCTTTACCGCATGCGCGGCACCCGCGCCGGCATCAAGCAGCACGTCGGTATCTACACCGGCGGCCTGCCGCTGGTCATGGAGCGCACCAACGGCTTCCGCCTCGACGCCGACGCGCGTCTGGGCCTCAATACGTCCATCGGCGAGAACCGCCCGCAGACCTTCACCGTCGTCGTCGCCGTGCCCCGGCCCGACGAACTCGACATGGACACCCTGCGCGGGCTTATCGAAGCCGATAAGCCCGTGGAAACCACTTATGTCCTGCGCGTGGTCAAGCTCGACCTGCCCGCGGGCGCCCTCAGCATGAGGAAGAGGAGATAGGCAGCATGGACGACGCCGTACCCCGCGTGCAACTCAAGCGGGTCGATCCCTTCCTGGGTCTCATGATCGACGCCGAGACCTGGCGCGACTCGCACGACTACCATCGCCAGGCCGAAGCGGCCCACGCGCTGGCGCTGCACGGCTGGGGCATCGTCGCGGGCCTGGAAGTGGACGCTGCCGACCCGGCGGACCGCTCGGTGTGGATCCGCCCTGGCGTGGCGCTGGACCCGGAGGGCCGGCTGATCATCGTGGCCCAACCCTTCCGCTACCAGATCAACACCCAGGAGGCGGGCACCGTCTTCCTGGTGTTGATGTTCCGCGAGATCCCGACCCAGCCGGCGCTCTCGGTGGAAGACGGCAAGGAACGGCCCAGCCGCCTGCTCGAAGCCTACGCCATCTACGAGCGCGACCGCCTGCCCGACCAGCCCCACGTGGAACTGGCCCGCTTGCAGCTTTCCGCCGGGCGCAAACCGGTGCACAACGCCGCCGACGCCACGGCGCCGAAGCCCGACCAGATCGATACCCGCTTCCGCGAGCAGGCGGGCATCCGGCCCGGCCCGCGCGCCACGGTGGGCGTCTGGAAGCCGGGCGAAGCCACGGAGAAGCTGCTGCCGCACCTGGCCGGCCCCACCCGGCTGCTGAGCGAACTGAGCGGCCATATCGACTGGCGGTTGCGCCGCCGCGACCAGCCGCACGGTGACGACCCCATCGACTGCGACCTGCTGATCATGCCCGTGCATACCCAGGCCGCCCCGACCGAGGCCGAGCGCCGCCAGTTGACTACGTTCCTCGACGGCGGCGGGGTGTTGCTGGCCGAGCATTGCATCGCTATCGGCGGAGAGGCGCAGCGCGCCGTGGTCGCCATCGCCCAGGCGGTGGGCCGCCAGCCGCAGCCGGTGGCACGCAACCACCCGCTGCTGACCGCGCGCCACGTCTTTTCCGCCCCGCCGCCGGGCGCGGGGGCCGGGCAGATCTACGAGGCCGGCGGCCTGATCCTGAGCGGCGTCGATTATTGCTGCGCCTGGAACGGCGGCACGCCGGAGAAGGCGCTGGACCGCGGCGACATCCGCAACGCGGTCGAGTTCGCGGAGAATTTGCTGGCTTACGCGCTGGCCCGCCGGGCCGAGGTGCGCCGGGCGCAGCGTAGTGGGCCGAGGAGATAATTCATGCCGGGGCGTATTGGCCTGACCATCGACACTAATGATCTCACGCTGGCCGTGGGCGAGCGCGCCCTCGTGTCCTGCGTCGTCACGAACCAGGGCGACGTGGTCGACGCCTTCACCCTGGCCATCCCGGCGCTGAGTCCCGACTGGTATACGCTGACGCCGGCCCAGGTCTCGCTCTTCCCGCAGACGCAGGCCCTGGTCATGCTGGAGATCCATCCGCCGGCCACCGGTACCACGCTGGCCGGCGATTACCCGTTCCAGCTTGTCGTCGCCTCGCGCGACCAGCCCGACGAGCGGATGGAGCTGACCATTACGCTGCACATCGCCGCGGTGAGCGAACTGGCGGTGGCCCTGGAGCCGCAGCGCATCGTGGCCCGCCAGGGCACGTTCCAGGTGCGCCTGACCAACAACGGCAACGTCGACCGGCCCGTCGTCGTGCGGCCCAGCGACCCCGACGCCCGCCTGGTCTTTACCTTCGGCGCCGCCGAGGCCCTGCCCGCCGGGACCACCACCACGCCGCTGAGCACCGGGGCCGATCCCGCCGTGCCCGCCGACCCGAACGTATCCGTCGCTCAGCCCGTGGGCACCCTCGCGCCCCTCGGCACCGAGGTGCTGACCGAGTGGACCCCGCCGGTGGCGGGCGGGGACCAGGGCCGGCTCGAATTGACCGTGCCCCCCGCGACCACGGTGCAGATCCCGGTGATGGTGGCGCCGCGCCGCCGCATCTGGGTCGGGCCGGTGACGCCGCTCACCTTCGAGCTCATGGTGACGCCGCCGGGCGTCGAGTGGGAAGAGCGCGAGGCACAGAAGGTCAACGGCGAACTGTCGTATTCGCCCTACCTGTTGCCCTGGGCGATGCTGCCGCTGGCCCTGCGCCGTGTCATGCTGCTGGCCGTGCCCTTGCTGATGCTGGGGCTGATCCTCTTCCTGCTGCTGCGGCCCGCCGCCGCCGCGCCCGCCGTCCCGACGCCGGTGTTGCCCGACATCAACGCCACGCTCACCGCCGTCGCCGTCTCGGCCAGCCAGACCGCCGCCGCTGCCGCCGCCACGCAGACCGCGAATGCCGCCGCCAGCCAGACGGCTGCCGCCGCCGCCACGCAGACGGCCCTGGCGCTCGCTGCACAGCAAACGGCAGAGGCCGCGGCCACGCAGACGGCCCTGGCCGCCGCGCAGCAGACCGCCGCCGCGAACGCCGCGCTCACGGCCCAGGCCGCCGCCGCGCTCACGCCCGTCGGCCTGCCCACGATCCTGAAGCTGACCATCGAGTCCGCGCCCGGCACCCAGCAAGGCGCCCGCGTCACGTGGGTGGTCAGCAACGCCGAGAAGGTGACGCTCAACAACGACCCCGTGGCCCTGACCGGCTCCCGGCCCGTCGTCACCTCGACCGACCAGGCGCTGACGCTGGTCGCCACTAACGCCAACGGTAGCGTGAGCCAGAGCACCGGCCTGTTGCTGGTGCGCCCGCCGCAGATCGTCAGCTACACCGCCGACCAGACGACGGTGCCCGCGGGCACGGAAGTCACCCTGTCGTGGCGCACGCTGGGCGCGGCCAAACTGACGCTCAACGGCCAACCCGTGAGCGGGCCGGACGGCACCCAGAAGGTGCGGCCCACGGTCACGACCGACTATCTGTTAACCGCCGAGAACGCGCTGGGGCCGGCGGTAAGCGTGGTCACGGTCAACGTGACCGGCACCGCGACGCCCGGCGCGCAGAACGCCTCACCGTAATTGCCGGCCGGCCCCGCGCGGGCCACGAACTTTAGCTGTAGGAGAGATTGGGACCATGTCGATCCGCATCGACCTCCAACTGCCGCAGACGACGCTGGAGCTTGCGCCCGGCGACGCCGTGGAGGTGCCCATTACGCTGACCAACCACGGAGGCGTGGTCGATGCGTTTTATATCGAGATCGGCGAGTTGCCGCCGGGCTGGTACACGCTGCCCGCCAACGAGGTCCGGCTCTTCCCGGAGCAGAGCGGCACGCTGGTGATCCGCTTCCACCCGCCCGCCGGGCCGGAGGCGCAGGCCGGCGGCTATCCCTTCAGCGTCCTTGCCACGTCGCGCGATAACCCGCACGAGCAAACGCTGGTCAACGGCATCATCATCCTGGCGGCCACGCCCGGCCTGCTGCTCGATTTGCAGCCACGCCGCGTGCAGGCCCGCCAGGCGCTCTACGGCATCATGCTCACCAACCCCGGCAACGCGCCCCGGTCCGTGGTGCTGCGGGCGACCGATCCGGAGGAAGCCCTCGCCTACACGCTGGGCGAGGAACAGCCGATGCTGGTGGCCGGCGACGCCGCGGCGACAGCCGGCGTGCCCGCCGTGGTTGCCCCGCCGCTGAAGCTGGAGACGCCCCTGGTGAGCGGCGCGGGCCGCCTGGAGTACGCGCTGGACCTGGCGCCCGGCGCCGCCGTCATGGTACCGCTGCAAACCCGACCGCGCAAGCGCACCTGGTTCGGCCCCAACCAGAGCTACCAGTTTGAGGTGGCGGCCATGCCGCCCGGCGTCGAGTGGGAAGCCTCCGAGGCCCAGACGATCGGCGGCGAGCAGGTCTACCAGCCGCTGCTGGCCGGGTGGGGCGCGCTGCCCTTCGCGCTGCGCCGCGCGCTGCTCATCGGCGTGCCGCTGCTGATCCTGGCGCTGATCCTGTTCCTGCTGCGCTCGCCGGGCACTGCCGCGCCCGGCAACAACCTGACCCCCGGCGCCGATGCGGGCGCCACGCAGACCGCGCTGGCCCTGGCCGCGCAACAGACCGCGCTGGCCCTGGCCGCGCAACAGACCGCCGCCGCCCAGCAGACGGCCCTGGCCGCCGCGCAGCAAACCGCGCTCGCCGCGGCAGCCGCCCAGCAGACGGCCCTGGCCGCCGCAGGCCAGGGGGCAACCACGCCGGTCGCCGCCGTGCCCACGGCCGTCCCGACGGGCGTGCCGGTGAACGCGGGCGTGCCGTTGATTCGCGCCTTCTACATGGTGGTGCCCGGTCCCGGCGCCCCGGCGAACGATCTCGCAGCTAATGAGCCGCGCCTGGGCTGGGATGTGAGCGCCGCGCAGAATATCCGCCTGGACCAGGATGCGCTGCTGGCCGATCTGCTGGGGTTGCCCAATACCCAGCTCGTCAATTACCGCCTGGTCGCCACCGGCACCACCGGCGTGGCGACCACCACGCTCGGCGTGCTGCTGGTCGGGCCGCCGATCATCGACTCGCTCAAGGTCAGCACGTCCACCGTGGCCGCGCAGGACATCAAGCTGGTCGCCGGGCAGGTCCTCACGATCACGCAGGGCGAGCGGGCCACGCTGGCCTGGCAGGTCAAGGGCGCCCAGAAGGCCGACCTGGACGGCACGCCCGTGCCCCTCGATGCCCAGGGCACCGGCCGCTTCGACGTGGCGCCCCCCGGCAGCCACACCTACATCTTCCACGCCTCCAACGCCTCGGGCACCGTGGGCCGGGCCGTGACCCTGGCCGTGCTGACTCTCACGCCCACCCCCACGCCCACCTGTATCGTCGAGGATTACGTGGTGCGCGAGTCCGCCCAGATCACGGTGGTGCCGGGCACGACCGACATCGGCAACCATTGTGACGATTGCGCTACCTCGATCACACTGCCGTTCCCGTATGTGCTCTATGGCCGGCCTTTCACCCAGGCCGCGGTCACGTCCAACGGCCAGATCGACTTCGGCGCCGCCGACGCCACCCGCGACAACGTGTGCTTGCCCGACGCGAACGCCCAGGACGCCATCTTCGCCCACTGGGACGACCTGCGCACCGATCGGTCCGCGGGCGCGGGCATCTACACGTCGGTCAGCGGCGAGGCGCCCAATCGCCTCTTCAACATCGAGTGGCGCGCCGTCTACGCCGATACGCTCGCCCCGGTCCACTTCGAGGTCCGGCTGTATGAATCGCTGCAACAGTTCGACGTGATCTATGCCACGGTGGGCCAGCAGGGCCGCGGCGCTACCGTCGGCGTGCAGCGCGACACCGGCGGCAGCCATCGCACCGAGTACTCTTGCAGCGTACCGCGCCTGAATGAAGGCCAGATGCTGACCTTCTACCTGCCCGGTTGCGGGCCGGGCGGCCCCGGCGGTCCCGGCCAGCCCGATAAGACGCCGTTCGTGCCGCCCACGGCCACCAATCCGCCGCAGGAGCCGGGCAACCCCGGCGGGCTGCCCACGGCCACGGAGACACCCAGCCCCACGCCGACTATCACCGAGACGCCGCAACCCGCGACAGCGACCCTGATCGCGCAGTTCACCGCCACGCCGACCGTTCCCGCCACGGCCACACCGACCGGCACACCGACCCTGCCGCCGACCCGCGAGCGCCCGCCGAAGGAACGCCCCACGGTCACGAGCACGGCCGCACCGACGAATACGCCGACGAATACGCCGGCCAACACGCCGACCAACACGGCCACGCCGACCAACACCGCGACCGCGACCGTCACCCAGACGGCCACCCCGGCCTGCGTAATCACAAACTATCCGAGCACCGATGTCGGCCAGACCCTGACCGCCGGCTGTGGCACCGCCTGCTTTGATCAGACGATCACATCTACGCTGACCATCAACTCGCCGGCCACGATTGCCGGGATCGAAGTCACCGGCCTCAATATCACCTCGACCTACGCCGCCGGGCTGCAGGTCTACCTGATCAGCCCGCAGGGCACCACCGTGCCGTTGTTCGACCGGGTCTGCGGCGATACGCCGTGGCCGGCGGGCAGCACCGGCTTCACCCTGTCGGAGAGCGGCAGCGCCCTGATCGGCAGCAACTGCCCGCCGGGCGCCGGCATCTACCAGCCGCAAGGCGATCTCACCAGCCTGATCGGCCAACCCGCCGGGGGCACCTGGCGGCTGGTGGTAACGCTCACCTCCCTCGGCTCCGACAACCAGTTCACCGAGGCCGTGCTCTACGGCTGGGGCGTGCGTGTGAGCACGGGCGGCAACTGCCCGCCGCCGCCGCCCCGCCGCACGGCCACGGCCACGCCATCGCCGTTCCCGACGTTCCCGCCGTTCAACTCGCCCACGGCCACGGTGACGCCGACGGCCTCGACGACCCCCTTCTGCAATATCACCACGTTCACCCAGGACGTGCCGGTTAGCTCGTTCCTGGGCACGCCAGTGGTCTCGTCGCTCGACGTGCCCGCGAACATCCCGTTCAACCAGATCGAAGTCACCAATGTGGTTATCACCGCCGCGATACCGGGGGCTCTAAACCTGAGCCTGATCAGCCCGCAAAATACGGTCGTGCAACTGATGAACGGTGCTTGCCCGTCCGGCCCGCCGTGGACCGCCGCAAATACGGGCTTCACCTTCTATGATGGAGTAGCCACCCCGATTGGCAGCGTCTGCCCGCCGGGCCTGGGGTTCTATCATCCCGTGGGCAACCTATCGACCCTGGTCGGGCAATCCTCGGCCGGCACCTGGCGGCTCTTGATTAGCGGGGCCGATGCCACGGTGAGTAGCTGGGGCCTTGCATTTATTGAAGGCACGTGCGGTGGGGGCGCCGGTCCTGGCGCCCCGGCGCGAGGTCCCGCGCCGCCGCCCCCAACCCCGACCATGACCCCGACGGCGATTCGCACGCTCGCATCTTCGCCAGGCGTGGGGCCGCCGGGCCCCGGCGGTTACGCCGCCCCGGTGGGAGCGGCAACCGGCGCCTTGACCGGCGCGCGGACGGCAGACGGTTCCCTGAGCCTGCTTGCCGGGTGGCAGGTGACAAGCCAATTAGTTGACATAATGTTCAAGGAGTGCCTGCTCCGGCTCTGGAGCGTGCCGGCCGGCGCCTCCTGGTGAGGCGTCCCGGCGATCCACGGTTCTCGATGCACACGGTTGGATTGCGCGGCCCCGGCCGCGCACAGTCACAGGGAGAGACGAGGCAATGATGCAAGCAGCGCCGTCGACGGCTGAACCGATTACCGTCAATCTGACGCCGCCCGACGTGAAGGTGGCGGCGGGGGGCGAGCCGGTCGAAATCGTCGCCAATATCCGTAATGCCGGCACGACGGTCGATCAGTATAGCCTGGAGGTTGAAAACCTCGATCCGTCCTGGTACACTGTCGGCGCACAGAGCGTCTCGCTGTTCCCCGGCGACAGCGCGCCCATCCCCATCCGCATCCACCCGCCGAAGGGGAGCACCACCCGCGCCGGTCACTACACCTTCGTCGTCCGCGCGCGTTCCCACGCCGACCCGACCCTGGTGGGCGTGACCAAGGGCGTGGTTCAGGTCGGCTCCTACTCGATCTTCCAGGCCGAACTGGCGCCCAAGCGCGTCACCGGGCGGCGCGGCAAGTTCAACCTCAGCCTGGCGAACGGCGGCAACAACGAGATCCAGTTGGACCTGAGCGGGCGCGACCCGGAGGCTGCGCTGACCTTCGGCTTCAAGAGCAGCGCGCCCAGCGTGACCCCCGGTAGCCGGCTGGTGGTGCCGGTAGTGGTGCATCCCAAGGGCATGCGCCTGGCCGGCGAGAGCCGCCGCTACCCCTTCGTGATCCATATCCGCCCCACCGACGGCGAGGACAAGGACGCCCGCGAGGTGGCCGGGGAGTTGGTCCATAAGCCGCGCTTCCGGTCGTGGGGCAAACCGTTCTTTGTCGGGCTGCTCACATTTTTGTTGCTGATCTTCCTGGCCCCGGCGGGCCTATCCGGGATCAACTGGGGTTTGCTCCCGCAGCCCTTCGGCGGGTGGATCATCCAGGCGCGGTTCTGGGAACAGTGGTTCCATCCGGTGATCAGCAAGATCCCGCTTCCGCAGACCACCGCGGTGCCGGGCAGCCCCACCGCCGTGCCGATCTACGCGCCCGGCAGCGGCTTCGAGCAGGTCCATACCGCCTTCCCCACGCTGATCGGCGACCCGTTGCAGAACGAGTGGAGCGACGCGGCAGGCAATGCCCACCAGCGCACCAGCACCGGCGACCTGAGCTATATTCGGGGCACCAACGACTTCTATTTCAGTGGGAAAGGGCCGGACGGCAAAGGCAAACTCTACTCTTATACGATCCGGCAGGGGCAGTTAGTCGAGACGACACCCAAGTAACCAGGGGAGACCAAGAGCTATGACGCAGTCCGCGCCCTCCGGCGCCGACCCGATCCAGGTCACGCTCACGCCGCCCGAAACGGCGGTCATGGTGGGCGGCGACCCGGTGACCATCGTCGCGGATATCCGTAACGCCAGCATGGGCATCGACCAGTATTCGGTCGATCTGGACGGGCTGGACCCCGCCTGGTACAGCCTGGATTCATCCAACGTGTCGCTCTTCCCCGGCGAGAGCGGCACCGTGCAGATCACGATCCGCCCGCCCGCGGACGCGGGGGCCGCCGGCCCGCACACCTTCACCGTGCGCGCCCGCTCCTACTTCAACGCGGCTATGGTGGGAACCCGACGGGGCACGGTCGTAGTGGCGGCGCCCGCCGCGGTACTCGATGCGGCGCCGGTGGTGCCGCTGCCGGAAGTGGAAGCGGCGGCGCCTCCCGCACCTGCCGTCCCGGTGCGGGAGGCGGAAGTCACGGCGCCCCCCGCGCCCCCCATCCCGGTGCCGCCCATCGCGGCCATGCCGCCCGCGGAGTCCGTGCCCGCGCCGGAACTCAAGCGCAGTGGCAACGGCGCCGGTAGCGGGGTGGAAGAAGCGCCGCCCCCCGCCGCGCCTCCGGCGGCCCCGTCGCGCCGCGTCACCGGGCCGCTGGAACTGCGCGACGAGCCCCCGGCCCCATCGCCCGCCGTGCCCACGCCGCCGGCCGCCGAGCACTCGCCGGCGCCGGCTGCGCCAGGCAGTGCGCAGCCGCAGAGCGAACCGCAGGCGCGCCCGCCCGCACCGCCAAGTGCTGCCGCGCCGGTCCCGCCTGCCGCCGCGCCGGTCCCGCCTGCCGCCGCGCCGGTCGCAGCCACTGCGCCGCCGGTCGCGGCTACGGAAGCGAAACCGGCGCCGGAAACCGCCGCCCCTGCGCGCCCGGCGCCCCCGGAACCGGCGGCTGCTGCGCCGGAACCCGCGTCGGCGCCCGCTACGCCGCCCGCCGCACCCGCGCAGGCGGCCCGCCCCGCGGCGCCGGCCTTTGTGCTGCCCGCCACGCCCGCCGCGCCGAAAAGCGCCCCGGCCCCGCCGGTTGCCGCCCCGGCCCCACCGCCGGCGGCTCCGGCGGCCCCGGTAGGCCAGACG
>DASSGZ010000279.1:0-11177 GCA_035693165.1 Chloroflexia bacterium | reverse complement strand
GTCGAACCGATGTTTTTCGCGCCCGTGCCGCCGGACACGTTGGTGGCCGTGCGTGCCCGTTACCGGCTCGACGCGCCCTATGTGCTGCATAGCGGGGCGCTGGTGCGGCGCAAGAACCTGCCCATGCTGATCCGCGCCTTTACGCGCTACTGCGCAACGAGCGGCGACCCGGCCACGCTGCTGGCGCTGACCGGCCGGCCGCAGCGTGGTATGCCCGGCGGCGACGAACTGCTGGCCGCCATCGCGGAGTCGCCGGTACAAGCACGCATCCGCCTGCTGGGCCATGTGCCGGGGGCCGACTTGCCCGCGCTCTACGCCGGGGCCAGGCTGCTGGCCTATCCCACCCGCTACGAAGGCCAGGGCCTGCCGCCGCTGGAGGCGATGGCCGCAGGCACGCCCGTGCTGGCCTCCAGCACCCCCGCCGTCGCCGAGGTGGCCGCGCCCGCCGCCCTGCTGGTCGATCCTGCCGACGAACCCGGCTGGGCCGCCGCCCTCGGGCGCCTGCTGCCCGACCCCGCCCTGCGCGCGACCATGGCCGTGCGGGGGCGCACTGTCGCCGCCCGCTTCACCTGGCCGCATTGCGCCGCCGCCACCCTGACCGTCTATCGCACCGCGCTTCGACCCACCCGCAAAACCCGGCAATAGCGCACCCTCATTTTCTACTGCTCAGTTGGCTTGATGTGGCACGGTCCTTGCTCTATATACCGTAGCCGCATGTAGTCTTGCAACGATTAGCACTAGCGGCAGTAATGATCTGTTAATTAGGGCGCATTAGTACTGCAAGTTCCGCTGGCTGCCTAGCCGCGCCGATACGGTTGGCCAATTCGGCGCACGCCGGCCACGACGGGACTTGCCCCTGACCCAGGGTCCTATCCTGGAGGAGGTTTCAAATGGCTGATATGAGGAGAGTAGTGCGGGACGAGGAGACCGTGGTCGCCGGCGCGCCCGCACAAGAGACGGTTGTTACGCAAACCCCCGGTGCGCCGGTGGCGCCCGTGACGCCCGCCGCGCCGGTGCAACCGGTGCCCCAGACGACCGTGGCGACCACGACTCCGCCGCCGGGCGACCGGGTGGTGGCGCGCACTGCCAGCGAAGCCGTCGTCGACCCGGCGATGGACCGCGCGGCGACCGTGGACTGGGTGGGCCGGTTGGTCTGGTTCCTGGTGGCTGTGCTCGAAGTGCTGCTCGCCATACGCTTCGTGCTGTTGCTGGCCGGGGCGAATGAGGGCGCCGGGTTCGCGCAGTTGATCTATGGCGTGACCAGTCCCTTCGTGGCGCCGTTCGCCGGGCTGTTCGGCTCGAACCTGACCTATCCGGGCGCGGCCGGCACCGGGGTCTTCGCGCCGGAAACGCTCGTGGCGATGGTGGTCTACGCCCTGATCGGCTTCGCGATCGTCAAGATCGCCCAGTTGATGCTCGGCACCAACCAGACCCGCGGCACCGTGGTCAGCGATGTGAATCGCCGCACGCGGATCTAGCCCCCGGCTGTTGCGGCCACACTAGAGGTAGTTACGCATAACCTATAAGAACACCGGGCCGGATAACTTCCGGCCCGGTGTTTGTTTCCCAATTTTCCCCTCCAGCCGATCCCAGATTTACCGAATTCATTCTCAGGCCTCCGCCTGCGCCAATATGGGGAATGGTAGGGTCCAATATGGGGAACACTCCCGATGCGCCGCACCACGCCGCGCAGTATGCTGGCAGCGTGACGCATAGCGGTTCCGTTCGCGTCACGAGGCATTAGTGCCGGTACCCGGCGCCTGCCACCAGAGAATTGGCACTAGCGTGGGCAGGTATAGCACATCGTCACGGGCGAGGCAGATGACTTTTGGAGTCAGGCCGTGCTCACCAAACGCCTGGAGACGATCCCGACCGGCACACGAGCTGGTAATCATATCGGGAGCGAACTTCCCAAAAGGAGTTGTCTACAATGGCACTTTACATGGATATGCACAACTTGCCCGGCGTGAAGGCGGGCGCGGTCGCGGAAGCTCACATCAAGGATCTGCAGACGCAGGCCAAGCACGGTGTGGAGTATCTGCGGTACTGGGTCGACGAGCAGGAGGGTAAAGTCTTCTGCCTGGTCAGCGCCCCCAGCGCCGAAGCGGCCCACGCCGTCCACCGCGAGGCCCACGGCCTCGTCGCGGACGAAATCTTCGAGGTAGAGGAAGGGTCCTGAGCCTTTCAGGTCGCCGCGCCCTGCGCTGTCTTCCGCCGTGAGGCGCACTGCCCACGAGAGAAGTCACCGGCAGGGCAAATAAAGCGCCGGGTTGCGATATGCAGCCCGGCGCTTTCGCTTGCAAGCCGGGTAGTATTGCACTGGCTCATTCGGTTAGCCATGTGCGCTCCTCGGTAGCCAGGGCTATCCCGTTATGTTGCAGGTTAGTAATCTTAGAGGTCGCTTGTTGTGAAGATTTTGTAATGAAATGAGACGGTATTGATACAACAAACTGTTGACAAGAGGTGTATAATACATGCAGCGGATCCCGTTGGGACGCCACCGGCGCCGGATCCAGCTACGACGAGAGGAGGGTGACAACGACCGGGGCTGCATACCCGTTAAATGCAGTATTCCGCTGCCGCCCGTGTATCGCGCGGGCACTTCATCCGGCAGGCAGTTCCTCACTGTCTGTACCGCTTGGGACCTCCATCCACACCTTTGGTGCCGCCGGGTATATTCACCGCGATCCCGCTCGCGGCCACCGCTGCCGATAACCTCATATCTCTAGCCAGAGGAGTTTTCCGATGAAAAAGGGTCTCATTCTTCTTGCGGTTCTCCTGTCCTCCGTGGGTCCGTTCGCCTTCACACTGGCGGGCGGCTGGGCGCCCGCGGCGCACGCCGCGACCTGCACACCCACCGGTTTCGTCCGCGACAGCATTAACCTGACCGCCGCCCTGATCAATCCGGGCAACGTCACCGGCGAGGTGGACGCGACCGGCTGCAACATCGGCGTCTACTACGGGCCCGGCGCAACCGGGGGGGTGAGCGGGGCGAACATCCACGGCGCGAATTACTTCGGCGTGGTGAACGACGGCGCGACCGTCAATATCCAGAACTCCGACATCCACGACATCGGCGAAACGCCCTTCAACGGCAGCCAGCACGGCGTGAGCATTTACTTTGCCTTGGGCAGCAGCGCCGGCGGCACGATCAGCGGCAACCACATCTGGAATTACCAGAAGGGCGGCATTGTGGTGAACGGTGAGGCGGCATCGGCCACCATCCGCGATAATATCGTCACCGGGTTGGGTCCCGTCGGGTTTATCGCGCAAAACGGCATCCAGGTGGGTTACGGGGCAGATGCGTCGGTGATGCGGAATACCGTCTCCGGCAATTCCTACACGGGCACGAGCACCGTCTCCGGCGGTATCGTCGTGGTTGGCGGCCCGTACTACGGTCTACCGTATACAGTCGGCACGCAGATCGTGGGGAACACGGTCGTCAACAACGACATTGGCGTGTTCCTGACGAACTTGGCCGCCGACGGCTCGGCCCCGAACACCGCCACCAATATCAAGACCGTAAACAACACGATCAGTAACAACGCTGTGACCAGCGGCTATGGCTACCAGGCGGGCGTGTCCGATGTCGGCAACAACGACCAGATCATCAACAACACGATCTCCGGTGTGGGCTACACTCCGGTTCCGCCTCCCGGCCCGTACCTGGTGCCAATCGACGCGGACGAGTCTTTCACGAACCGGCCCAAGGTGCACGCGAACAAGTAAAGATCCGGCAATTTAAGCGATTATCCGCAGATAAAGCGCCGCCCCTGGACAGACCCGTCGGGCATCTGTTCAGGGGCGACGCTCTGTCTGTCCCGGCGCACGTTACCTGACGGCTGACGGCTCCGCGCTCACGGCTGCTGCAAGAGCTGGTACACCATCTTCGCCAGTTGGGCGCGCGTGGCGGGCGCGTCGGGGGCGAAGGTGCCGCCGGCGTAGCCGGAGAGGATGCCGTGGGCCGCCGCCTGCATGATGTAGGAGTAGGCCCAGTGGCTCGGCGGCACGTCGCGGAAGCGTTGCGGCGTGCCGGGCGGCAGGGCCGGCCAGGTCGACGCGCGGGTGATCAGCTTGGCGACCTGGGCGCGGGTGATCGGCGCGACCGGGCGGAAGCTGCCGTCGGCGTAGCCGTCCACGATGCCGTAGTGGGCGGCGGTCTCGATGTAGCCGTAGCCCCAGAAGGTGGGCGGCACGTCGTGGAAAGTCGGCGTGGCCGGGTAGTCGAGCGCCCAGTTCTGCGCCCGGCCCAGCATGGCGAGGAACTGCACACGGTTGGTGCGCTCGCCGGGGTGGAAGGTGCGGTCGATGTAGCCGTAGAGCACACCGCGGCAGTAGAGCGCGCTGATGTAGGGCCAGGCCCAGTTGTCGTGCGGCACGTCGCGGATGTCGGGCTGGCAGGGCGCGGGCGTGACAGTGGGTTCGGGTGTGGGCGCGCCGTAGGTCACGCGCATCGGCAGCGAGACGAGCGCGGGGGCCTCGGGTGGGCCGATGAACACCTTGCCGTCATACACGCCCGGCACCAGGTCGGCGCGGTCGTAGCCCACGGTGAAGGTCAGGGTGGTGCCGGGGGCGATGGGACCAGGCACGACCGCCGGGGTGGTCAGCACGTCGCCGCCGCGCACGGCCTTGATCGTCAGATCGAAGGTGCTGCCGGGCGGGATGTTGTTGCCGCCGTCCACGCGGATGCGGTAGCGCCCGTCGCGCACCGGCTCGATGCGCACATATTGCACCGGCCCACCGCCGCCCGACGCCGCGATCCAGCTCCAGCGCTGCCCGTCCCAGTAGTCCACGTAGAGATACAGGTCGATGGACCGCGGGCTGTTCGTGCTGAACTCGACCGAGGCGGTGTTGGTCAGCGGCACCTCGGTGAAGTAGGTGCCCTGCGCCTGGATCGGCTGGTCGTGCAGCACCTGGCGCTGGCTGAGGCCGTAGCCGGTCACGGCCAGCCCGCTGGGCAGCGTCATCCCGGTGGTCACGCTGATCACCGCCGAGTCGCGCGTGCGGTTGCTCGCGATCTCGATGTGGTCGGTGCTGAGGGTGACGGTGCCCAGGGTGCCGGTGAACGGTTCGCTGAAATCGGCGCCGCTGTACCAGACGTTGTGCAGCACCACCTCATGCAGGCCCGGCTGCGTGAGCGACCCGCTGACCCACTCGGCGGTGGTGCCGGTGCGTGTGCTCCACTGCCACTCGCCGCCGCCCAGGTTCAGGTAGTCGCTGCCGCCCATGCCCCACAGGTCGTAGGGACCAAACAGTGCCGGGTCGGTGACGGAATAGTAGTCCCACGGCGCGGCACCCAGCAGGAAGCTATCCAGGTCGCTGGGAAAGTGCGCCCAGGTGGTGTTGGTCCAGAGGTAGGTGTTCGGTGGCGGGGTGGTAGGGTTGAAGGCGAAGAAGTAGCGCCAGTCGCCCGCGTCGGGTCGCCAGGCCCAGTCGAGCGCGCCGCTCACGCGCCCGCTGTCGTAGGTGGTCGGGGCGGGCGGCGTGCCGCCGAAGTGGCCCGACAGCCTGGGCAGCGCCACGTTGAGCGTCACCGGGACGACGGTATCGCCCAGGGCGCTCTGCACGCGCACGGCGCCCTCATAGGTGCCGGGCGGCTGGTTGGCGGGCACGCGCACCGTGGCGTTGACGACCTTCGCCCCGTGCGCGGGCACGACCGCGGCGGCCTGATCGACACTGACCAGGGGCCAGGTCTCGTGGCGGTAGAACGTGGCGCGCAGGCGGATGGTGGCTGCCGGGATCGCGTTGTTGCGGTCGGCGTGCTGCAGGCCGATCAGCAGGCCGTCGTGGGTCCGGTCGAGCGGCTGTTGCACATATCCCTCAAGAATATTGGCCTTGGGGTAGGAGTACCAGAGCCGGTTGTACTCGCCGGTCTGCATCTCGCCGTCGTTGACCACGCCGTTGCCGTCGCGATCGGTCCAGACGCGCCCGTCGGCGTTCTTGTCGCGCCAGTCGTAGGCCAGCAGACGCCAGGTGCTGGCCCAGGCCAGCCAGACCGAGTCGGGACGGCTGAGGGTAAAGTCGGTGTAGGTCATCACGGCCTGGACCTTCATCAGGTCGGTGCCCGCCGGGATGACGCCGGTCAGGTCGCGCAGATAGTCGGGGCGGGTGAAGTCGGCGCTGGACTCCAGGTTGTTGTTCGTGTTCACCGTCCAGTCGTAGTGCCCTGTCTCCACGAGGCGGTCGCTGGTCACGGTGACGGTGAGCGGCGTGCTGCCGGGGTTGGACAGGGTCACGGGCGCCGTGGCGCTGCCGCCGGGGTAGAGATACCCGGCGAAGGCGGGTGCCTGCTGCCCCGGCGTCCAGCGCATGGGCGAGACGCGCAGCCCCGCCCGGCCCGCCGCCAGATCGACCAGCCGCTTGCCGTCCACCAGGCCCGCGCCCTGGCTGAACACGCCGTAGTTCAGGTCGCGCGCCGATGAGGCCAGCAGTTCGCGGGCCAGGGTCATGGTGGGCCACTGGCCGGTGGCCTGGTGGTAGGCCTGATAGCCGAGGGCGAGCACCCCCGCCGTGATCGGGGTCGCCATGCTGGTGCCGCCCCAGATGTTGTAGGCGATGGCGCCGTTGCGCGAGTAGTTGAGCGCATCGTCGGCGGTGCCCCAGGCGCCCACGGCCAGCACCGAGGGCGCTTCGTTGCCCAGGATCGAGGGGCCACGGTTGGACCAGGGCTGGATGTCGCCCCAGGTGATCTCGGCGGTGGACGAGATCGGCTCGAAGGTGGTGGTCTCGCCGTACTGCGTGGCCGCGCCCACGCTGATCACGTTGGGCGCGGTGGCCGGAGTCGTGACGGTGCCGTAGCCGGGGCCGCCGTTGCCCGTGGCGACCACGACACTCAGGTGCGGGTTGTCCTTCTGCAGCGCGGCCAGATAGCGCGACTGAAAGTCCCAGCCCGAATCGACCCCGCCGCTGAAGCCGAAGCTGAGCGAGGCGATCTGCGGCTCGTCGCCCGTGTTGGGCCGGCCGTCGAGGCCGTAAGTGATCAGCGCGTAGGAGTCGTAGATCGCCATGCCGCCGCGATAGACGTTGCCGACGGCGATCACCTTGGCCTCGGGCGCCATGCCCTGGACCATGCCGCCCGCGCCGGGCGGTTTGTAGGGCGGGCGCAGCCCCGCGTTGTCGCCGTCGATGCGCCCCTGGGCCACGACCGAGGACGCGCAGGCGGTGCCGTGGTGCTCGGCGTAGTCGTACGAGCCCATCATGGCGACCAGCGTGCCGTTGTCGGGCGCGCTCAGGCCGTACAGCCAGTCGCTGCCGGGGATCGGGTGCGCGCCGTCGGCGATGAAGTAGAGCATGCCGGTGGATAGGTCGGCCACGCCGTCGCCGGTGGTGTCTACGGTGCCCACTTCGTGGCCCTTGCGCAGGGCGACGGCGTTGCGCAGGTCGTGGGTGTTAAGCAGGTCCACGTAGACGGTGTCGTACACGCCCGGCTGGACCGTGTCGGCCACGACGACCACCGGGTACTCGCCGTACACGTCGAAGGCCAGGTGCTCGTCGGGGAAGATGCCGATGTGGTAGCGTCCGCTCTTGCTGGTGCCCGGCATCTGGTAAGTATGGGTGATGCGTTCCATGCCGTTCGCGCCCGCCGTCACGGTGGTGAACGCGCCGCTGCTGCCCGCGATCACGGCGGAGGTGTCGATGTACCACGAGCCGTAGGCGCGGATGGCGTTGTCGATATCGCCGACGATGCCGCCCGCGTAGAGGGCCATCGAGGTGGGGTCGAACGCCAGCGGCCAGCCGTAGTAGGGCGAGGCCGGGTCTTCGACGCGGGCGAAGGTGTTTTGTAGATCGGGGTGGCCGAAGTCGACGCCCGAGTCGACCACGGCGACATTGACCCCCGCGCCGCGGTAGCCTGCCGCCCACGCCGGGCGGACATCCTGCACGTCCACGGTGTGCCAGCTATCGGGGCTCTGCGGCGCCTGCGCGCCTTCCGGGGCGGCGGCCTTCCCGCCGGACGCCGGGCGCGGGATCAGATCGCCGGTGGGCCGTTGCGGCCCGGCGCGCCGGTCGGGGCGCACAGGCGTGCTGCCGGCCAGGCCGGGCGGTTCGGGCGAGGGGGGCGGCGCGCCGGAGAGCACGGCGATGACGTTGGCCGGGCGGGCCAGGGCATTGACCTGCCCGGCCCGCGCCTGCCCGCTGGTGAAGACGACGCCGTGCGGGTCGGGCCGCCGGGCCACGGCGTTTTGCAGCAACCCGCCATCCTGGGCCGCTCCCTGGCTGACCACGATCACCGGCACGCGCACGTCCGGTCCGCCGGCGGCGGCTACGGCCTCGCGCAGGCCGGGCGCGACGCGGTTGGCCGTCGCGTCGGCGGCGGTGCTGACGCGTGGCGCGCCGAGGGCGCTGACGGGCCGGGTGCCGCCGCGGTCCGCGCCGGCAGAAGGCGCGGGTTGGTACAGCGTCACGAGCAACGCGACACAGATCACGACCATGGCGGGCCAGCGTGCGCGCCAGGGATGGCTGGGAGGGCGAAGCATGAGCGATCCTTCTAGAAACTAAAGCGTGTAGTCCACGGCCCGGCAAGGGGCGGGTTCAGCGCCCCGCGGGCACACACGAGGCGGCGGCGGTCAGCGCGTTGTAGATGATCTTCGCGGTTTGCCCGCGCGTCGCGTTGGCGCCGGGGCGGAAGGTGCCGTCGCCGTAGCCGGAGATGACGCCCCGGCAATAGGCCGCCTCGATGTAGGGATAGAACGGCGACTCCGCCGGCACGTCGTGGAACGTGGGGGCGGGCGGGTTGGTCAGCGTCCAGCGTCCGGCGATGGCGACGATCTTGGTCAGTTGCCCGCGCGTGACGTTGGTGTAGGGCCGGAAATAAAGGCCGGGGCACGGCTCGTCGGGGCGCGTGCCACAGGTATAGCCGCTGACGATGCCCGCGTGCGCGGCGGCCTCGATGGCGGCATAGAACGGGTGGTCCGCCGGCACGTCCTGGAAGGTGCGCTCGGCGGGGGGCGGGGTGTTGGCCGGCACCCCGAACGCGCCCACCACGATCTTGACCAGTTGCGCGCGGCTGGCGGCGTTGGCCGGGCGGAAGGTGCCGTCGCTGTAGCCGGAGATGATGCCCCGGCAGGTCAGGTATTGCACCGGGGTGTAGAAGTAATCCGCCGGCTGCACGTCGCTGAACGAGATCGGGCACGGGGTGGGCGTGGGCGCCGGAGCCAATTGCCCCCGGTCGGTGTAGGCCTGCTGGCCGTTGCGCATATCGGTCCAGATCGGCAGCACCAGCGTGTTGTCGCGGTTCACGGCGATGCCGTTGTAGTCGCCGATAAAGCTGCTGGGCGCGGCGCCCGCGCCGGCTACCGGCTGGTTGGGCGTCCAGGTGCGCCCGCCGTCGGTCGATTGGCTGTAATACTGGCGGTACTGGAAGCCCGCCGGGTCGTCGCGGCGGTCCATCCAGGTGGCGTGGATAGTGCCGTCGCCGCCCACGGTCATCCAGGGGAAGAACTGGTCCTTGCCGTTGCCGGGCGGGTCGTCGTTCACGCGGATGGGCGCGCTCCAGGTGGCGCCCCCGTCGGCGCTGCGGCTGAAGGCGATGTCGGCGTGGCGCCCGGTGACGCCCTGGTAGCCGAAGGTGCTGTCCCAGCGCCCGTCGGTCCAGAGCGCGTAGACGGTGCGCGAGTCGCTGGGCGCCACGCCGAGGATGACCTGGTCGTTGTGCCGGAAGCCCACATCCGTGCTGCTCGCGTAGAGGTACTGGTAGCCCGCCAGCGACGCGCCGGTGGTCGAGATCGGCGCGCCGGTGATGGTGATGCTCGGACTCCAGGTGACGCCGCCGTCGGTCGAGCGCGCGATCTGGTTGGAGGCCGGGACGCCCGCGCAGTTGTAGGTGCAGTTCTGGTACTGGAAGCCGAGGTAGACCGTGCCGTCGGGCGCCACGACCGGGTTGCTGAACTGGTTCTGGTCGTGTGACGCGTCGTTGACCGTGACCGGGGCGCTCCAGGTGCTGCCCTGGTCGGTCGAGTAGGCCAGCACGATGCGGTCGTTGATATACGCGCCGACATTGCAGCCCGGCGCGTAGAACGACGTGGCGCTGACATAGACCCGGCCATAGTAGGGGCTGCCGGGCCAGGTATCGGCGGCGAGCCATTCCTTGTCGACGAAGTGGTCGCCCGGCGCGGCATCGCTCAGGGCCTGGACGGGCGCGCGCCAGGTAACGCCGCCATCCGGCGCGCGGTAGACCAGCACCGGGTCGGGGCAGTTGCCCGACGAGAGCTGGGCGAAGTAGGCGTTGCCCGCGCCGTCGTAGGCTACCGCCGGGTCGCCGATGCCGGCGAAGACGCCCCGCGTCCAGGTGAGGCCGCCGTTGGTGGTGGTATAGTGCGCCGCGCCGCCCGGCGCGTTGGCGCCCGCCACGAAATAGAGCGACCGGGTCGGGTCGGCGGCGATGGTGACTTCGTTGGCGGCATCGCCGCTGGAGACGTTGATGTCGGGGCCGAAGAGGGGCAGCCCGAGCGCCCGCAGCGGCGCGAACAGGGCGCGCCAATCGACGGGGCCGGGGGTCTGCTGCCAGGCGCCGGACGGGCGCAGCGAGATCTTGCCGCCCAGCCCGTAGGGCCCCGGCCAGGATGGGGGTGGGGGGCCGGCGGCGGGCGGTTGGGCCGTCGCCACGGTCGTGCCCAGCACGAGAAAGGCGCCCACGAGGACGCCACCGGTCGCTAGCGTGCGCCGCACAAGCTGTCTCCTTTATGGGGGCCACGACCCCATCGCCCGCGGCGGCCCGCAGGGCGGGAACGGCCTCGCGCCTGGCGTTCGTGCTGAGTATAACGGCCAAATCGATCTGGTGTCAAGGTTAGGCCTTACCAGCCGGTCAGGATCGCCCGGCGGGCAACGGTATCCGGCGCGGGTAGCGGCAGGCCGGTTGCAAACCGGCCCCTACAACAGCGGACACGAATTGGATCCCCGATGTTGTAACCAATTGGCTCTTGTGGGGTTCCAATCGGGGTGCTAGACTGTAGCTGTGCGCCGGAAGGCGCGCTACACTACAGAGGATAAAGTGAGGCGATAGCGTAAATGACCGTACTGACCGACCCTTCGACCAACCCACCGGACCTGGATCACGACGCCTATCTGCTGCGGCGGGCCGACCGCGAGATCACCGACCGGGCGACCCTGGACACGCTGCTGGCGCGCGGCGACATCGGCCATCTGGGCCTGGTGGACGCGGGCCGGCCCTATGTGGTGCC
>DASSGZ010000278.1:0-12004 GCA_035693165.1 Chloroflexia bacterium | reverse complement strand
GGGGAAGTTGTACTTGCTGAGCAGTTCGCGCACTTCGAGTTCGACCAGCTCCAGCAGTTCCTCGTCGTCCATCATATCGACCTTGTTGAGGAAGACGACGATGGCCGGCACCTGGACCTGGCGCGCCAGCAGGATATGCTCGCGGGTCTGGGGCATGGGGCCGTCGGGGGCCGACACGACCAGGATGGCGCCATCCATCTGGGCGGCGCCGGTGATCATGTTCTTGATGTAGTCGGCGTGGCCGGGGCAGTCGACGTGCGCGTAATGGCGCTTGTCGGTCTCGTACTCGACGTGGCGGATGGCGATGGTAATACCGCGCTCGCGCTCTTCGGGGGCGTTATCGATCTGGGCGTAATCGACGAAATCGGCCTTGCCCTGCAGCGACATCACCTTGGTGATGGCGGCGGTGAGGGTGGTCTTGCCGTGGTCGACGTGGCCGATGGTGCCCACGTTGAGGTGCGGCTTGTTGCGCTCGAATCTCTTCTTAGCCACTCTAGCTGCTCTCCTTTAATAGTCTACGTCGCGCCGGTGCGCCGGCGGGCGGGATACGAAGCAAAGCCCCACGCTATCAGGAGATAGCTGGGGCCTGCTAGCTGTGTACGGAGCCCACGACCAGACTTGAACTGGTGACCCCGTTCTTACCAAGAACGTGCTCTACCAACTGAGCTACGTGGGCCCGGGGTGGGCAGGGAAGGATTCGAACCTCCGTAGGGCGAAGCCCGACTGATTTACAGTCAGTTCCGATTGGCCACTCCGGCACCTGCCCGAGCTATAGAAGGGAGCCGACGGTGGGACTCGAACCCGCAACAACCTGTTTACAAAACAGGGGCTCTGCCAATTGAGCTACGTCGGCACGAGTGTGTTGGACGGAGGCCCGACCCGCTGCTCTCCCGCACGCCGTTTTGCAGCGTGCAACGGATTATACACGATGGCGGCCCGGATTGTCAAGCGTGCGCGGGCGGATTTTTGGGCGCGATTCGGGACGGTTTTTCCGGCTGATACAGGTGCATCCGACCCGCGTTCTCCCACCCGATACCGGCACGATCAGGGTTCGGTACCCCGCTGGCGCAGCACCTCGTAGAGCACCACCGACCCGGCCACGGCGGCGTTGAGCGACTCGATGCGGCCGTGCATCGGCACGGCCAGCGCGCCGTCGCAGCGTTTGCGTACCAGGGCGCTGACGCCCGACCCCTCCGAGCCGACGACCAGGGCCAGCGGACGCTGCAAATCGGCGCTGCCGTAGGGCGTGGCCGCGGCATCCCCGGCCAGGGCATAGCACCAGACGTTGGCCGCCTTGAGTTCCTCGATGGTGCGGGCCAGGTTGACGACCTGGCTGATATGCAGGTACTCCACGGCGCCAGACGACGCGTTGCACACGGCGGGGGTCACACCCACGGCGTGGTGCTCGGGCATGATCACGCCGGTCACGCCCACGGCCTCGGCGGTGCGCAGCAGGGTGCCGAAGTTCTGCGGGTCCTGCAAGCTGTCGAGCACCAGCACCAGCGCCTGCGGCCCGGCTTTCTCCACCCGCGCCAGCATGTCGCCCCAGGCGAGATAGTGGTACTCGGCGGCCACGGCGGCCACGCCCTGGTGATTGGCGCCGTTGGTCAGCTTATCCAGCCGCTCGCCGGGCACGCGCTCCACGGGCACGCCCTTGCTACGCGCCAGGGTCATGATCTCCTCCAGCGGCGCGCGCCCGGCCAGGGAGACGGTGCGCCGTTCGGCCCGCGTCTCGTCCGCCGGGATCGCCCGCCCGCGGGCATCGGGCCGTCCCGAACCAGGTCGCCCGGTGGGCGCGCCCTTGCCCCCACGCCCCGGCGCGCCGCCCCGACCGGGCGCACCCCCACGGCCCGGAGTGCCGCCGCGCCCAGGGGCAGCGCCGCGCCCCACCGGTGTGCCGGGCCGGGTACCCGGCCGCCCGGATGCCGTCGCCACGGCGGACGGTTCGGCAACGATCAGGCGCATCACTTTGCGCCCGGCCCGCAGGGCTTCGCGCACCGCGTTGCGCCCATACAATAGATCGGTCATAATCGGGCCTCTCCGGCGCTACGCCTCGCCACTCGCCTTGGTCGATGCGGCGGCCGGTCCGCTGTCCTTGGCCGGCGCCGGCTCACTGCCCTTCGTCTCGCCATCCTTACTGCCCGCGCTCGCCGCTTTGTCGGTCTTATCGGCCTTGGCGCCCCCGTCCGAGGCGGGCCCCGTCGACTCGCTGGTGGACTTGCGGCTGTCGGTGATGTACCAGCCCGACCCCTTGAAAATCACCCCCACCGGGTGGAACACGCGCCGCGTCTCCCCGCCACAATGCGGGCAGACTCGGATCGGCTCGTCGTGAAACGACTGCATCCGCTCGAACCGCTGGCCGCAATCGCGGCACTCATACTCATAAATCGGCATCCTGACTCCTCCGCGACACTGGATTCTGCCGGTGATTCTGCAATTTAGAGTCCACTGCTCCGGCTATCCCAACCCTTTATTATACAGCATCACCCCGTGACCGTGGCGGGCAGGTCGGCGGTGCCCGGCAGGTGTTCGGTGGAGTTGAGCCGATCCAGGCGATAGCCGCCGTGCGCGGGATCACGGGCGAGCACGGTGACGCCGGTATTCGCCATCCCGGCGCGCCGCTCGCGCCAGGCTTCCACGAGATCCCAGCCCAGCAGCGGCGCGATCAGCACCGACAGGGCCAGGCCGTGCGACACCAGCAGCACGGCCTCGTCGCGCCGGGGGGCCACCGTGTCCTGGTAGAAGGCCACGATGCGGCGCTGCAGGTCGCGCACGCTTTCGCCGCCGGGCAGGCAAAAGGTATCCGCCTCGTCGTGCCACATCTGCAGCCCGCCCGGATAGCGCGCCTCGATCTCGGCCCCGGTCAGGCCCTGCCATTCGCCGCAATCGATCTCGCGCAGGGCGGGCGCCGGCACCGGCGTGAGGCCGAGGTGCGCCCCGACCGTCGCGGCGGTCTCCGCGGCGCGGCGCAGGTCGCTGCTGTAGAGCGCGCCGAAGCGCACCGGGCGGCCCGCCAGCCAGCGGCCCAGCGCCTCGGCCTGAGCGTGGCCCGCCGGACTCAGCGGCACGTCCAGTTGGCCCTGGAAACGCCGTTCGCGGTTCGAGTGGGTCTCGCCGTGCCGGACCAGGTAAAGCCGGGCCGGCCCATCAAAAACAGGCATGAATCGATCCATTCAGAGGCAGGCCGGGGCCTGCGATCATGCGCCCGGTTACGGGGCGGGCGCGGTCAGATATTGCTGGAGCGCGTCGGCGTAGGCCAGGGCAATGGCCTGGCGCACGCGGTCCTGCTTGAGTTGCGCGGCTTCGGTGGGCGAGGTGACATAGAGCGACTCGACGATCAGGCCCGGCATGTGGGTGCCGCGCGGGTGGCTCGGCGGTTCCGCCGGCGCCAGCAGGAACAGGTGCTTGTACGGGTCGTTCGGCCCGTCGGACCAGAGGTCGCTGCGCAACTCGCGCTGGGTGATCGGGTTGCCCGCCTCGGCCAGTTTGGCCTCAAGCTGATCCATCACCAGCAGGCCCAGTCGCTTGCTCTCCTTGGGGAAGGGGCAGTCGTCGGTGGCGCAATAGAGGCCCTGGATGCCCTGGCGCCGGGCCGGGTTGGCGCTGCTGTTGGCGTGGATGCTCAAGAACACCTCGGCATGGCCCTCGTTGAGGATGTCGATGCGCTCTTGCAGGTCGTCGGCCTGGCCGTGCTTGATACCGTCGCCGTTGACATCGGCGGGCCAGGGCGCGGTGAAGCTGTCTTTGGTTTCCCGCGTCATGATCACGGTCGCACCACGCGCCTGCAAAATATCGCGGCAGCGTAGCGCCACGTCGAGGTTCAATTCGTCTTCGGACAGGATCAGCTTGCCGGTGGCCTTATCGACCAGCACGGCGCCCAGGTCGTTGCGCGGGCCATGCCCAGGGTCGAGGCCGATACGCCGGCCTTGCAGCGGGCGAGCCGCATCGCCCGCCGGGCTGGGCGTGGCCGCCGGCGCATCGGTCGCGGCCGGTTCCGCCGTGGGTGTCACGGGCGGCGCGGTGGGCACCGAGGTCGCGGTGGCCGGAGCCGCCGGCGTCGCCGTAGGCACGGAGGTCGGGGAGGCGGGCGGCGGCACGGTGGTGGCGGTAGCCTGCGGCGTCGCGGTGGCGGCATCCGGGGCAGCGGCCGCGGGCACGGTCGCGGGAGTGGCGGCGCCGCCTGGTGTGGTCGTGCCCGGCGGGGCCGCGGCGCCCGCCGGCGCACGCACCGTGGACAGCGCGCCCCATAGCAGCACGCCGATGAGGGCCAGCAACAGCACGCCGGGGATGACCAGACTCAGGACCTGGCCGCGAGTAAACGGCGCGTTAATTGGAGGCGGTTGATCGGTCGCCTCCCGCCCAGGAGATGAATTTTTTGCCATAACCTCATGCAATCGTCGTTGGGATGTGGGATAAACGAGCCGGCACCCCGGCCCTACGCAGTATAGACAAGGAAGCGGCGCGGAGTCAAGCGGCACGGATTTATGATATAATACAAGGGCGCCTACCGGCCCGTCGCTGTAGCCCGTATTTGCAAGAGGAAGGAAATTCGAGTAGGAAGATGAACTATTCGCTCGCCCAATTGCTGGAAGAGCAACTGCCGTTCCTGGCAGCCCAGTGGCCGGAGCCGGAAACGGATTCGACCGACCGGCCCGGCGATTCCCCCGCTTCCTCCTTCGGCCTTCTCCACTACCGCCAGTTGCTGGACGCGGTGCATAAGGACGATTACACGCCCTGGCACGATCAGTTGCGCCGGGAAGGCGCGGGCTGGGCGGTGGCCGGCAGCGAGGTCGGCACGTTGATCGCCGGGGCACAGGGCTTCATGAACGCCGTGCGCCGCGCCGTGCTGGCCGACCGCCTGGCGCCCGACGAAGCGCGCGCGCTGAGCCAGGAACTCGATGCGCTGCAAACCGAGGTGCTGGCGGCCCTGGTCAGCGGCTATTTTCAGGGCCAGGAAAAGCGCGCCGACGAGCAGCGCCTGGCGCTGGAAGAACTCGCCGCCCTGTTCAAGATCAACTCCGCCGCCAACTCGACGCTCGATTTCGACCAGGTACTCGACCTGGTCGTGGAACACGTCACGGCGGCCATGCACAGCGACATCTGCTCGCTCTTTATTTATGAGCCGGAGATCGACCGGCTGGTGCTGCGGGCCACACGCGGGCTGGCGCCCGATGCGGTGGGCCGGGTGCGGCTGCGGTTGGGCGAAGGCGTCACCGGCTGGGCGGCGCGCGCCGGCAAGCCGCTCGCGCTGTCCAACGGCTGGGCCGACGAGCGGTTCCTGCATGTGCCTGCCCTGGGCGAGGAAGAGACGCGTGCCATCCTGGCCGTGCCCATTGTGCTCTTCACCAAGATCAAGCTGGTCGGCGTCATCACGCTGCAAAGCTACGATCAGCGCCAGTTCACCGAGCGCGATATCTCCTTCCTGGAGACCGTGGCCGGCGAGGTGGCGATCGCCATCGAAAATGCCCGCCTGCACCGCGATACCGACGAGCGGCTGCGCCAGAAGGTGGCCGAGTTGACCATCCTGCAAGGGGTGTCGGCCAGCATCGCGGCCACGCTGAACCTGCAAGAGGTGGCGCACCTGATCGCCACCGAGGCCGTGCATCTGTTGAACGCCGATGCGGCCATCCTCTATGAGCTACACGACGGGCAGTTGGTGCCGCGGGCGTCCTTCGGTTTCGGGCACGACGGCGTGGTGCCGGTGGCCGGTAGTGCCCCCGACAGCGAGGCTCCGCCCCTGCCCTTGCCGCCCCCGCTCGACCCGCAGACCAGCCTGGTGGGCCGGGCGATCATGGCAGGCAAGCCCATCGGCCTGCAGAAGCAGCAAGGCGCCGGCACCGAGACGGGCCACCTGCTGCATACCCTCGACGAGGCCGACGCCCTGGCGCTGCCCGGCGTGGGCATGGAAGCGGTCACGCCGCTGTGGATCGATTCCGAACCCGACGACCTGCCGTTTGCCAGCCGGATCTGCGTGCCGCTGCTGGCGCCGCGCAGCATCGTCGGCGGCATCTGCGTCTACAGCCTGACGCAGCGCTATTTCAGCGAAGAACAGATCAGCCTGCTGCTGGCGTTTGCCCGCGAAGGCGCCATCGCCATCGAGAATGCGCACCTGTATGAAGAGGCCCGCCACGGCATGGAGATGCAGACGCTGCTGCTGCGCGAGATGCATCACCGCGTCCGCAACAACCTGCAGCGCACGGCGTCGCTGCTGCGCATGCAGGCCAACCGGCTGCCGGAAGACAACGTCGCGCGCCATGCCCTGCAGGAAAGCATCATCCGCATCCAGTCCATCGCCCGCGTGCATGACCTGCTGACCCGCCAGCAGGTGGGGCTGACCGATGTCGGCGCGGTCGCCAACCTGGCCTGCGAGGTCGTCAACAACACGCTGGGCCGGCCCGACCTGCGCGTGCGCTGGCATGTGGAGGCCGCCCCGCTGACCCTTTCCTCGCGCGAAGCCTTCCCGCTCACGCTGCTGCTGACCGAGTTGCTCTCCAACTCGGTGCTGCATGGCTTCCATAGCCGCGATGACGGCCAGGTCACGATCAAAGCCTTCAGCAACGCGAACAGCGTGGTGATCAAGATCACCGACAACGGGCAGGGGCTGGCGGACGACTTCGACATCGGGCGCAGCTCCAACCTGGGGTTGGAGGTCGTGCGCCGGCTGGGCGAGCAGGAACTGGGCGGGCGGCTGACCATCGCCCCGAACCCGGATGGCCCCGGCACGCGCACGGTCCTCACCTTCCCCTACCAGCAACCCGCCGGCCCCGCGCCGACAGAGGCCGACCGGGTGCGCGAGTCCGCAAAGGCGCAAGCATGACCCGACCCGCTGCGATTGCCGCCCGCGACTTGCGTAAAGACTTCGCCGGGCGCCCCGCCGTGGACGGGGTGGATCTCGATGTGGCTCCCGGCGAGGTCTTCGGCTTCCTGGGGCCGAACGGCGCCGGCAAGACGACCACCATCCGCATGCTCACCGCGTTGATCGCGCCGACGGGCGGCGACGCCTGGATCGACGGTCTGGCCCTCGGCCACCAGGACAGCGCCATCCGCCAGCGGGTCGGCGTGCTGACCGAAACGCCCGGTCTCTATGAGCGCATGACGGCGCGCGAGAACCTGGCCTTTTTCGCCCGGCTCTACCGCGTGCCCGCCGCCGAAATCGCCCAGCGCATCGAATATTATCTGCGCCGGCTCGATCTCTGGGACCGCCGCGACGACCGCGTGGGCGGCTTCTCCAAAGGCATGAAGCAGAAGGTGGCCCTGGCGCGCGCCCTGCTGCACCAGCCGCCCGTGGTCTTTCTCGATGAGCCGACGGCGGGCCTCGACCCCGAAAGCTCGGTCGTCGTCCACGAGTTCATCGACCAGATCCGCGGCGAGGGACGCACCATCTTTCTCTGCACGCATAACCTCGACGAAGCCGAGCGGCTGTGCGACCGGGTGGCGATCTTCCGCCGCCACATCATCCGCATGGGCAGCCCGATGGAACTGCGGCGCAGCCTCTACGGACGGCAGGTCGAGATCGGCCTGGCGAACTCCACCGACAGCGCCCGTCTGCTGGCCGCCGCCCGCGCCCTGCCGATCAGCACCAGCGCCACGAGCGACGGCGACGGGCGTCTGATCGTGAGTTTGCAGGATCTGGACACGCAGATTCCGGTCCTGGTCACGGCGCTGGTCGGCGCGGGCGCGCAGATCACCCGCGTCGCCGAGGTTGAGCACTCGTTGCAGCGCGCCTATCTCGACCTCATCCGCCAGGCCGAAGCCGAGCCGGCGCTCCAGGGGGTACACTAATGGACCGGATCTGGACGGTCGTGCAAAAAGAGCTAACCGACGCGCTGCGCAATCGCATGACCATGGCGACGATCCTGATTTCGAGCGTGCTCTTCATCCTCCTGCCGCTGGGCATGGCCTACGGCATGGGGCCGAACGGCCTGCTACAGAACCTCGACAGCAAGCCCATGGATACGTCGGACCTGGGGCCGATCCTGCAGGTCTATCCCCAACTGCGGGACCTCGATCCGGCAAGCCAGTTGCAGGGCTTCATGCTGTCAGGCATCCAGGCGCTCTTCCTGATCATCCCGCTCATGGTGCCGATGGTCATCGCCGTGTACAGCGTGATCGGCGAAAAGCAGAACCGCAGCCTGGAAGCCGTGCTCGCGACACCCATCGAGACCAGCGAGTTGCTCATCGCCAAGTGCGTGGCCGCGGCCACGCCCGGCATCCTCTCGGCCTGGGTCAGCTACGCGGTGTTTACCGTGCTGGTCTGGCCGGCCACCCGCGGCCCGATCTTCGACCTGATTATTGTGCGGCCCAGTTGGATCCTGGCCCTGCTGCTGGTGGCGCCCGCAGCGGCGTTCCTCGCCGTGGTCCTCGGCCTGATCGTCTCGTCGCGGGCCAGCGACCCGCAGTCGGCCCAGCAAATCGCGGGCGTCATCGTGCTGCCCATCGTGGCCGTGATGATCGGCCAGATGGCGGGCGTGGTCCAGATCAGCGTGCTGTTCGTGCTGATCGGCGCGCTGGTCCTGCTGGCCATCGACGCCGGGCTACTGACCGTGGCCGTGAAGCTGTTCCAACGCGAAACCATCCTCACCCGCTGGAAGTAGGTAGCCTGACCGCATGGATTTCCGCGAATTTCAAGTAATGTACCAGGCCGAGGGCCGCCACTGGTGGTACCAGGGCCTGCGGGCCATCTTGTTCCGCCGCGCCGGGCTGAACCGGCCCACCAGCCGCACGTGGCAGATCCTGGACGCCGGGTGCGGTACCGGCGGCACGCTCGACGCCTTGCGGCGCAGCGGCCACCTCCACGCCCAGGGCTTCGACTTCAACGAACCGGCCATCTATTTCTGCCGCCAGCGCGGGCTGCACAACGTGCGCCAGGGGTCGATCACCGACATCCCGTTTCCCGACTGCGAGTTCGACCTGGTGATCTCCAACGACGTGCTGTGCGATGCCGGCACCAGCAACGAGGGGCAAGCCCTCCACGAACTCTACCGCGTCTTGAAGCCGGGGGGCCGGCTCTTCGTCAATCTGCCGGCCTACCCTTATCTGCGCTCGGAACATGACCAGGCCACCGACGTGGACCGGCGGTACACGATGCGCTCGCTGCGGCAGAAGATCGAGGCCGCCGGCTTCGAAGTCGTCCGCCTGTCTCATTGGAACGCGACGCTCTTCCCCGTTGTGCTGGCGGTGCGGCTCAGCCGGCGCAAGGGCCAGACGCGCGACAAAAGCGTCGCCCGCTCCGATATCCAGGTCCCGCCGGCGCCCATCAACGGGCTGCTGGCGCAACTGGTGAAACTGGAGGGGCGACTCATGGATCGGACCACGATCCCTTTCGGTTCATCGGTTATATGCCTGGCCCGCAAACCGGCCAGGCCAGGGAGCAAACAGACTACATGAGCACCAATCGGCCTACCACCAAACCTCCGACCAAGAACGGCAAGCCCAGCGCCACCACGACCCGCCCGGCGCCCAAGCCACAACCGGCGGGCACGCGCGTGCGCCCGGTGCGCCCGCAGAACGCCCCGCCCCCCACCGCGACCCCGCCTAACCGCCTGCCCGCCATCCTGATCGGTGGCGGAGCGGTGCTGGTTGCCCTGATCCTGCTGTCCACCATGTTCCTCAACACCCCGCCCAAGGACACTACCGGCACCACCGGCAGCACCGGCGGCGCCGTGACGACTCCCGCCGCGGGCAGCAGCGGGAACACCGGTGCGGTGGGCACCGGCAGCACCGCCGTGGTCGAGACGCCCAAGGGTACCTTCAAGATCAAGCTGTTCACCGACGACCCGGCGGTGAAGGGCGCCGTGGATAACTTCCGCAACAAGGTCGCCGGCGGCTATTTTGACGGCAAGATCTTCCACCGCGTCGAGGACTGGGTCATCCAGGGCGGCGACCCACTGGGCAACGGCACGGGCGGCGGCGACATGCCCGGCGAATACACCTCGCACCCGTTCGTGCTCGGCGCCGTGGGCATGGCGTCCACTGCCTCGCACGCTCCCATGGTCAACGACAGCCAGTGGTTCGTCTGCAAAACCGACTGCCAGTTCCTTAATAACAACTACGTCATCTTCGGCCAGGTGACGGAAGGCATGGATGTGGTCAATAAGATCGCCATCGGCGACACCATGACCAAGATCACGATGCAGCCCTAGCCCATGGACGAGTCTGCTCCGCACCTGACCCACCTGGATGCCGAGGGCCGCGCGCAAATGGTCGACGTGGGCGCTAAGCCGCCCACGGAGCGCGTGGCGGTGGCCCGCGCCGAGGTCCGCCTGCTCGGTCCCACGCTGGCGCTGATCCGCGCGGGCGAGGTGGCGAAAGGCGACGTGGCGGCCGTCGCGCGCATCGCGGGCATCATGGCCGCCAAGAAGACCTCCGAGCTGATCCCGCTCTGCCATCCGCTGGCGCTGACCAGCGTCAAGGTAGAACTGACGCTCGAAGATCCCGCCCCCGACGCCGAGCGGGGCCGGGTGATCATCGAGGCACGCGCCAAGACCACCGGTCCGACCGGCGTGGAAATGGAAGCCCTGACCGCGGTCAGCGTCGCCGCCCTCGCCGTCTACGACATGGTCAAGGCCGTGGACCGCGGCGCGGTGATCACGGACATCCGCCTGCTCGAAAAGAGCGGCGGCAAATCCGGCCACTGGACGAGTGGTCAGTAGTCGGTGGTCAGTCGTCAGTAAAGCACGATGATTAGCAGCAAACAGCGGGGGCGGGTGTCAAAACCCGCCCCCGTTATTTTCTACGACGCGCTAATCACTACTGATCACTGACCACTACCCACTCACCCGGTGTACTCGTAGACCGGCTCACCGTCCAGGTAGACGCGGACGACGCGCTGCATGATGTCGAGCGGGTCGCCGCTGAAAACGGCCAGGTCGGCGTCTTTGCCGGGCGCGATGGATCCGACCCGATCGGCGATGCCCAGGATCTCCGCCGGGTTGATCGTGACCAGTTTGAGCGCCTCGTCGCGGTCCAGGCCCTCGCGCACCGAAAGCATCAGGCCCAGCAGCAGGTGCTGGATCGGCACCACCCAGTGGTCGGTCGTGAGCGCCACTTTCACCCCGGCCCGCACCAACAGGCCCGCTGTCTTCAGATTGCGCTCGCGTAGCTCCACCTTGTAGCGCGAGGTCAGCGTGGGGCCGACCACGGCGGGGATGTTGCGCCGCAGCAATTCGTCGGGCATCTTGAATGCCTCTGTCGAATGGTCCAGCACCATGTCGAAGCCGAACTCGTCGCGGATGCGTAGCGCGGTCAGGATGTCGTCGGCGCGGTGGGCATGGATGCGCATCGGGATCTCGCGGCGCAGCACCAGCGCCATCTGCTCCAGGCGCAGGTCGCGCTCGATGGGCTTGCCCGGCTCGGCTTGCGCCTGCTTCGCCATGTAGTTCTGCGTGCGCACACACAGATCGCGGAACAGGGCGGCGATGCCCAGGCGCGTCGAGGGCATGCGCTTGGCGTCGCCGTGGGTGCGCTTGGGGTTCTCGCCCATGGCGGCCTTCATGCCGGTAGGATTGCGCAACACCATCTGGTCGATGCGGCTGCCGTAGGTCTTGACGGCGAAGGCCAGTCCGCCGACCACGTTGGCGCTGCCCGGCATGACGTTGACGGCGGTAACACCCGCCGCCAGCGCGTCGCGGAAAGCTTCGTCGTCGGGGTTGGTCGCGTCGATGGCGCGCACCTGCGGCGTGACGGGGTCGGTCGTCTCGTTGGTATCCATGCCTTCGCGGCCAAAGCCCTGCTCGCCGATGCCGACATGGGTGTGCGCGTCGATCAGGCCGGGCACAATCCATTTGCCGCTCAGCTCCACCACGTCGGCGTCCGGCGCGGGCGGCGGCAGATCGGCCAGCGCACCGGTCGCGCTGATCTTGCCGTTGTCGATGATGATATAGCCGGGGTCGAAGGTCTGACCGGCCATGGTCAGGACCCGCCCCCCTTTGAGAATCCGCGTAGGCATGGATAATCGCTCCCTGTTGGAAATACCGATGTGGGCCGCGGGCCGGTTTCCAACCGG
>DASSGZ010000277.1:0-14495 GCA_035693165.1 Chloroflexia bacterium | reverse complement strand
TGACGCGCGATCATCCACCCGCCGTGGTCAAGCAAATGGCCGGGGAAATCTTCCGCGAAGCCGAGCGCATGGCGGCCATGGTCGAGGGCTTGCGGGATATGTACGCCAACAACGCCGGCGATGCCCCGCTCAACCGCCCCTGAGACTAGTCCACAGCTTATCCGCGCCCATCTGGGTTCTTTTAGCCGTGTAGTCATGGCAGGCTGCCGCTAGCAGCTCCGGTAAGGTACGGATAGGGAGCGCGCCAACGTTTGGCACCCCGGTAGGCGAGCAACCTAACCCCCTGCCCCCTTCCCGCGGCGGAGGGGATTCTCCAACGAGATAAAAATTCACTCCCTTCCCCGTGGCGGGGAGGGGCCGGGGCGAGGTTGGCTCACGCGCCGGGAATGCCGAACGGATAGCGCAAGTTGACAAGGACGCGGGCGCTAATTAGAATGAAGGCAGAAAGGCTTGATGCGCCCGATGTGCGGGCAGAATCTCATGGGGCTTGCTGTGCAACTGCTGATTATCGAGGATAACCCATCCACGCTCAAAATGCTGGCCTTCCTGCTCGAAAATGAGGGCTACACCGTCCACGCGAAAAGCACTGTCGCCGCCGGGCTGGAAGTCTTGCGCCGTGAGCCGATCGACCTGCTGGTGCTCGACGTGATGCTGCCCGACAGCAACGGCTTGCAGGTCTGCCGCCAGATCCGCAACGAGGGCCTGAACACCCCCATCCTGATGGTCTCGGCGCTGGGCAGCCGCACGGACAAACTGGCCGCGCTGGAGGCCGGCGCCGACGACTATATGACCAAGCCGCTCGACACTAACGAGGTCGTCGCCCGCGTGCGCGCGCTGGCCCGGCGCACCCAGCCCACCCTGGCCCCCGAACTCCAGACGCGCCTCTGCGTCGGCCCTATCTGCCTCGACGTGGCCCAGCAATGCATTGTGCTGGCGAGCACCGGCAAGGTGCTGCCGCTGACCCGGATGGAAGTGCAACTCCTGCACGTGCTGATGCGCAACGCCGGCAACGTCGTCTCGCACGACCGGCTGATTACGGAAGCCTGGGGCAGCAATTACGAGGGCAGCAGCAACCAGCTAGAGGTCTATGTCCACCGGCTGCGGACTAAGCTGCGCAAAGAGGTTGGCGACCAGGAAGTGATCCGCACGGTGCCGGGTGGCAGCTACGAAGTGGTGGTGCAGGGGTCGAACTCGGCCTGAATCCGGCGCCGGTCCACTTTGCCGTTGTCGGTGCGCGGCAGCGCGGCGCGGATCTGCACATGCTGCGGCACCATGAAGTCGTCCAGCCGGCGAGCGCAGTAGGCGCGGATCTCGCGGGCCGTCAGGCCGGCGCCCTCGCGTAAAACCACTGCCAGCAGGATCGCCTGGCCCAGCAGCGGGTCGGGCACGCCCACCACCGCCGCCTCGGCCACCGCGTCCAGCCCGGCCACGGCGTTCTCCACCTCGCGCGGACTCACCTTCTCCCCCCGCGTCTTGATGATGTCATCCTTGCGCGCCACGAAATAGAGGTACCCGTCCGCGTCCTGGCGGAACAGGTCGCCGGTATAGAGCACCCTTTCGCCGGGCCGCGGGCCGGGCCGGAAGCGCTGCGCCGTCAGGTCGGGCGCGCGCCAGTAGCCCTGGGCCACGTGCGGTCCGCGCACCACCAGTTCGCCCACCGCGCCCGGCGCCACCCGCGCCCCGTCCGTGCCCACGATATACGCTTCGGTGTTGGGGATGGCGATGCCTACCGACGCCGGGCGGCGATCGGCTTCCTCCGGCGGCAGGTAGCAGACGCGCTTGCACTCGGTCTGCCCGTACATCGAGTAGAAGCGCACATGGGGATAGGCCGCGCGGATCTGCTGCAGGTGGCTCGGCGGGATGGCCGCGCCCGCGTTGGTCAAGTAGCGCAGGGCGGGCAGGGGGCGGCGCAACAGGTCGGGGTAGCGCAGCAGCAGCGCGTAGAACGTGGGCACCGCGGGCAGGGCCGTTACCTGCTCCTGCTCCAGCAGCGCCACGGTGCGCGCGGGGAAGGCAAAGCCCTGGTCCAGCACCACCCGCGCCCCCACCTGGGCGGCCAGGAACAACTGGTACAGCCCGTAGCCGAAGGCCAGCGGCAGCACATCCAGGATCACGTCGTCCGCCGTGTTGTGCAGATAGCCGTTGACCGACTCGGTGGCGGCGACGATGTTGCCGTGGCTCGCCATGACGCCCTTGGGCCGCCCGGTGCTGCCGGACGTGTAGATCAGCATGCCCAGGTCGAGATCGCCCGCCGCGCAGGGTGGCGCCGCCGCCGGGTATGCGGCCAGGGCATCCCAGGCCAGCGCCGCCGTCTCCGGGCTGACCGCACCCTGGCCCGCCCCCACCCAGAGCACGCAGCGCAGCCCCGTGGCCGCGATCAGCAGATCGCCCGCGTCGCGCACGTGGGCGCTGTCGGTGATCAGAGCCACCGGCGCGGCGTCGGCCAGGATGTGGGACAGCCGGTCGCGCTTCGTGCTGTAGTGCAGCACGACAAACGCCGCCCCGGCCTTCAGCACGCCGAAGACCGAGATGGCCGTCTCGATGCTGTTGTCCAGTAGGATGAGCACGCGGTCGCCCCGGCGCACGCCGGTGTCGATCAGGGCACGCGCCAGCCGGTTCGCGGCCGCATCCCACGCGCCGTAGGTCAGGCGGCGCTCCCCACGCACCAGGGCCACGCTGTCGGGCCGCTGCTGCGCGGTCGCTTCGAGGAACCGCTGCGCCAGCATCGCCATGCCCCGCTAGACGGAGGGCACCGCCACGGCGGCGCGCTTGCGAACGATGAAGCGGGTCAGGTTACGCACCGAATCCAGGTTATCCGGCAGCACTTCCATGTCGTCTACCTGGATGTCGAAGGTAGCTTCGAGGAACTGGATCACTTCCAGCATGCCAGTCGAATCGACGACGCCGTTCTCCAGCAGGGAGTCGCCGGCGTCCAGCGCGGCGTTCGGGTCAAAGAGGAAGTTGCTGACCAGGAACTCGCGCACCTGGGCTTCGATCTCATCGGTGGTCATTCCGTGTCGTTCTCCTTACATCCGTCATTCCGAGCGTAGCGAAGAATCGCCGTCTCGTTCAGGGCGACGACGAGACTCTTCGCTGCGCTCAGAGTGACAATCCACATCTATCATTCTGAGCACAGCGAAGAATCACCGTCTTGTCGCTGCAACGCCGAGACTCTTCGCTGCGCTCAGAGTGACCATTCATGGCTAGCAGTCTAATCAGCGCTGCCCGGTGGGGACAACCGCGGGCACGCCGAGCCGGTCGGTGACAAAATTCACCACATTGGGGTTGGGCATCAGGTTAATGCGGGCCAGGGCTTCGTCGCGGGTCATACGGCCCTCGCGCACCATGCCGGCCAGTTCGGCCACGTAGGGATGGAAGCCCGACTGCTCCAGGTGGACATGGATCCCGTAGCTGTTGAGCAGGCAGTTGGTCGAGTTGGCGTCGGTGTCCTTCGGGCGCACCCAGCCCAGCGAGGCCACGTAGTCGTAGATCGTCGCCTCGTCGTATTCCATGAAGGCGAAGGGCGCGATATTATATGGGAACCGCTCAGGCCGCTCGTAATGCTCTTCTTCGAGAAAGTATGGGCGCACGGCATCGCCCACCAGGCGGCGCAGCGGCGCGACGCTCAGTTCCTGCATCTTGCGGATCATGGCCGGGTTGCTCTTGAAGATACCCGCCGCCAGCGGCACCTGCCCCGGCGTCCAGCCGAACGCCGTCACCGGGATGTTCTTCTCGATGCAGATGCGCAGCGCGATGCCCTTGGCGAGTCCCATGCACGACGTGCAGATGTTGCTGGCCCGCCCCAGCGCCGACTTGGGGTAGAGTTCATCGCCCACTGCCGAGGCGTTGAAGATGGTCTTGAGCACGTCGAGACGCGCCTTGTAGATCAGGTGGTCGACGCCCAGGGTGTCGGAGATATGCTCCATGTTGCGGAAGGCTTGCTTGGAGACGAAGCCGTTGTCGAAGGTGAAGGCCAGCACCCGGCAGTTGAACTCCCGCACCATGCGCGCCAGGATATAGGTGCTGTCCTTGCCCCCGCTCCAGCCGACCAGTACATCATAGGTGCCCTTGTCGCGCACCTCGTTGAGGATCTGCTCGAACTTGAGGCGGGCGCTCTCGCGGTGCGCCGCGGCCTTCTCCTCGGTCAGCGCGCGGTGGCAGTAATTGCAGACGCCGTCGGCGTCGAACTTGATGCCCGGAAACGTCTCCGGCAGCACGCAGCGCGTGCAGATACGTTGCTCGGTGGTAGTCACGAACGAATCCTTCTTTTCGGCGGGCGGTGAGTGGCGCCCGCTCAGCTAGACGGCCCGGCCATCGCCAACGCCGGCAATGCCGGCGTCTCCGGGTCGAGGATCACGGCGGAAACCGGCGTCGTGGGTCGTTGTCCCGTACCCTGGGCGATAAACTGGTGGTAGAGCAGTTGCGTGGACAACACGCCCACCAGGCCCATGCTGTCCACTTCGCCCAGGTCGGGCGCGGCCTGGCACTTTTTCACCAACAAGCCCACCGCCGCCGGGTCGAAAATCCCGGCCTCAGCGACGGCATCGGGCGACAGCATGTCGCGGACGTAGGCCGGGGCCTGCGGGCCGAAGAAGACATTGCGGATCGGCGCGCGATACGGGCGCTTGGTGCGCGCCAGCACCGCGGCGGGCAGCACATCGGCCAGGGCGCGCTTCAAGATATATTTTTCGTCCAGCCCGCGCAGCCGGAACTCGGCGGGGATGGTCGCCGCGAACTCGACCAGCCGGTGGTCGAGGAACGGGAAGCGCCCCTCCACCGCGTGGGCCATCGCCATGCGGTCGCCCTGCGCGCTCAGCAGATATTGCGACAGGAAGATGCGGCTCTCGATGAACTGCGCCTGCGACAGCGGGTGCCAGGCGCGGCCCATGCCGTCGAGCGCCAGGGCCAGCGAGTCCTCGCCGGTGTAATCGGCCAGCGCGGCACGGGTCGAGGCCGAGAACAGCCGCTTGAGCCGGGCCGTGTTGCGCCAGCGCAGCCGGTGGCTGTAGCACAGGTCGTCCACCGCGGCCAGGTCTTGCTTGAAGAAGGCGGTCCGGTAGGCCGCCGAAACGCCGGTCATGCCCGCAATATCGGCATAGAGCGTTTGCAGCAGCAGCGGGCGCACGCGCGACTCCGGGCGGGCCGCCCAGAAGCGGCGGATGCGCGCCTCCTTGAAAATGTCGTAGCCGCCGAAGCTCTCGTCGGACCCCTCGCCGGTCAGCACGACCTTCATGCCGTGCGCGCGCACCTGCCGCGCCAGCAGATACATCGGCGCCGGGGCCGTGCGCAGCAGCGGCATCTCGGCGTGGCGGATCACGTCGGGGAAGACCGCGCCGATGTCGGCGTCGTCGCAGACCAGGCTGATATGTTCGGTGCCCAGCACATCGGCCATGCGCTGCTGGTGCTCGCGCTCGTCAAAGCGGCTGTCGCTGAAGGCGATGGAGAAGGTCTTGAGCGGGTTGCCGGTATAGCGGCGCACCACGGCGGCGATGGCCGATGAGTCCAGTCCGCCGCTCAGGTAAGCACCGACCGGCACGTCGGCGCGCAGGCGCAGCCGGGTCGCGTCGATCAGCAATTCCAGCAGCCGCTCAGCGTAGTGACGCGCGCCGTGGCCCGGCCCCGCCGGCTCGTCCGAGAAATCGAGCGTCCAGTAGCGGCGCAGGGTGCAGCCATGGCGATTTGCCAGCAAATAATGCCCCGGCGGCACTTCCTCCACGCCCCGGAACGCCGTGCGCCCCGGTAGCGGCGCCCAGTAGGTGAACACCTGGTCGAGCGCCTCCAGGTCCAGCGCGCGCGGCACGCGCGGATCGGCCAGCAGGGCCTTGATTTCGGAGGCAAACAGCAGCGCGCCGGCCACCTCGGCATAAAACAGCGGACGCACCCCCAGCCGGTCGCGCGCCAGCAGCAGCGTGCTCCGGCGGCGGTCCCATAGCGCGAAGGCGAATTGGCCGATCAGGTCGTGCACGCAGGCCGGGCCGTGGTCCTCGTACAGGTGGACGATGACCTCGCTGTCCGAGCCGGTGCGGAAGCGGTGGCCGCGGGCGATCAGGGCCGCGCGCAACTCCACGTAGTTGAACACCTCGCCGTTGCAGATGATCCAGATTGAGCCGTCTTCGTTAGGGATCGGTTGCAGGCCGCCGGCCAGGTCGATGATACTCAGGCGGTCGTGGCCCAGGCCCACCGGCCCGTCCAGCACCATGCCCGCCGTCTCCGGCCCGCGATGGTGGATCGCGCCCAGCAGCGCATTCACCTGCGCCGGCGCGACTGGTTGTTGCGGATCGCGATTGAAGATTCCCGCTATGCCACACATCGCCGCTTGCTCTCCGTGTCTAGGGCGCATGGGCCCGGCCATAGATCCGCCGTCCCCCTTTTCCCGATACTCCCATTGTAGGCCAAGAGCCTTAACGTTCAGTTTTCGGCGGGACCCAAATAGTTACAGTATTGAATAAACTTGCGCGGATCCCTACCCGCTTGCAAGAACAGGGCTATTTCTGTAATAATAAAGGGCAGAAACTATCCCCTTGCCGCCCACCTATGCCTGGATTGACAACTATCAAGCGATAGTGATACACTGCGGACAGCGATCGGCGCTGGACGGAGGACACCCCCATGAAGATACTGATGGTCGATGACGACCCTTCGCTCGTCAAGATTATCACCTTTTTGCTCAAAGACGAAGGTTACGATGTAATCAGCGCCTCCACGGGGCTGGAAGCGTTGCAGATTCTGCAGCAGCAATGGGTTGACATGCTGATCCTGGATATCGGGTTGCCCCGCGTCGACGGTTTTGAAGTGGCGCGTCGTGTGCGGGAAACCAATCGGGTGCCGATCATTATGCTGTCGGCCCGCGGCAGCACGGAAGACCGGGTGAAGGGCCTGCTGGAAGGGGCGGACGATTATCTACCGAAGCCCTGCGAGCCCGCCGAACTGCTGGCGCGGGTCAAGGCCCTCTTCCGCCGCTCGCAGGCCCAGGCCGCCGCCGCCGACAGCCGCCTGCTCAGTGTGGGCGGGCTACAGATCGACCCGCTGCGCCACCGGGTGACGCTCTCGAACGGCAAGACCGCCGACCTGACGCCGACGGAGAGCCAGTTGTTGCATTGCCTCATGCGCAACGCCGGCAAAATCCTCACCCGCGAAATCCTGATCGCCCACGCCTGGGGCGACACGCAGGGCCGCGACGTGGGCCAGGTCGATGTCTACATCCGCCGCCTGCGCGTCAAGGTCGAATCCGACCCGGCCAATCCCCGCCTGATCCAGACCGTCTGGGGCCTCGGCTACAAGTTCGACGCCGGGTGATCCCCCGGCCTCCTTTCCGGCAACCCGCGGCGTATCCCCAAATCGGGATACGCCGTTTGCGTTTCCCGGTGCTTTCATCTTGTTAAAGATCGTAGTGCGATACACCGGCGGGATAGCGATTCCAAGCGCATCGTTGCTGTGGTAAACTTGGAGTATCGTATGTCCGTGGGAAGGCCACGCCTCGTGCGGCGGGATCCCGCCGCGGATAGTAATGGGACCGTGAAAAAGCGTCTGCTTGCTCAGCGCGATCCCACGCCGGTGGAGGGAGTGCTATGGAGACGACGGATCTGGTGGAAGTCTACCGCCGCGTATTCGATGCGGTCAACCACGGCGATGAAGCCGCCTTGGACGACCTGTTGACCACAGACATTCTCGATCACAACGCGATGCCCGGCCAGGAGCGCGGGCTGGCCGGCTTCAAATACTGGATGCACTATGTGCGCACCGCTTTTCCCGACGCTCACGTAACGGTAGAGGACACCCTGACTCAAGGGGACCGCGTAGCCGGGCGCGTGACGTGGCGGGGTACGCACGCCGGGCCGTTTGTGGGTGTCGCCGCGTCGGGCAAGCCCGTGGAGTTTACCGCCATTCACATCGTGCGCTTCGAAAACGGCAAGGCCGCTGAATGGTGGGGGGTGCCCGATCTACTGGCCGCATTGCAACAGATCGGCGCGCGGATCGTGGTAGAGGCCGGACAATAAGGCCCGTTGCGGCTAACCGAACTGGAGAAGCAACAGGGCCCCGGTCCAAACGGCGAGGTGAGTGCCCCACCTGAGCCAGGCGCCGCCGGTAATGGCGGCGCCTGGCTCGGTTGTGTAGTTTTAAGGCCCGGTCACGGCCTTGTACAGGATCTTGGAGATCTGGCCGCGCGTGGCCGAGTTGCTCGACCGGAAGTAGACGCCGGGGCAGGCTTCGCCCGGCGCGCCGCAGGTGTAGCCGCTGATGACGCCGTAGGCCGCCGCCGTCTCGATGGCCGCGTAGAAGGGCGACGTGGCCGGCACATCGCGGAAGGTAGGCGTGGTGCGGTTCACCAGCGGCCAGCCTGCCGCCTTGACGATGATCTTCGCCAACTGCCCGCGGGTCACGCTGGCGTTGGGGCGGAAGTAGACGCCGGGGCAGGGTTCGCCGGGGCCGCCGCAGGTGTAGCCGCTGATCAGGCCGCGATTATAGGCCGTCTCGATGTAGTTGTAGAAGGGGCTGGTGGCCGGCACGTCGCGCAGGTGCGGGCCGCCCGCTGTGTTGATCGAGAAGCCCTCGGCCAGCACGACCATCTTCGCCAACTGGCCGCGCGTGGTCGTGTTGCCGGGCCGGAACGTCAGGTCGGCGTAGCCGGAGACGGCGCCCCTGGCGACCAGGTACTGCACAGGCGTGTAGAAGTAATCGCTCTGGCACACGTCGAAGAACAGGCAGCCGGGCGGCGGCTGGGCACCGGGCAGCGGCACGCCGCCCGGCGCGTAATAGGCCGCCGTCTGCAGCCGGATGTAGCCGCCGTCGTCATCGGGCAGGGTCGCCACGGCGTTGTTGCCGTTGATCGGGGCCGGGTTGGTCACGCCGTCGCCCGCCGTGTCGTTGTAGTGAGCTTGCGACCCCGTCCCGGCGCCGAACAGCACGCCCACCACCCCGGCGGCGGCCCACTGCGCGACGTGTGCGCGCCCGGTCGCCGGGTTCAGGAAGTACTCAGCGCGGTTGTCCTGGTAATGGCCGTCGCTGTTGTCCATCGAGCGGTAGACGCGGTTGCCGTTCGGCACCTGCCACAGCAGGGCGCGCTTGTTGGTCTGCACGATAATCGTGTTCAGCCAGTTGAGCATGGTGTCAAAGGTCGGCTGGCGGGTGTTGGTGTCGTCCCACCAGCGGTTGCTGCCCTGGCTGATCTGATACCACGCCGCGTCGCGGTCGGAGGGGTTGTAGAACAGCGCCTGGAAGCCCGGCCCCAGACTGTTGAGGTAGGTCGCCGTGCGCGTGGCGTGCGCGCGCCAGTCATAGCCGGGATCGTCGCGCAGCGCCAGCACCACGTCGTCGCTCGCGCCGAAGGGGCTGACATCGAGGCCCAGGCTGACGTTGGGGGCGTACAGGTCGCGCAGGTGGACGAGCGCCTGGTAGACGCCACGGAAGCTGTCCGGGTAGCCCTGGACATCGGGGTGGCCGCTGGCGGTGACGGACGCCGGTTGCAGCGCCGCGTTGTCGGCGGTATTCGTCTCATGCTGCTGCATGGTGCCGGTGAGGTCGGGTTCCAGGTCCACCCAGATGGTACCCCCCGCCGCCCCGCACTTGATCATCAACAGCTTGAAGTCGTCGAAGTAGGCGCGCATCGTGGACGGGTTGTTGAGGTTGCCGAACTCGTCGTAGGCGGGCGCGGATTGCAGGATCTGGTAGTAGATGAACACCGGGATCGTGTTGGCGGCCCGCGATTCGTTGATGTAGTTGGTGGCAAACTCGCCGTTGCGGTTCCAGGTGGCCCAGCCGTCCCCCGTGTTGACCCCCGCCGACAGGTACTGGTAGCGCATACCCCAGGGCACGCCCGAACCGGTCAGCCAGCCTGCGTCGTTGTTGCTCAGCCCGAACGTGAAGCGGGGCGGGACGCCCGCCGGCAGCGGCGGCATCGTGGCCGGGGCGGCAGGCGTTGCGGCGGCGCCGGTCTCCGGCGGAGGCGTCGGTTTCTGCTCGGTTAACGGGTTCGCCGAGGCGATGGTGCTGGAGCAGAGGATCAACGCCAGGCTGAGGAGTGCGATGAGCCGGAAATGGATGCGTGCGGACAAGACAGGACCTCCTGTGTCACGAGGCGAGTTGCTTACTGCCGTCTGATGCGTTAACTGCGGGATGGGATAGAACAATGACGTGTGTTGTTGAACCTCGATAACATCATAGCAAGTTCTTTAAAGCAGAGTCAATGGGATTTTCATCACAGTGCGGTCAAATTACCACCCTCTAGTTATGACAAAAACATGGATAACAGTTTGCAAGCCGTTACATTTACCTCAATATCTGCGTCCAAATTCTTACACAGTTGTCATCTTGTTCAGGATGCAGAGGCGTTCCTCTGTCGCAAAAATCGATCTCGCTTCCGCTGGCAGTGAACAATTCGCGTCCCTGGCTCGTGTTTAGCCGGACATCCAGGGCATCCAGGCCCCTCGCCCGGCCTGGAGACACGCCGAACCTTACGATTCAGCGCGCGGGCCGGACTGAGCCCGGCGCCGGCCCGGCAGCCGGAGGGCTTGTCACTCTGAGCGCAGCGAAGAGTCTCGTCGTTTGGCGACAAGGCCGAGATTCTTCGCTGCGCTCAGAATGACGGGTTCTGAGAGACAGACTGCTCAGGGCGCGGCCACGAACTGCACGTCGTCGAGGTAGAAGCGCGGCTCGGAGCCGCCGCGGTTATCCTGCAGCACCAGGCCGGTGATGCGGGCATTGGCGCCGCGCAGGTCGCTCAGCGGCACCACGACCCGCTGCCAGGTGGTGGCGGCGGGCGGGCGTCCGCCCAGATAGGTGTTGAGGTTCAGCCCCGGCAGCATCGCCCCGTTGGCATCCACCAGGTTCACGCTCAGTTGCTGGCCCCCATTGGCGCCGCCGTTGATGTAGAAGCTCAGGTAGTTGTAGCCGGTGGTCTGGATGCCGCCGGTGTTCAGGTAGAGGCCGGCCCACCCCTGGGTGATGGCGCAACTGGCAGCGTAGCGCCCGCTGTGCACGTAGGCGGTATCCGCCCAGTTGCGGCTGCTGCCCCAGGACCAATCGGCCCAACCGGGTGCCAGCGCCTCGGCATAGATTACGAGCGGCGCCGGTCCGCCCGGCACGGTGGTGGCGGTAGGCGGCGGCGTGCGGGTCGCCGTGGCGGGCGGCGCCGTGCGCGTGGCCGTGGCCGTCCGTGCCGGCGTGCGCGTGGCCGTCGCGGCGGGGGTATTGGTCGGGCGCGGCGGGCTGGTCGCGGGCACCGTGGTGCTGGTGGCCGCCGGGGGCGGAGTATTGGTCGGGCGCGGCGGGTTCGTGGCTGCGGGCGGCGCCGTATTCGTCGGCACGGCGGTCGCCGTATTAGCGGGCGGGGGCGTGCTGGTCGCGGGCGGCGGGTTCGATCCGCCGCCGCTGACGGTCAGGGTGTAGGCCCCGCAGCCGGCATTGGCCGTCACTTCGTAGACCGTCACCGTGAAGCTTTGCCCGGCGGGCACATTAAACGAGTAGCCCGCGGTTCCGCCGTTCTGGCCGGGACTCATGCCGATGTCGGCCAGGTAATTGGCCTGGACGCCGGCCGGATTGTAGGCGCCCAGATAGGCCACGCTGAACACATCATTGCTCGCGGTGCAGGCGCTGCTCAATTGCACCGTGATGCACTGGCTCGTCGCGCTGCTGTTGGTGTAGCTGTAGGAGTCGACGTGGTGGCCCAGGCCGTCGCCCAGCGAAGGCACGCTCTTGGCGGCGCCGCACGCGCTGGGCGCCCAGTCGCGCACAATGCGGTCGGTCTGCACCCGGTCGGCGCCGGTGATGCTGCCCTGCACCGTGGTGTTGCCTGCGCCGGCCGTCGCGGTCGCCGGGGCGGCCGTTTGCGTCGGCGCCGGGGTCCGGGTCGCCGTGCGCGTGGGGGTGCGAGTCGGCGTGCCCGCCGCGGGCGTGTTCGTCGGCGCGGCGCCAGGTGTGTTGCTGGGCCGCGCGGTCGGGGTATTGGCCGGAGCGCCCCCGCCCGGCAGCGGCACGGTGCCCTGCGCGTAATAGGCCGCCGTTTGCAGCCGGATGTAGCCGCCGTCGTCGTCCGCATATGTGGAGGTCGCATTATTGCCGTTGATCGCGGGTGGGTTGGTGATGCCGTCGCCCTTGGTGTCGTAGTAGTGGCTCTGCGAGCCGACCCCAGCGCCGAACAGCACACCCAGCACCCCGGCGTTGGCCCACTGCTGAATATGGGCGCGGCCGTTGGCGGGGTTCAGGAAGTACTCGGCGCGGTTGTCCTGGTAGTGGCCGTCGGTGTTGTTCACGGTGCGGTAGACGCGGTTGCCGTTCGGCACCTGCCACAACATCACCCGCTTGCCTGTCTGCGTCACCACGCCGTTGACCCAACTCAGCATGGTGTCGAAGGTGGGCTGGCGGGTGTTGGTGTCGTCCCACCAGCGGTTGCTGCCCTGGGTAAGCTGGTACCAGGCGGCGTCCCGGTCCGACGGGTTGTAGAACAACGCCTGGAAGCCCGGCCCCAGGCTGTTGAGGTACGTGGCCGTGCGGGTGGCGTGGCCTTGCCAGTCGTAGCTCGGGTTGTTGCGCAGCGCCAGCACAATGTCGTCATCGGCGCCGAAGGGACTCATGTCGAGGCCGAGGCTGACGTTGGGGGCGTACAGGTCGCGCAGGTGGACGAGCGCCTGGTAGACGCCACGGAAGTTGTTCGGGTAGCCCTGGACATCGGGGTGGCCGCTGGAGGCGACCGCCGCCGGCTGCAACGCGGCGTTGTCGGATGTGTTGGAGCTATGCTGCTGCATGGTGCCGGTGAGGTCGGGTTCCAGGTCCACCCAGATCGTGCCGCCCGCCGCGCCGCATTTCTGCATCAGCAGCTTGAAGTCGTCGAAATACGCGCGCATGGTCGCGGCGTTATTCAGATTGGCGTATTCGTCGTAGGCGGGCGCGGATTGCAGGATCTGATAATAGATAAACATCGGAATCAGGTTGGCACTGCGTGAAGCATTGATGTAGCTGGTTGCGAAGCCGCCGTTGCTGTTCCAGGTGGCCCAGCCGTTGCCGGTATTCGCACCCCCGGCGAGGTACTGATAGCGCGCGTTCCACGGCACACCCGAGCCGGTCATCCAGCTTGTATCGTTGTTGCTCAGCCCGAAACTGAAGTAGGTGGGGAGCCCCGCCGGGATCGGGGGGAGCGCGGCGGAAGCGGAAGCAGTAGCAGTAGTGGACCCAGCAGACGCGGAGATGGCCGTCGCGATGACCAAAATCATACCAATGGCGCCTACTATCCAGACGTTAAAGCGCTTCAACAAAAGCGTAACCTCCTGAATAGATCGCCCGACCCAACACCCGGACGTATGACCGACCAACCGGGAACTTCATTGCCAAGGAAGTTCAATCTCCGGCCGGTGTTTGTAACCAGAGTTCGTATATCCGGGGTGCATTATAGAAAATAAGAGTCAATTTCTTGTGGATCTGTAAGAATGAACCCGTTACATTTTCCTCAATACTGCTGGAACCAGCCCAGTCATAAATGTCCTGTAGCCTCCGCGGTGCGCCGCCGTTCATATCGTATTTAGCGGGCACTGTTACAATGAGGCGGTTAGTGAGACGCGCAACCGGCTCCCGCGCGGGAGCCGGCGGTAATCTGTCCTGCGGGGGCCGGGATGCGACCAGTCCGGTCGCCGCACGGCATGGCTATGGCGCACGCACCGGGGAACAGCGCATCCGTAGCCGATCCAGTGGAGGACTCGCATGATTTCGGAGGCCCCAGCGCCGGTACAAACTGCCGGCGAGGAACAACGGCTGACCGCTTATCCCCTGCGCGGGGGCGTGCTGGCCCGGCTGGGCCGCATCGCCTACCAGCACCGCCATGACTTCCATTACCTGCGCCGCATCCAGTGGGAAGTCATCGAACGCTATTTGCAGCCGAGTAGCGGGGAATATATCCTGGATGTGGCGAGCGGCGACGGCTACTATAGCCGCAAGATGGCCGCGCGCGGTGCCCGCATCGCCGCGATCGACATCGACTCCCGGCGTATCCGCAATGCGCTCACTTACCACAACGTCCCCGGCGTCGACTATCGCCTGGGGAACGCCGAAGCCCTACCCTATGCGGACGGCACGTTCGACAAGGTGGTCAGCGTCTGCGCGCTCGAACACTTCCACGATCCGCAGGCGGCCATCAACGAAGCCTGGCGCGTGTTAAAGCCGGGCGGACGGCTCGTGCTGCATGTGGACAGCTTCACCTATCGCGAGATCCCCGTCGAGGTGCGCGAGCATCACCGCACGCATTACTATGTGGAGAACTTCTTCACGAAGAAGTCCCTTAGCGACCGGCTGGAGAAAGCGCCCTTCCGGGTGGACGAATACCAGTTCACGTTCAACTCACCGCTGGCCCACCGCCTGTTCGTGTGGGGCGAGATGCGCGGCTTCACCGGGCTGCCCTTCCTGGCGATGTTCCCCTTCGCCTATCCGGCCATCCGGATCAGCGACGGCCTCTTCGGCAAGCGCGAAGAAGGCTACGATCTCTACGTGCGCGCGACGCGCCTGGAACGGTA
>DASSGZ010000276.1:0-9084 GCA_035693165.1 Chloroflexia bacterium | reverse complement strand
TGATCGTGCTGATGGGGTCGGGCGCCGAGGCCGCGCAGGAAACGGTGGACTACCTGAACGCGCGGGGTGAGCGCGTGGGCGTGCTCAAGGTGCGCCTCTTCCGCCCGTGGGACGCCCGCCGCTTCGTGGAAGCCCTGCCGCCCACCACCCGCGCCATCGCCGTGCTGGACCGCACCAAGGAGCCGGGCAGCGCCGGCGAGCCCCTCTATCTCGACGCCGTCACGGCGATCCACGAAGGGATGGACCAGGGCTATGGCAGCCTGGCGGCCCGACCGCGCATCGTCGGCGGGCGCTATGGGCTGGCCTCCAAAGAGTTCACCCCGGCCATGATCAAGGCCGTGTACGACAACCTGGCCGCCACGCCCCCGAAGAATCACTTCACCGTGGGCATCAACGACGACGTGAGCGGCACCAGCCTGGACTATGACCCGCAGTTCTCCACCGAGCCGGACAGCGTCATTCGCGCCGTCTTCTACGGGCTCGGCTCGGACGGCACCGTGGGCGCCAACAAGAACTCGATCAAGATCATCGGCGAGCAGACGGACAATTACGCCCAGGGCTATTTCGTCTACGACTCCAAGAAATCGGGCGCCATGACCGTGTCGCACCTGCGCTTCGGCCCGCAGCCGATTCGCTCGACCTACCTGGTGGACCGGCCCAACTTCGTGGCCTGCCACCAGCCGCAGTTCCTCGAACGCTACGACATGCTGGGCCAGATCACACCCGGCGGCACGTTCCTGCTCAACACATCCTATGGCCCCAGCGAAATCTGGGATCGCCTGCCGCGCCCGGTCCAGGAAGCGATTGTCGCCAAGGGCCTGCGCTTCTACGTGATCGACGCCTACAAAGTGGCGCAAGAGGCCGGGATGCGCCGCCAGATCAACACGGTGATGCAGGTCTGCTTCTTCGCTATCTCCGGCGTGCTGCCGCGCGAGGAAGCGCTGGCCCAGATCAAGAAAGCGATCAAGAAGACCTACGGCAGGAAGGGCGAGGAAGTCGTCGCCATGAACCTGCAAGCCGTGGACCAGACGCTCGAACATCTCTACGAGGTGGAGATCCCCGGCCAGGCGGACAGCACGCTGGAACTGCCGCCGCCGGTGCCGCGCAAGGCCCCCCGCTTCGTGGTCGATGTGCTGGGCGAGATGATCGCCGGGCGCGGCGACAGCCTGCCGGTGAGCGCGTTGCCCGTGGACGGCACCTACCCCACCGGCACCACGCAATACGAGAAGCGCAACCTGGCGCTCGAAATCCCGGTCTGGGACCCGGACATCTGCATCCAGTGCGGCAAATGCGCGATGGTCTGCCCGCACGGCGTCATCCGCATCAAAGCCTACGAACCGGCCTACCTGACCGAGGCGCCCGCCACGTTCAAGTCGTGCCCGGCGCGCGATCGCGAGTGGCAGGGCCTGCAGTACACCATCCAGGTGTCGCCGGAGGACTGCACCGGCTGCGGCATCTGCGTGGATGTCTGCCCGGTGAAGAACAAGAAGGAAACGCGCCTCAAGGCGATCAATATGGCGCCGCAGCCCCCGTTGCGCGAGCCGGAGAGCGTGAACTGGGAGTTCTTCCGCAACTTGCCCGAACTGGACCGGCGCAAGATCAAGACCAATACGATCCGCCAGCAGCAGATCGAACAGCCGCTGTTCGAGTTCTCCGGTGCCTGCTCCGGCTGCGGCGAGACGCCCTACATCAAGCTGCTGACGCAGTTGTTCGGCGACCGCGTCGCCGTGGCAAACGCCACCGGGTGCTCGTCGATCTACGGCGGCAACATGCCGACGACACCGTGGACCAAGAACGCCGAGGGCCGCGGCCCGGCCTGGGCCAACTCGCTCTTCGAGGACAACGCCGAGTTCGGGCTGGGCTACCGGCTCTCGATCGACAAGCAGACCGAGTATGCGCGCGAGTTGTTGCAGCGCCTGGCCGATGTGGCCGGGCCGGACCTGGCGACGGCGATCCTCGATGCCGATCAGTCCGACGAGGCGGCCATCCAGGATCAGCGCGAGCGCGTGGCGGCGTTGAAAGCCCGGCTGGCCGGCGCGGATACGCCGGAGGCCCGTGAACTGCTGGCGCTGGCCGATATGCTGGTGCGCAAGAGCGTCTGGATCATCGGCGGCGACGGCTGGGCCTTCGACATCGGCTTCGGCGGCCTCGACCACGTGCTGGCGAGCGGGCGCAACGTGAAGGTGCTCGTGCTCAACACCGAAGTCTACTCGAACACGGGCGGCCAGGCGTCGAAAGCCACACCCCGTGCGGCGGTCGCCAAGTTCGCCACCGGCGGCAAGCGGGCGCCCAAGAAGGATCTCGGTCTGATCGCTATGACCTACGGTAATATCTATGTCGCAAGCGTGGCCATGGGTGCCAAGGACGAGCAGACGCTCAAGGCGTTCCTGGAGGCCGAGGCGTTCGACGGCCCGGCGCTGATCATCGCCTACAGCCACTGCATCGCCCACGGCATCGAGATGGCGACGGCCATGCAGAACCAGAAGGCCGCGGTCGAGTCCGGCCAGGTGCTGCTCTATCGCTACAACCCCGATCTGGCGGCCCGCGGGCAGAACCCGCTGGTGCTCGACTCGCGCCCGCCGAAGCTCCCGGTGGAGCAGTACTTGTACATGGAAAACCGCTTCAAGATGCTCACCAAGAGCAACCCGGCGGAAGCGCGCCGCCTGCTGGCCGAGGCCCAGGCGGATGTCGACCGCCGCTGGAGCTACTACGAATACCTGGCCGCCCGCCCCGGCGTGCCGGTGGCCGGCGGCGAGGCTGCCGCCCCGGCCCCCGCGCCGCCGAGCAGCACAGGCCATGCGGTGCCGGCGGTGCCGGTGCTCAACGGCAAATAGCGCAGTAGAGTCGCGGGGCGGCGCACCGGTGCGCCGCCTCGCCGCGGAAAGGAACGGCCTCCCGATGAACCTGACGACAACGTACCTGGGCATGACCCTGCGCACGCCGCTGGTGCCCTCGGCCTCGCCCCTGTCGGAGGAGATCGACAACATCAAGCAGATGGAGGATGCCGGCGCGGCGGCGGTGGTGCTCTACTCGCTGTTCGAGGAGCAGTTGGTGCGCGAGCGCCACGAACTGAACCACCACCTCACCTACCACACCTATAGCTTCGCCGAGGCGCAGACCTTCTTCCCCGAGCCGAGCGAGTTCCATCTGGGACCCGACGAATACCTGGAGCATATCCGCAAGGCGAAGGAGGCGGTCGACATCCCGATCATCGCCAGCCTGAACGGCTCCTCGGTCGGCGGATGGACGGCGTATGCGCGTAACATCGAGCAGGCCGGCGCCGATGCCCTGGAACTGAACATCTACTACATCCCCACCGACCCGTTCGTAACCGGCGCGCAGGTGGAGGAAACCTACGTCGAAATCGTGCGCGCCGTGAAGGCGGCGGTCACGATCCCGGTGGCGGTAAAGCTCAGTCCCTTCTTCAGCAACATGGCCATGATGGCCCGCCACCTCGACCAGGCCGGGGCCGATGCCCTGGTGCTGTTCAACCGCTTCTACCAGCCGGATATCGACCTCGAAGCCCTGGAAGTGACGCCCAACGTGCGCCTGAGCACGCCGCAGGCGCTACGCCTGCCGCTGCGCTGGATCGGCATCCTCTATGGCAAGATCGGCGCCGACCTGGCGGCCACCGGCGGCATCCACGAGGCGCCCGACGTGCTCAAGATGCTCATGGCCGGCGCCGGCGTCACCATGATGGCCTCGACCCTGCTGCGCAACGGCATCGACCACATCCGGGTCATCGAACAGCAGATGCGCAACTGGATGATCGAGCACGAGTACGAATCGGTCCACCAGATGCAGGGCAGCATGAGCCAGCAGAACTGCGCCGATCCGTCGGCCTTCGAGCGCGCCCAGTATATCCGCGCCCTGCGCAGCTATCACCCGTCGCACCCCGCCCACAGCGCGAAGCGCCCGGCGCCCCGCTGGTAAGCGATCCGGCGTACGGATGGCGGTAATCGGTCCTGCGGTCGGCCCGGCTCGGCCCCAGGACCGATTGACGCGGATGGGATTGCTCGTCTATAATGAAGACGGTCGGGCCGAACGTCGCGGGTTATCTGGCAAAAATACCCCTCGGCGACCAACTTGTCCGGCCGTCTCGCTACTGTGTGTGAAGGGAATCCGCGTCATGCGCCAGTCGTTATCTAGGGCTCAATATAAAGCCACGAATACGCGCATAGCCTCGCCCAACCGGGCCGGAGACCCGATGCTGTCCGCCCCCCGGAGTACGCGACGCATGTAGCCCGCCACGGCTGCTTGTCCACCACGACAGGTCACGGGTGCGCGGCTACCGGCCGGCACCCGTTTTTCATATCTTTACCATCACTCGGGCGCACCAATCGAATACCTTGGGAGACGTAGCTCAGCGGTAGAGCAGCTAAACCCCATCACCAATATTTGCCCCACGGGGCCGGCGGCTGATGGTTACCACTGTGAATGGGCAGGTCGCGGGTTCGAGTCCCGCCGTCTTCCACCATGGCGGTCCGGCGTTCTGGGTTACCGGATCCAACAGGTTCAACTCCTGCACCGGGCGCAAGCCCGGCTCACACCCAGGGCAATTTTTGACCGCCAGCCGTTATCATTTGGCCCGCGCACGGGCCGGACCGGAAAAGACAGGAGCGCGCGTACATGAAGAACTTCGTCGAGTTTATCCGCAACCGCACGACCCCGCCACAGAGCGAGCCGATTCCCGACTCGGGCCAGGTGCCCAACAGCGCGGGCGGCTACGCCTGGCCGGTGGACGACTGGACGCGGCTGGACCGCTTCCTGGTGCTCGGCAGCGAGCAGGGCACGTACTACATCCAGGAGCGCGCGCTGACCAAGGAGAACGCCGAGTCCGTGATCCGCTGCATCGCCGAGGACGGGCCGCGCACGGTCGCGCGCATCGCCGAGATCTCGCAGGCGGGGCGCGCGCCGAAGAACGACCCGGCCATCTTCGCTCTGGCGCTCTGCGCCACGCTGGGCAACGACGCGACCAAGGCGGCGGCTTTCGCCGCCCTGCCGCAGGTCTGCCGCACCGGCACGCACCTGTTCCACTTCACCGCGTATGTGGACGGGATGCGCGGCTGGGGCCGCGGGCTGCGCCAGGCGGTGGCCGCGTGGTACGCCCAGCCCGCCGCGCGCCTGGCCTACCAGGCGGTCAAGTACCAGCAGCGCGACGGCTGGAGCCACCGCGACCTGCTGCGCCTGGCCCACCCCAAGCCCGCCGACGAGCAGCACGGCATCATCTATCACTGGCTGGTCAAGGGCTGGGAGGGCGTGGGCGACGCGCCGCACCCGGACGCCGACGTGCGCATCATCTGGGCCTTCGAGCGCGCCAAGCGCGCCACGAGCGCCGCGGAGATCGTGCGCCTGATCAACGAATACGACCTGCCGCGCGAGGCCATCCCGACGGCCTGGCTCGACAACGCCGAGGTCTGGGCGGCGCTGCTGGCCCGCATGCCGATGGAGGCCATGGTGCGCAACCTGGCGACCCTGACGCGCGTGGGCGTGGTGGCGCCGGGCAGCGACGGCACGCGCCATGTCGTGGCGCAACTGGCAAACGCCGAGCGCGTGCGCGCCGCGCGCCTGCACCCCATCAAGGTGCTGGCCGCGCTGCGGACCTACGCCGGCGGCAAGGGCGTGCGCGGCCAGAACACCTGGCAGCCGGTGGCCCAGGTCAACGACGCGCTGGACGGCGCGTTCTACCTGGCCTTCGGCAACATCGTGCCCAGCGGGCGGCGCTGGCTGCTGGCCCTCGACGTGTCGGGGTCCATGCAGTACGGCACCATCGCCGGGGTGCCGGGCCTGACGCCCCACGTGGGCAGCGCGGCCATGGCCCTGATCACGGCGGCCACCGAGCCGGCGCATACCATCGTCGCCTTCTCGGCGGCGCCCGGCGGCTACGGCGGCCAGTGGGGCGGCGGCGAATCGGGCATCACGCCCATCGCCATCTCGCCGCGCCAGCGCCTGGACGACGTGGTGCGGACCATGGAGGCCATCCCCATGGGCGGCACCGACTGCGCCCTGCCCATGATCTGGGCCGCGCGCCACAAGGTGGCGGCCGACGTGTTCGTGGTCTACACGGACTCGGAGACCTGGGCGGGCGCGATCCACCCGGCCCAGGCCCTGCGCCGCTACCGCGAGCAGATGGGCATCGCGGCCAAGCTGATCGTGGTCGGGATGACATCCAACGGCTTTTCTATCGCCGACCCGGAAGATGCCGGGATGCTGGATGTGGTTGGCTTCGACACGGCGGTGCCGCAGGTCATGGCCGACTTCGCGGTCGCGGACTGAGTTCCAACTGGTCCGCAACCCGAGCAGGGGAGATACGTCCTGATGGATGTATCTCCCCTGCTTGCATTTTGGACACAGCTCGAAAGGAGGCGGCCATGACGGAACCGGCACGGCTGCTGGTCGTCGGCGGCAGCGGGTTCGTGGGCGGGCGGGTGGTCCAGGCGGCGGCCAGGGCCGGCTACCAGGTGGCGTACACGTATGCTCACCATCCCCTCGCCCTGCCCGGCACGGCCCACCGGGTCGCCTTCGACGCCGCAGACGATGCGCCGGCGCAGGCGGTGGCCGCGGCCCGGCCCCAGGTCGTGATCTACACGGCGATTGCGCCCACCGCCGGCAGCGCGGAGCTACAGCACCAGGTGAATGTGGAGGGCGTGCGGCAGACCCTGCGGGCGTTACGACAGGTCGCCCCGGCGGCGCGGTTCATCTATATATCGAGCAACGCCGTGTTCGGCGGTGGGCGCGGCCTCTACCGCGAGATTGAGCGCCCGGACCCGGCAGCGCGCCACGACCCGTTGCGGACCTACGCGCTGACGAAAGCAGCCGGTGAGCAAGCGGCTCTGGAAGGCTGGACGAATACGATCGTCGCCCGTACCTCGGTCGTGGACGGCTATGACGCCCAGGGCCGGCTCAGTGCGCGGGTGGCGGCCCTGGTCGCGCAACTGCAGGCGGGCCGGCCGCTGGCGCGTTTTGCCGACCGCTACCTCTCCCCCACCCTCGTGGATAACCTGGTCGCCGCGTTGCTCGAAATTAGCGTGCCCACGTTCCTCTATCGCGGCATTCTCCATCTCGCGGGTCCCGAGCGCGTGACCGATTACACCTACGCCCTGGCCCTCGCCCGCCGCCTGGGGGTATCCACGGCCCTGGTCCGCCCCGAGCCGCTGGCCGGCCACCCGACCATGGCCGCGAGCGCCCGCGACACCAGCCTCGACGTGACATTTACGCAGCGTCTCTTGCAGACCCACCTCCTGGATGTCGAAGAACAACTAACGCGGCTGTTTCCGGACGTTCCCTCCGGCGCCGAATCCCCCGGCGGATGGCACGGATATTGATTGCTCAATACGACCAATGCCAATAGTTGCATGTGGTTGATTGGCGGCGCCATCCTGAGCCGCCGAACGCTATTTCCGATAATGGGACAGGAGGATTACATGGCTGACCGAACAGCACAAGCGACATGGAAGGGCACGTTGACGGAGGGCAGCGGCACAATCAACTCCGTCGGCAGCGGCGCAATCAGCAACTTAGGCGTCACCTGGAAGGCGCGCACGGAAAGCTCCGATGGCATGACCAGCCCGGAGGAGCTGATCGCGGCGGCCCACGCGGCCTGCTACGCGATGGCGTTTTCCAACGTGCTGGCGAAGGCGGGCCACCCGGCGGACCAGCTCAACGTGACCGCGGTTTGCTCGTTTGAACCCAAGCCCGAAGGCGGCTGGAAAATCAGCAAGATGCGCCTCGACGTGGAGGGCCGCGTGCCCGGCGTGGACAACGCCGAGTTCAAGCGCCTGGCGCAAGAAGGCGAAGCCGGGTGCCCGGTGTCGGCGGCGCTGCGTAACAACGTCGATATCCAACTCAACGCGCACCTGGCCGCCTGACCGGCAGCCGCCGGCTGCAGCAACGGGGAGCATACGCCATGGGGCGTATGCTCCTTTGTTGACCCCTACAACTTTCGCCGCAATTTCCCCGGCCCTACTTCTCAAACCGCTCCGCATCTGCTATACTGGTAGCTCAGGTAGAACATTCGTGCGATTCCATCCCCAGGAGGTAGTAATTTGACGGCTCCCGTGCGCACGCTGACCCCCACCCTCGCCCGCCGCCTGGCGATCACGCGCCAGCGCCTGGCCGGACCACCACCACCCGCCCCGGATGCCGGCGGCATCCTCGACGTGGTGCGCGACCTCGGCTGCCTGCAACTCGATCCGATCGCGGTGGTGGCGCGCAGCCATCAACTCGTGCTCTGGAGCCGCCTGGGCGCCTATGACATGGACGATCTCGACACGCTGCTCTGGCGCGAGCGCAAGCTGTTCGAGTACTGGGCGCATTGCGCGTCCATTGTCCTCACGGAGGACTACCCGATCCACCAGGTCCAGATGCGCAAGTCGCGCACGGGATCCAGTAACTGGGCGACGCGGGTGCGCGACTGGATCGCGGCGAATCAGGAGCTACACGATTATATTCTGGAAGAACTCTGCACCAAAGGCCCGCGCATGAGCAGCCAGTTCGAGGACCAGGCCGAGGAGCACTGGGAGTCCTCCGGGTGGACAGCGGGGCGCAACGTCAGCCGCATGCTCGATTTCCTCTGGATTCGGGGGCAAATCACCGTTGCCGGGCGGTCGGGCATCCAAAAGGTGTGGGACCTGACCGAACGCCACCTGCCGGACGCCATCACGCTGCCGGATCTACCGGAGCAGGAAGCGGTCTGGCAGGCCGTGCAAAAATCGCTGCGGGCGCTCGGCGTGGGCCGCCGGGCCGACATCAACCTCCACTACACGCGCGGCAGTTACCCGCGCCTGCCCGCCGTGCTGGCGGAGTTGGAAGCCGATGGCCGCATCGCCCAGGTCGCGATCCGCGACGGCGACCGGACGTGGCCGGGACCGTGGTTCATCCACGTGGACGACCTGCCGCTGCTGGATCGCCTGGCCGCGGGCGACTGGACCCCACGCACGACCCTGCTCTCGCCCTTTGACAACCTCATCTGCGATCGGGCGCGCACCCAGTTGCTGTTCGACTTCAACTTCCGCATCGAGATCTACGTGCCGCAGGCCAAGCGCCAGTATGGCTACTACGTGTTGCCCATCCTGCACGGCGACC
>DASSGZ010000275.1:0-19794 GCA_035693165.1 Chloroflexia bacterium | reverse complement strand
CCGGATCGACAAGCGCAAAACGGCGCTATCGACCGCCCGGCGCTGCGGCGGGCCGCACCGCCGCCACCCCCATCCCCGACCATTGTGGAGGATGGGTATGGAGCGTGGGGCCAACCGGCCCCGACCGGGCGATAGGACTGTGGCGGAGGGCTACGGCATCACGGCACATCCCGGAAAGAACGTGTTGGCGACGATCTTGGCCGTCTGGCCCCGCGTCACCACCGCGGCCGGGCGGAAGTAGGGCCGGCTCTGAGCGTCACACGGCTCCCCCGGCCCGCTGCAGGTGTAGCCGCTGATCGTACCCTGCGCCGCCACCTGCTCAATCCAGGCAGCGAAGGGATGGGTCGGCGGCACGTCGGCGAAGGTTTGCCCAGCCGGTTGTCCGCTGTAGCCCGCCGCGATAGCTACAACCTTGGCCGTCTGGCCGCGCGTCACCGCCGCGGCCGGGCGGAAGTAGGGCCGACCCTGCGCATCACACGGCTCCCCCGGCTCGCCACAACTGTAGCCGCTCACGACCCCGCGCTGCGCGATGCGCTCCACGAAGATATAGAACGGGTGCGCCGGCGGCACGTCGGCAAAGATCTGCGGCGCCGGGGCCTCGCTGAAGCCGGCGGCATAAGACACGATCTTAGCCAGTTGGCCGCGTGTCAGGGAGTTATGCGGGCGGAAAGTGCCGTCGGCATATCCGCCCAAGATGCCCTGCGCGCTCAAACAGGCCACGAATGAATAGAACGGGCTGGTTGGCGGCACATCGGTGAAGCGGGGAGCCGGCGGGCGGCTCCCCGGCGTGGGCGTGCGGGTCGGCGGCACGGTTGTCGTGGTGGCACGCGGCGCAACGGGGGTGGCCGTGGCGTGCCCCGGCGGGCGGGTGGGACTGGGCGGGACAGGCGTGCTACTTGCCGATACCGGCGTGCGCGTCGGCGGCACGCCTGTCGCTGTTGCGCTCAGTGAGAACGGCGTACGGGTGGGGCTGGCCGGGACAGGCGTGCTGCTCACCGTCACGGTTGTGGCCGTCGGCGCCGGCGTGTCGCTCGTGCGCTTCCAGAGGCCCGCCGCCCCGGCCGCCCAGCCGTTCTCCGCGTCGAGGAACAGGATTGTCGCGAAGCCATCGTAGGGACCGACGATGGGGGTCCGGTCCACCCAGGTTACGCCGCCGTCCGTGGTCTGCTTCACATAGGGCCGCGACTGCGCGCCACCGCCATAGCCGGCAATCCAGGCCTCGCTGCTGTTAATCACGCTGACGCCCAGCACGTGCGTGGCGGCGGGCAGTTGCGGGTTCTGCGTGACCCAGGTCGTGCCGCCGTCCGTCGTGTGCAGCAACGCGCCATAATAGCCGCCGGCCCAACCGTTCAGCGGGTCGGAGAAGCGTACTGTCGTCAGTCCGTAGGTGACGGGCGGATGCTGGGCCGTCCAGGTCAGGCCGCCGTCGGTGCTTTTGGCGATGCCGCCGTCCAGCCCGACGATCCAGCCGGTGGTCGCGTTGACGAAGTAAATATCCAGGAACATACTGTCGTTGAGCGGCACCGGCATATCAGTCCAGGTGTGCCCCCCGTCCGTCGAGCGGCGGGCGATGGTAAAGTAGGTGCCGCCGCCCACGATCATCACTGTCTGGGGATTGAGTGCGTCCACGCCGAAGACCCGCTGGCCGCTCGGCTCCACTTGCGGCTGCCAGGTGACGCCGCCATCGGTGGAGTGATAGATCTTGCCGCCCGCCCCTTCGCCCACCGTCCAGCCATTCTGGTTGTCCACGAAGTCGATGCCGTGCAGCACGACGGCCGGGTCGCCGACCTGGGAGAGCTGCCAATCCGCCCCGCCGTTCGTGCTGTAGAGCACCGAGCCGCTACTGGTCGAGGCCCAGACATGCGTTCCGTCCGTACGGACCATGTGCAAGGCCTCAGCCGGGGCGCCGTTGAAGCGCCGGGTCCAGATTGCGCCGCCGTCGGTGGTGCCGAAAATCTCGCCGGCCCCGCCGCCCGCGATGCCGTGCAGGTTATCGGTGAAGTCGACATCCCAGAGGGGGACGATATACTGGGGCAGGCTGAGTTGGGTAGTCCAGGTCAGGCCGCCGTCGGTGGTACCGTAGATCATGCTGGCGGCGCCCACGGCCCAGCCGTGCAGCGAGTCGCGGAAGGTGACGCCGTAGATCCAGGCACCCGCGGGGAGGGTCTGGGGCTGCCAGGTGTGGCCGCCGTCCGTAGTATGCGCGGCGGTATTGCCGCTGACCATCCAACCCTCGTTGGGATTGATGAAGAAGCCACCGTGTGGTCCGGCGACCAGGCTCCAACTCTGCCCGCCGTTGCTGGTATGGAAGACACCGTCGGGACTGGAGGCCACGCCGTTCAGCGCGTCGAAGAACTGGATGCCGGCAACGGCGGCGCCCAGGGTCGCGTGCTGCCAGGTGTGGCCCTCGTCGGCGCTCTTAAGCAGCCCCCCGCTGCTGTCCGCGGCGAAGCCATGGGTGGCATCGGCTAGGGCGACCTGATAGATCGAGCCGGCGACGCCGGTACCCACCTGCCAGGTCGCCCCGCCGTTGGCGGTGTAGAGCACCGCGTTATTACTGCCCGCAATGCCGTGCAGGGCGTCCACGAAGGCCACCGAGTAGACCGGCTCGCTGCTGGGCACGGCTTGGCCGGCCCAAGTCAGGCCGCCGTCGGTGGTATGCAGAATGGTGCCATGGTCGCCAACCGCCCAGCCCTCATGGGCCGAGACCATATCGATCTGGTTCAGCGTGTAGCGGGTGGGCTGGGGGCTTTGCAGTTGCCAGGTGGCGATCGAGGGGGCCGCGTTCACCCCGGCCGGGACGCCGGGGAACAGCGCCACCGCGCCGAACAAGAACAGCATGGCCCACAGAAAACGAGGGGCGAGACGCCGGTAGGCGCGGGTGCGGGCGAACATGAGCGAATCCTTCCAATGCGAGCAGCTTGCTCCTCAGCGAACGTCACCCAGCAACCCGGCGGGGGTGGCCGGACCAATGCGCGGTATCGGCATGAGTATACTGGCGCCGGCATGGCATCAGCTATGGGCTTACGCCGATCTATGCACCTGACCTTGGTCGGAAACTGATCCGACGATCGTCGGATCAGTCGTTCTGGAATCGGAGGCCCTCTATCATCAGGTCGCTGTAGACGGAGCGCCCTTCCTGGGCAGTCCTAGCCACAGCATCCGGGCCCTGCGCCAATTTTGGTGAATAGTTGCACCGGTGCCCCGAGAGCGCGTCGGCGTCTGCTCCGGTGGTCCGGGCTTCACCAAAGCTGGCGCAGGGTCGCGCGCCTGGGCACTATTTGACGGTCACTGGTCGGGTCGCCAAACCACCCAAGCTGCTGCGCACGGTGATGTTCTGTGGATTGCTGGGCCAGGAGAAGCGCCCTTCGTAGCGCCCGCCCCCGTTGTTGGTGAGCGTGCCGATCAACCCGTTGGTCGCTGTCACGTAGGCGCGCAGCACGGCGCTGCCGTTGCTGCTGGTAGCCTCGACGCGCAGCTCCCGGCTGCCCGTGCTGTACTCGGCCCGGGTGATGCTCACCATGTCGGCAGCCGCGGGGGTCGGGGTGCGCGTGGGCGTGCGCGTGACGGTCGGGGTGCGCGTGGGCGTGCGCGTGGGCGTGCGTGTGGCCGTCGCCCTGGGTGGGAGCGTGGGCGATGGCGGCGCCGTAGCCGTCGGCGGCGGCGGCGCGCCGGAGGAGTTTAGTAAGACTTTCAGCACGGGACTTGCTCCCCGGACTTGCAGCGCAATGTCCGCTTTGCCGTCGTTGTTGAAATCACCCGCCGCCATCACCCCGCCGCCGATACTCGATTGGGGAGGAGGGACGAGGTACCGTACGGACGGCTGAAAGGTCCCGTCGCCGTTGCCGGGCAGGATATCGAGCAAGCCGCTGTTGCCGTTTCCCAAACCACGCGCAATGTCTTGCCAGCCGTCCAGGTTAAAGTCGGCGATACCCAGCGACTGCGGCGCGTCGACGGCGTTGTCCAGGATCCGAAACGGCGGCCCGAAGGTGCCGTTGCCGGTGCCGAGCACAATCGCGGTGCCTCTGCCGTTCCCCAGCGCCACGGCCAAATCCTGCAGTGCGTCCCGATTGAAATCGGCCACGGCCACATCGTTGCCCGCCGAGAAGAGGTCCCCGCCTGGAACGAGCATGATGGTCGGTTGCTGCACGAATGTGCCGTCCCCCACGCCGAGCAGGGTGTAGAGTTGCGTGTTGTCGCCGCAGATGGCTAGATCGCTAATGCCGTCGCGGTTGAAGTCGCCCACCGCGATGCGGCTCATCCCTGTCCCGACATCAATCTCGCGGGACGACTGGAAGGTGCCGTTGCCGGTGCCGAGCATCACGGAGATGGTTCGCGCGGCCGTGCATGGCGCAGTGAAACAGGCAATCTCATGGGCGATCACTAGATCGAGTCGGCTGTCGTTGTTCAGATCGGTAGCGACGATGGCGGGCGAATCAAAGCCGGAGGTGTTGGGGAAATTCACCGGCGCATTGAACGTGCCGTCGCCGTTGCCCGTCAGCAGGGAAAGGCTGATTTGGGGCGTGTTGATCGTGACCGCTAAGTCCACCCTTCCATCGCCGTTCAAGTCCCCCGCCGCCAAATCCTGCGCCTGATCAGCGACCGGATAAGCAACTTGGGCGCGGAACGTGCCGTCGCCGTTATTGAGCATGACAAACGCCGAGGTTAGTCCCGCGCCCGCCAGATCCAGTTTGCCATCGCCATTGACATCGGCGGCGATATGGTTGTTGCCGAGCAGAGGGTAAGTTTGGGTGGTGAAAGTGGCCGCCTGGACTGCTGCCTGGGCGCTCGCAGCGACGAGCAACAGCGCAATGGTCATGAAGCCGGCTACTATAACACGAGTGCGCATGGTTTGCTCCTTTTTGTTGGTTGACGTGACCGATCCTTCGGAGGGGCCGGCGATCTTTGTTCTCCGGCCCCGTGGCATATTGGCTGGATTGGACCTCCCTTCCGGTTCTTGTGGGTCGTGCCGCTAATTGGCGATCACGTTCCGGGATGCCGACCCGCCGAGGCTGCTGCGCACGGTGACGTTCTGCGGGTTGCGGGCCAGGGCGAACCGGCCGCTGTACCTGCCGCCGCCATCGTTGTTGAGTGTGCCGATCAGTTGGTTGGTCGTAGTCACGTACACCCGTAACACCGCACTGGTACCCGTGCTGGTCGCCTCCAAGCGCAATTCTCGGTTGCCGGTGCTATACTCCGCGCGCGTGATGCTCACCGTATCTGGCCGCCTGGTTGGGCTAGCCGTAGGCGTGCGGATGGCGGTGGGCGTGGTTTGCGGGGGAGGGGGAACACTCGTCGCGGTGCGCGTCGGCGTATGGGTCGGCGTGGCTGGAGGTAGGGTGGGCGGCACCGCCGTCGGCGTGGCCGTGCCGCCCGGCGGCTGGACCGTCAGGGCGGTCGTCCTGGTCACACCCGCCCCCGCCACAGAGCCAGGGCCAACAAGAGGGTCAGGATGCGAGAAACCGTCATGATTGACCTCCCAAGTCGGATATTGCCAGCCCATGATACAGTTGGCGAATTCCTACGAACGCCTGTAGTAGATCGGGGCGCGGGCTTGACGCCGTGTATCTACACGGCACGCAGCCCTTCTGCCCGTGCCTGCCCATGCATTCGCCAACAGTATGAGCCCATTTCTGTAAATTGGTCGGGGTGCCCGATGGAATTGCTGGCGAATGTGTCAGGCTAAGGTCAGATAGGCGCGGCCCAGCACCCATTCCTCGCGCGTCCCCATCAGCAGCGCGCTCACCAGCCGCAGGCAACTCGCTTCGTTCGGGAAGAGGCCCACGAGCGCGGCGCGCCGCTGCAGGTCCTTGTTCACTCGCGCCAGCCCGTGGGGCGGGAGCACCAGCCGCCGGTGCGCCGGCGCCAAGCCAAACACCGCCTGCACGGGCGGGCGGTTCTCCTCCCGCCAGCGCGCCATCTTGGACGCCCGTTTCTCGTTGACCGATCGCGGGCGGCGAGCGAGCATTACGACAGCAGACTTCGTGAATCCCAACGCGGGAGTGGGGCGAAAAGTAGCGGCGGATTCCGGGGATCCTCAGCTCCGGGGGACGCAGCAACGGATACGGTAATCCTCCGCCTCGGCCCGCCGCGGACGCGAGCGGGGGTGCGCTTGCTGGGGAAGGGCCAGCTTGGGTGCCGCGGGAAGCGGGCTTTCCTGGTGCGATCAGGAGAGCACTGAGAAGTCGGGGAGTCTGGCCGACGTCGGCTGGATGGCCCCGCAACACTGGGCACCGGAGCGAGCACGAACGGGCCCGTGCCACCGCCCTGCGCGGGATCGGAGCGGGGGTGGGGCGCGCGGCTGTCTGCATGGAGGAGGCGGTCACCGCGCGGGCGGGTGCGGCCAGCCGGAGGATGTAGAATAGAGTGTGTATCTGGCTAGGCCTGAGCAGTAGCGGGTCTACTTCCGCAGACACAGCACTGCAAGGACCCAGCCAGGCGCCGACAGATCGAACCGCAGTCCAAGCCTGCGATAGCACGACCATCCGTCGAGCGCATCCAGCAGGAACTGGCCACCGCTAAATCAGTAGACGCTTTCTTCGGCCGTGCGGGGATCTTCGCCAGGCTGTTTGCCACGACCCTGGAACAAATGCTGGAGGCTGAGTTAACTGCTCACTTGGGCGACGAGCCCTACGCTGCGGACGGCAGCGGGAGCAGACGGCGGAATACAAAGCCGAGTATCGCCATCGGGCGGGCATCGCGGCAACGATCAGCCAAGAGCGCACTAAAAAGTCGGGAGGTCTCCAGCAAGGCTAGCGCGGTCCTGATTCCCCGGCGCACGCCTCGGCCGCCAGAGCGATCTTATTCGTCCCGTGTGTACTTGTAATAGGCGTTGCGCGAGATGCCAACAATTTCACAAATCTCGCGGACACTATGCCCGGCCTGCTTCTTTAACGCCAGGGCGGCTTTCTGCTTCTTCCGGTCGCCGCCCTTGGGCCGCCCGCCGGTGCGCCCTCTGGTCCGCGCCGCCGCCAGCCCGGCCTTGGTGCGTTCGCGGATGATCTCGCGCTCGAACTCGGCCAACGAGGCACAGATGTGGCAGACGAGTTTGCCGCCGGAGGTGGTTGTATCGATATGTTCCTGCAAACTCTGGAAGCCTGCGTCGGCCGCGGCCAGGGCGCGCACGGTTTCCACCAGATGCGGTAGTGCGCGGCCCAAGCGGTCGAGTGTCCAGACCACCAGCGTATCGCCCGGCCGGCACTCGGTCAGTGCCGCGGGCAGCCCCGGCCGCTCCGCCCCGGCCCCACTCACGGTGTCCGTAAACAACCGCTCGCATCCTGCCGCCCGCAGCGTGTCCTTCTGTAGATTGAGGTTTTGGTCGCTGGTCGAAACTCCGGCATAACCGATCCGCATCGCAATGGCTCCTCTCCCACCGCCGGGTAGCCGATGTCCCAAGAAACCCAACTCTGCTCCGGTTGTTGGTATGTGCTCCGTATAGACGAGTTTTATGGTATGCTGGTGGCGCGGCGCCGGTGTTGCGCCGCGCCGGAATTAGGGCAGCAGAGACTGTACTAGGACAACGGTCCTTGCCGGGAATCTGGTTGAGGTCATCGCCGGCAAGAGCATCCTGGCCGTAGATGCAGTGGACGCCCGCGGGCGCGCACCTGCTGTTCCAAGTGCGTACTGCCGTGCGCAATGAAGAGTGGGCAGCGCCCTGCCGCACCTGGTATCCCGCGTTTCGGCCGGGGGCGGTAGCAGCGGCGGAGGCCCGTCCAGCAGCCTGAGACCCTCCGCCTGTTTAGTGCTCTCGACCATGAGAGTTATGCCGACGAAGGGAAGGCATTTCGTTTGTGTCGATCGGGCGGGATCGTGCGCTGCGTGAAGGGGAGGATGGGGCCCGTGGGCTGGGAGGCACTCAAGCAGTGGGGTGACGACGTCGCGCGCCTCGCACCGCTCGCGGGCGGCGTGGCCAACGACGTGTGGACTGTGCGTGTCAACGGGCACCTCGGGGTCGCTCGTCGCGGGGTCCGGAGCGACGCGGATCTCGCGTGGGAGACCGCGCTCCTCGCGCGCCTCGCCCGTGCCGGGCTGACCGTGCCGGTGCCGATCCCGACGACGGCCGGCCGGCTGTTCGCCGACGGGGTGGTGGTGATGACCTACGTCGAGGGCGGCCCGCCCGAGACGGAGGCCGACTGGCGGCGCGTGGCCGCCACGCTCCGCCGGCTGCATCGGTTGACGGCGGGGTGGCCGCAGCGGCCGGGCTGGCGATCATCGACCGACCTCCTGCACGCGGAGACCGGGACGAAGATCGACCTCGGCGCGATGCCGCCGGAGGGCGTGGCGCGCTGCCGCGCCGCGTGGGCGCGGCTCGGCGGCCGGCCGACCTGCGTGGTCCACGGCGACCCCAACCCGCGCAACATCCGCCTGACCGCCGCGCGGGTCGCGCTGATCGACTGGGACGAGGCGCACGTCGACGTCCCCGACCTCGACCTGGTGCTGCCCCACAACGCAGCCGGTCTCGACGAGGAGGCGTACGACCGCGCCGCGCAAGCGTGGGCTGCCTGGGAAGCCGCCGTCTGCTGGGACGACGCGCACGCCGTCCAGCGGCTGGCCGAAGTGCGCGCGGTCTGAGCCGCAGCGGCCGCGCATCCCCAGACCGCGCCTCCTGCCGGGATCTGCGGCGCCGCTTGCGACGACTCGGCCTAAACCGAGCGATGCTGCCACCAGTAGCAGCAACGTTGTACCTAGCCCTATAATGACCGCCACAGGCACGCTCAAGCGGAATGACAGATTCCGTGGCGCGATCGCGCCGCAGGGTCCCGCAGGAGACACGACATGGCCCGGCTCACCTACGACGACCAGACTGCGGCCACGTTCCAGGCCGTCCGGGAGGTGCCGCAGGCCGGGCTGGGGCACTGGCGGGACGCGATCCGCCGCCACCTCCGCCCGGTCCCCGGCATGACCGTGGCCGATATCGGCGCGGGGACCGGTGCGTTCGCCACCGCCTTCCGCGACTGGTTCGATCTCCACATCCTCGCGGTCGAACCGTCGGCAGCGATGCGGGCGCGGATTCCGCATTCGCCAACCACCACCGGATACGGGTAAAAGAGACACCGGCTCCTGGGGTGTGCGGGAGCGCAAGACGGTTGTGTCCAAACATCCGGGGGCGCAGACGGCGCACGCAGGCGCCACGCCCGCGTGACGGTCTGGGGGCGTGCCGCTTCCGGAGCAACGATCGGGACGGGTGGAGCGGTGCGGCTCCTCTCGAATCGGCAAGGAGGGGGATCATGAAATTACTACTCACGTCGGCGGGCATCAAGAACCCGAGCATCCACCACGCGCTGGTCGCCCTCCTGGGCAAACCGATTGCCGAGTCCAGCGCCCTCTGCATTCCCACCGCGTCCTACGCGCACCCCCTGACCGGTCCTGGCGAGGCCTGGAAGTTCATCAGCGGACGCGAGCCTCGAACGCCCATGTGCGAGCTGGGTTGGAAGTCCCTGGGGGTGCTGGAGTTGACCGCGCTGCCCAGCCTGCCCGACGACGATTGGGTGCCCCTGGTGCGGGAGACGGACGTGCTGCTGGTGAATGGCGGCGACCCCCTGTACCTGTGCTATTGGATGCAGCAGTCCGGCCTGGCCGACCTCTTCCCGTCGCTGCGCGAGACCGTCTATGTGGGCCTGAGCGCCGGAAGCATGGTCATGGCCCCCCAGATCGGGGCGGACTTCGTCGGCTGGCAGCCGCCCACCGGGGGCGACCGCACACTGGGCCTGGTGGATTTTGCGATCTTTCCGCACGTGGATCACCCGGAGCTGCCGCACGATTCGATGGCCCACGCCGAACGCTGGGCCGCCGGCCTCACGGTACCGGGGTACGCGATTGACGATGCGACCGCGATCCAGGTGGTCGAGGGGACCGTCGAAGTCGTATCCGAGGGGCATTGGCAACGGTTTGCGCCCTAATGGAGGGGAATGCTCCTCCCCGGACATCTAACAAAAGGATACACGCGCCCTTGCCATCGTGCCCAGTGAGCGCGCCCGCAAAGAAAGGAACCGCGCCATGTCGAAGGTTATCGCCATCATGTCCATGTCCCTTGACGGCTACGTCGCCGACCGCAACGATGGGGTGGGCGAAGTGTTTGACTGGTACTTCAATTCGGGGGAGGTCGAATTTCCCGCCGGAGGGGCGGACCCCATGACGTTCAAGGTGTCCGCGCCGAGCGCCGCGCACCTGCGCGCGCTCTGGTCCGAACTGGGCGCCGTGCTCACCGGGCGCCGCACGTTTGACCGCGCCGGCGGCTGGGGCGGCCAGCACGCCTGGGGACCCGCCTTCGTGCTGACCCATGAGATCCCTGCCGGCTGGCCGCGCCCCCACTCGACGGTCCACTTCGTGACCGACGGCCTGGAAAGCGCCGTGCGCCAGGCCCAAGCCGCCGCTGCCGGGAAGGCCGTCGGGGTCCACGGCGCGGACACCATCCAGCAGTTGCTGCAGGCGGGCCTGCTCGACGAAATCAGCGTGGACCTCGCCGCAGTGCTGCTTGGCTCCGGCGTGCGACTCTTCGACCACCTGGCGGGCACCCCAGCCGTCCTGGGCAACCCGACGGTCATCGCGGGCGTCGGCGTGACCCACCTGCGCTACCCGGTACGCAAGGCGTAGGCCGACCCCACCCTTTTGTCGCCCAGCGCTGAGCTTTGTCGCGATGAGACGCGCATGCGCGCAGCGCCCACGCCGGGTCCACCAGTAGCGCGCCGCCCTGCCCTGGGCGCAGATCAGGCGGTAACACCCAACTCTCTATCTACCAAAGTTTCGTACAAACCTGAGCAGGTGCTGCATCCACTGTCCGCGACCAATTTCGCTCTCAAGAGGTGAGATCCCCTACTTGTCTTTGTCTCTCGAAAATCCGGACTAATGAGGATCATTTTCAACCGCAGTCGCTGCTATACTCTGACTCGCCCTGCAATCGTAGGCGTAGGGATGATGAGCGTCCAACGTCTGAGCGTCGGTCTACCCACCTTGTGAGCGCACTATCCGGCTATGCAGCGGCCGAGTGTATGCCAGTTCGGTTTACCGCAACTCAACTGGGCCGCTCCATGCCGGCTGATCGACCAATGCACCAAAGTGGGCCGGCACTAGCGCCTCTTAAGCAAAGTAGGGAGGAACCAGCAGATGACCAGTTCACCCAAACCGCAAGGCGAGCAGCCCAACAAATCGATGCTAGACTGGCTGCTTGAAGGGGACCCCGCGATCCGCTGGCAGACGTTGCGCGACCTGACCGCTGCGTCCACGGCGACGGTTACGGCCGAGCGCGCGAAGGTAGCGACAGAGGGCTGGGGAGCGCGTTTGCTCGCCCTTCAGCAGCCCAATGGCTGCTGGGGCGGCGACCCCGATAATCCGGAGTGGACCTGTCTGCTTGCGCTGCTATGGCTGCGGGACCTGGGCCTCGATCCGTCCAGCAGCGCCGCCCGTCGCGCCGTCGCGCTGATCCGCGACAACGTACGCTGGCATTGGTGGGACAACAAGCCGTTTTTCGAAGGCGAGGTCGAGCCGTGCATTAATGGCCGCGTTGTCTCGGTTGGCGCGTACTTCGGGCAGAACGTGCAGGGCCTCGTGGACCGGTTGCTGGCTGAGCAGATGGACGACGGCGGCTGGAACTGCGAGCAGGAACACGGCTCGACGCGCGGCTCGTTCCACACGACGATCAATGTACTCGAGGGCCTGGCCGAGTACGAGCGAGCGATGGGCGGCTCCGCGGTGGTGACGGCTGCCCGCCAGCGCGGCGAGGAGTATCTGCTCGAGCGGCGCCTGCTCCGCCGTCTTTCGACCGGCACGGTTATCGATCCGAGCTTTACTGAGTTCTCGTTTCCATGCGGCTACTACTACGATGTCCTGCGGGCGCTGGAGTATCTGCGGCGTGCCGGGGGCCAGCCTGACGAGCGGATGGGCGAGGCGATCGACCTCGTCGTACAGAAGCGCGGCCAGGACGGGCGCTGGTGCCTGGAGAACCCGCACCCGGAGCAACTGGAGCTGGGCATGGACGAGGCCGCAGGCCAGCCGAGCCGCTGGAATACCCTGCGCGCCTTACGCGTCTTGGACTGGTATTCAGCACGAGACTAACGCGTTGCCTCAGTCAGGTCAGCTCGACCAAATCAGTCTGAGTATATCTCTGGGGCATAGCGATTCCCCACCGCCCGGAAACAATCAAAGTTTCGTACAAACGTGAGCAGGCGCTCCCTATCGAGTAGATTGGTGTTGCCAAACAACATCAACCAGCAAGGAGCACCCTCAGGTGAAGCATACCATACCAGCGCGGCGCGAGCGGACTGAGCGCGGTTGGCGGCTGCACCTGCCCAGCCGGCACGAACGGGCGCGCTTGTTCGGCGACATTCTGCGTCCGCGTTGGGTTCAACTCTCACTCCGTTGGTACGAAACTTAGGTATGTAGCAGGCCCTTCGCCCAGGCGCGCCGGCGACGCGCCCGCACTGGTCCGTTTTGCGCTACACGCGCTTTCCGTTGGCCCCTGGTTGCAGCGGCGTTGGGTTTACCCCGACGAGTTTTACAGCGGCACTTGCTGCCTGCTCTCAGCAAGCAGTCATCCAGATCCGGCGATCTCGCTTACAACCGATTGCATATCGCCATCAGAACCCGCGGCTGGGCCGCGTCAGGAAAGGAAGTGGGTATGGCGAAGCTCGTGTTCGGCATGAACCAGTCCCTGGACGGCTACGTCGATCATCTGGCGTTTGCGCCCAGCCCCACGCTCTTCCGCCACTTCATCGCGCAGGCGCAGGCGGGCAGTGTGTACAGGCGCCACATGGGACCACGCCTTCGCGGCGGCGTGGCGCAACCAGCCGAAATGGGTCGTCTCGCGCTCGTTGACGGCGGTCGGCCCCAACGCCGGGCTGGTGGCAGCGGATCTGGCGGGCGCGATCCGCGCGCTGAAGGCCGCGCACGCCGGGGAGATCGCAGTGGCCGGCCCGGCGTTGGCGCGCAGCCTCAGCGAACTGGGCCTGATCGATGAGTATCGCCTCTACCTGCACCCCGTCGTGCCGGGGCACGGCACGCCCTATTTCGCCGGCCCCCGGCCGCCGCTGCGCCTGCTGGCGTATGATCGGATGGACGAGAATGTGATCCGCTTGACCTACGTTCCGGCGTAGTCGCGCGATCCCACGGGTCCCGTTCCCCCGGATCGCGGTCGATCTTGGGCTGCCCGATGCAAGCGGTGCGGGGCCGGGAGAGAACCAGAACGCGGGTGCAGGAGGGGCGATCGCCATGAGAATGGAGGGTAGCTAGCAGCCGGCGGACGGGTCCGTCCGCAAAATTTTCTCCATCGCTCGGCCCTTGGCTAACTCATCGATCAATTTGTCCAGGTAGCGAATTTCGCGCATCGTGGGGTCGGCGATCTCTTCCAGCCGCACCCCACACACGACCCCTGTAATCAACGCCCGCGCCGGATTCAGGTGCGGCGCCTGGGCGAAAAAGTGCTCAAAGTCAATCTGGTTGGCCAGCTGCGCCGTCAGCTCTTCCGCGCTGTATCCGGTCAACCACCGAATAATGGCATCCACTTCGGCTTGCGTCCGGCCTTTTTTCTCCGCCTTCGCCACGTAATGGGGATAGACACTGGCCACACTCGTGGTATAGATGCGATGTTTGGTCATGATCCGTCCTTCTTTGCGGTGGATTCTCCCGGATCGCGCGGGGGAGCCGCCGCGGATCGCGCGCGCCCGGAGGATGCGGTACGCGCAGCAGTGCTGGGTGTACCTCCGGTCATTCTGTGCGGCCTCGATTGGCCGTATGCCATGAGCGACCCCCGTAACCGGCTGCGCCGGTTCGACCCACCCCACCGCTGTATTGTACAGCGATTCGGCCCCACGTTGCACAGGCGTTCCGCTCGTGCCGCGGCTGCGCGGCCACGGGCTGCGCTGCTTCGCGCACCTGGACGACCTCGAAATCGCGCTGGCGCGGATCGAGGTCATCAACAGCCCGGCCCGCACCAGCCTGCGCTACCGCGTCGTCAAGTAGCCGGGCGGGACGCACCGTGCCGGTCTGCGTCGACGAGGCCGGGCAAATGGGGGACGCCGTGCGCGCGGGCGACCGCGCTGCGGCCCCGGTCGTCGGCGCGCGAGGGCCGCCCCTGCGGTACCGCCGCGCAGATGACGCTGTGCTCCAGCGGGATCGCGTCGCTGCAGGCCACCGTCTGCTGCCCGCCCGCCCCGGCTGCGCCGCCCGGCGCGTGGCAGAACCACGCGCAGAGGGTCAGCGTCTGGTCTGGTCCTAGCGGCAGGATCAGGTTGCGCGACATATGGGCAAGGTCGGCGCGAACGAGCCGGCGGAATCCCGGCAACCCCAATTTTGGCGCAGCTACGGGACCTCACCGCTATTAGCAGACATTCCCTGGGCGGGGTTAAAGCAGGTGTTAGCCGACATTCGTCCGGCATGGAGGATCGGATCGACTTCTGCTAATACGAATGATACCACTGGCGAACTCCCCCTCAGCGGGTCCCTACGCTGAGGGGGATGATCTTTGGTCAAAAATCGCGAAAGAGCAGCTGTACGGGCAATGTACGCGGTTCTCTTCTGCAACAATAGATCACAAAGCAGATTCCGTGCGTGGCTCAGAACGGAGCCAATGGCGCAGATGCCGCCACAGCGCCCCACCGGGGAGATCACGCGAGAGCGCCGCAATTCGCGTGGTTTCCGTCGGCAGCGCGCCGTTGAGCAAGAGTTCGCCAGTGGTATCATACTAATTAGCGGATCTCACCCTCCTGTAAGCGGCTACAGACGATAGTTCTTGTGTCTCTTTTTTGCCCGTATCTTGGTCTATGCCCCTATTGCCGCTCACCCGGCGTACTCCCGGCGCAAGAGCGCGTACAGGCGCGCATCGTAGAAGGTGCCCACCTCCCGCCAGTACACATAGTCGCGCAGGATGCCTTCCTGGGTAAAGCCGACCTTCGCCAGCACGCGCATTGAGCCCGTGTTGTCGAGGTTGGTCGTGGCCTCGATCCGCTGGAGCTGGAGCTGCGCGAAGCCGAACCCGACGAGCGCCCGCACCGCCTCCGTCGCCAGGCCCCGGCCCCAGTGGGCATAGGCCAGGTTGTAGCCGATGCGCGCCCGGTACATTTCGGCGTCGATGCTGGAGAAGCTGGCCGTCCCGATCAGCGTGGCGGTGCCCTTGAGCGTGAGGCCCCAGCGGATCCCGCCCTGAGCGGCGAAGCGCCGGGCGAAGCCGGCGATCAGCGCGTCCGCCTGCGCGAGGCCCGCGAAGGGGGCGATGTGCGTGGGCACGGCCACGCGCGGGTCGGCGAAGAGGGCGAACACGGCGGCGCGATCCGCGGGCGTCACGGCGCGGAGGGTCAGGTGGGCGGTCTCCAGCCGCGGGATGGTGAGGGGGAAGCTCACGGGGGGGCGGGTCGCCATGGTCGGTACGCTCCTTCGCCGGCGCGGGCGGTGGACGTGACAGCAGGGGACGGCGCAACGGGTCCTGACGGGGGCGGCACGGCGCACGGCCCCTACGGGGCGCCGGGTGGAGGTGGCGACAGATCGCGTCCCGCCAGTGCCCGAGCCCGGCGCACGGCCGCCCACAGGGCGAGCAGGTGGTGGTCGGCATCCGTGAGCGCCCCCCCGCGGCGGATGGTGCTGAAGCGCGGGTCGCACTCTTTGGGCAGGATCATGCGGCCCCTCTCCTGAACACAAATTTGAACAGTCCGTACCTGCATCTAGATTGTAATCCATTCACGGTAAATTTGCACGATTTTTACTGTTTTTCCAGCAAGAATTTAACACTCCTGAAGTTAAGAACGGATTTCATAGCCACCATTAGGGTACTGGGTGACCCACCGGGAAGTGATCCGCGACGTAGTAAAGCGGGTGGAAGTACAGCCAACGCAAGTGCAGGTCTACTTTCGGTTGGGTCCGGGTCCTCCAGATGGAAAGAGCACACGGATATTTTGCAATATCCTGGTAGCCTTGCTGAAGAAGGAGATTCTGCGGCAAAATTCGGAGATCATGCTACAATTCTGCTCACATAAGTGGCAATGTATAGATCTTTTGCCAGATCGGTACGATATAGTCCCGATTACCCTAGTAGTCCGCCACCCTGATTCTGATGGGCGGCAGGCCGGTTTCAAACCGGCCCCTACACTGCAAAATCACTGTGGTGAAGCACTAGGGCGTGTCTGACAAATGTCAGTTCAACCAAATCATTATCGCCGCTAAAGTCACCAGGCCCAGGTAGTGGCTGGCGCGCTTCTCATAGCGCGTGGCCACCGCCCGCCCTTGCTTGAGCCGGTTGCTACACCGTTCGACCCAACTGCGCCGCCGGTACTGGCCCGCATTGAAATACGGCGGCCGCCCGCCCCGGCGGCCCCGCGCCGCCCGCCGCGCCTGCTGGTCCCGCCGCTCCGGGATCAGCGCTCCGATCTGGCGCCGCCGCAGCGCCCGCCGGCAGCGCGCGTAACTGTAGCCTTTATCCAGCAGCACGCGGCCCACGCGCTGGCGCGGCCGCCCCCGCCCGACCCGCGGCACCCGCCCGCGATCCAGCGTCGGCGCCAAGTGTTTACTATCGCTGGCTGGGCCCGCCCTCAGATACAAGCTCCGTGGACGGCCCGCCGCATCGCAGAGCAGATGGATTTTGGGCGTCAGCCCCCCGCGACGGCAGCCCAGGGCTTCGCGCTGCGGCCCGGAGGGGCCGCCCGGCGCCCCGGCGGCGGGTTGATGGGCGCGCACAATGGTACTATCCAGACGGCCCGCGGCCCAGTGCAGCCGCCCAGCCGCGTCTTCGCGTGCTTGCAAGGCTTGCCGGATCTGGATCCATAGCCCCTGCTGCTGCCAGCGGACATAGCGATCATAACAGGTCTGCCAGGGGCCATAGCGGGCGGGCACGTCACGCCAGGGGACCCCGGTGCGCAGCCGCCACAAGATGCCATTGAGCACCCTCCGGTGCGACTGCCAGGGGTGGCCCGGTTTCTTGGGGCGTTCGGGCGGCAGGAGCGGGGCCAAGCGGGCCCATTGGGGATCGCTGAGTTCGCCACGATGGCGCGTCATAACACATCACCTCTGCGCACAAAATCAGCAAATCCCGCGCCATTTGTCAGACACGGCCCTAGTGCCCGCGCCCGCCGTTCCCGCGCCGTGTGCTTTCTTGGAGCGGTCGCGCCAGTCTGGCGATTCTGGGATTGACAATATAAAAATTCCGTTGTATAATGCGAAAGAATTGTACATTGCGCAGGAGCCGGCCCATGCAGGACGTTCTCTACATCGAAGACGTGGATCAAGCCGCGGCGCTGCTCAGGCCGCACCGCATTGAGCTGCTAAAGCTGCTGGACCGCCCGCGCACCTGTCTTGAGTTGGGCCGGATCTTCGGCGAAACCCCCCAGAAGATCCACTACCATATCAAGGCGCTGCAACACGCCGGCCTGGTCGAGCAAGTGGGCGAGCGGCGCGTGCGGGGCACCGTGGAAGGCTCCTACCAGGCGCGCGCCCGCGCCTACTGGCTGGCGTCCGACCTCGTCGGCCAGATCGGCGGGGCGGCCATCGCCCAGGATCAGGCGAGCTTGCGGCATCTGCTGGCCTTAACGGAGGAGATGCGCCGCGACATCGGCCACCTGGCGCAGCAGGTCGGCAAAGAGATCCCATCGCTGGGCCTGTCGCTGCATGTCGAACTGGCCGACGAGTCCCGCCGCGCCGCCTTCCTGGCCGACATCCAGCAGATGGCCCAGATCCTGGCCCGTAAATATGGCGCCACAGTCGGCGCCGACGCGGACGCAGCGCCACCGCCTAAGCCACTATTCCGTCTCGTCCTCGCCTGCTACCCGAAAACCTGATCGCGTTCCCGCCACCCGCGTCCCCAACCGCGCCGGCGCATGCTTCGTGCCCGTTGGCGCGCCGTGCCCACAAGCACCTGCAGAATTGGAGGCACCCGATGGACGAACTTTACCGGCTCCAGGTCACCATCGCCGCCGATCCCGCCGCGGTCTACCATGCGCTCACGAGCGCCGACGCATTGGCAACCTGGTTCGCCGAGTACGCCGCGGTCGACCTCGCCGCGCGCCGCTATGATTTCTGGGGGCGCTACACCCCCGCAACCCCCGACCGCGCGCAGGGCCACCACGCGATTCTCGCCGCCGAACAAGACCGCCTGCTGCGCTTTACCTGGCCGCTCGACGGCGCTCCCACCGAAGTCGAATACCGGCTGCATCCCCGCGAGGGGGCCACCATCCTCACCGTCACGCATACCGGCTGTGGCCGAGATACCTCCGCCCCCTGCGCCCCCGAAGACTTTTGGTTCCTCGCCCTGGAAAACTTGCGCCGCCACGTCGAGGGGCGCGTGGTCCACACGCGCTTCGACTTCCATACCCTCAACAGCACAGGGGACATACGCCACACGATCGAGATCGACGCCCCGGCGGACGTCGTCTTCGCCAAGCTCGTCGAGCCGGTGGAGCTCAACCGCTGGATCGCCCACAACGCCGCCGTCGAGCCGCACGTGGGCGGCACCTTTGATCTCGGCTGGGGCGAGGGGATAGCCGCCACGATCCGCGAAATCGACCCGCCCCACAAGCTCGTCTACAGCTTGGCCAGCTCCCAGGTCATCACCTGGACGCTCGAAGGCTCGGGGGGCAAAACCCGGCTGCTCATCGTCCACAGCGGCTTCGCCCCCAACACGGTCCCCGGCGAGCGCCTGGGCTGGCTGAACTTCCTGACCTGGATCGGCTCGATGGCCGAAGTCGGCCCCGCCTGGCAGTCCCCGCTCTGCCTGGTGAACAAAGCATACCCGACGTTCTACTCCCGTTCGCTGAACGACCGCCAGAGCGAGCTACTGCCCGTCTAATTCCCCCAGAGGGAGCGGATCCTGGCGCGGAAGGTGAGGAAGGCGCGCCCCACCCCAGCGGGGTGGTCCAGTGGCCCTGGCGGGGCTTCCGGCTTTGGTGCGGGCGGGCGATAAGGTAAAGGGGCCACGGAATCCACGCCACATTTGGTTTTTGTCCTAGGCCCTGGATCGGAGATTGTAGCGGGGATAAGAGCGCTATGCGGGCGGGCGCGGGGCCGGGCCGGGACGCATTACGCGGCTACCGCCCCACCGACGCACCGGCTTGGTTTGTTCGCGCTTCTACGGGGAGCGGCTAACACAAAGGAGTTGTGATCATGGCTGAGAGCGTTTTGGAGCATCGCATGGGGGCGGACGCGGTGGGGGCGGGCGAGTATGCGCCGGTCAACGGGCTGCACCTGTACTATGAGCGCTATGGCAGCGGGCGGCCGCTGGTGCTGTTGCACGGCGGGTTCGGGGTCATTGGGCAGATGTTCGGGCACCTGATCCCGCTGCTGGCCGCGCAGCGGCAGGTGATCGCGGTGGAGTTGCAGGGGCACGGGCATACGGGGGATATTGACCGCCCGCTGAGTTTTGCAGCGCTGGCCGACGACATTGCCGGGCTGCTGCGGCACCTGGGGCTGGCGCAGGCCGACCTGTGCGGGTATTCGCTGGGCGGGGGAGTGGCGCTGCAAACGGCCATCCGCCACCCCGCGCTGGTGGGCAAGCTGGTGCTCATCTCGGCCCCGGCCCGGCGGCAGGGTTGGTATCCCGCGACGCTGGCGGGTATGGCGGCGGTCAATGGGGCGGCGGCGGCGACCTGGGTGGGCAGCCCGATGCACGAGGCGTATGCCGCCGTGGCGCCGAACGTGGACGACTGGCCCGCGCTGGCGGACAAGCTGCAGGCCCTGCTCGGTCAGGAATATGACTGGTCGGCCCAGGTGGGCGCGCTGCCGATGCCGGTGCTGATCGTGGTTGGGGATGCCGACGCGGTGCGGACGGCCCACGCGGTGGAGATGTTCGGCCTGCTGGGCGGCGGGCAGCAGCCGGCGGGGCTG
>DASSGZ010000274.1:0-16404 GCA_035693165.1 Chloroflexia bacterium | reverse complement strand
TGGGACGGACCGGGTCCCGGCTTCCGCGGCTGGGGCGGACCAGGCCCCGGCTTCCACGGCTGGCATGGGCCGGAGGACGAAGGCGAGTGGCGCGGACCGCAGTTCCGCGGCGGGTGGGGCCACCACGGCCATCCCGGCCACCATGGTCACCATGGCCGGCACGGCGGACCGGATGTCGCCTGGCAGATCGCCCGGCTGGAGCAGGCCCAGGCGTTCCTGGAGCAGCGACTGGCCGACGTGAAGACCGCGCTGGAACACCTGCGCGCCCAGCAGCAACAGCAGGACCAGCCACCCACGGGCGGCACCGATCGGCCCACCGTCCATCTATAGCAGACAACGGGGCAGGCGCGGACAGGCGCCCGCCCCACTCGCGCCGAGGTCCTGGACATAGTCCAGGGCCTCTTTTTGCGCCTCAATAAGCGCCCTCTCCCCGCCCCTGTCACTCTGAGCGCAGCGAAGAGTCTCGTCGCCCATGGACCTTGTCACTCTACGCGCAGCGAACAGTCTCGACCCGCCCCTGTCACTCTGAGCGCAGCGAAGAGTCTCGTCTTGTCCCCCAACGAGACGAGATGCTTCACTGCGTTCAGCATGACACGTCCCGGTGGACAAGCGACTCAGCACTCAGCACTCAGCACTCGCGCGGGCCAGGCGCAGCAGGCAGGGGATGAGATCGGCCACGGTGGGGAGATCGGGGGCGGCCCAGGGCGTGCCCGCGCCAGGCGGCGTCGCGAACCGGTCCAGTTGGTCCGCGGCGAACACGGCCAGGATCGTGCCCAGCGTGGCCGCGTGGGCGCGGTAGACCGGGTCGCCGGTGGCCTGGAACAGATCGAGCAAGAAGGCGATATCCCCGGCCAGCCCGTCGCCCCGGCGCGGCCCCGCCGCGCGCCCGGCGTGCGCGGCAGTCTGCGCGGCCCGCGCCGCCAGCGTCATGGCTTCCGGCAACAGTCCCGCCGTCCCGGCGTGCAGCAAGAAGCGCCCCACCCCGGCGGCGCCCGCGTCCAATCCCGGCCCGCCCGGCGCGGCGCCGGGGGCACGCGGCCAGGTCAGCCCGCTGCCGCCGGCGAGCGTCGGGCGGGCGCGCGCGGCCAGCCCGCGCGCCGCCCGGCCCGCCGTCGCCCGGTAGCGCGCGTCCCCGGTGGCGGCGAACAGGTCGAGCAGCGCGTCGCCGATGCCCGCTGCGCCTTCAGCATAGCCGGGCAGCGGGGCGGCGCCGAAGGCCGGCGGCAGCGGCCAGCCGCACCCGCCGTCGCCCGTGTTCACGGCCCGCCGGCAGAGGTCGTCGCCGGCAGCCTGGGCCGCCGCAAGCTGGTCGGGCGCGCCGGTCGCGTCCCACAGCAAGAGATGGAAGTGCAGGCGCCCCGCCGTCCCATGCGCCCGGCCCGGCGCATCGTAGGGCTGCGCGGCCACCCAGCGCGCCCGCTCGCAGGCGGCGGCGATCAGCGTCGCGTCACCGAGCACCTGCCCGGCGCGCAGCAGGGCGGCGCCCACGCCGGCTTCCCCGGCATCGAAGCCGGGCAGCGGGTCGCCGGCCGGGCGCGGCCCCCGCACCAGCCAGCGAGCCACCGCCGCCACCCCGGCGCGCACCTGCGCATCCCCGCCGTCCGCCGCCAGTGCGGCAAGGGCCAGCAGGACGCCCGCCGCCCCGTCGCGCAGGTCGCGGGTGTAGCCGGTCGCGCCCGCGCCGCGCACCCAGGGCGCATCGCCCGGCGCCGCGTCGCGCAGCACCACCTGGGCCAGGTGCTCGCCCAGGCGCACAGCCAGGGCGCGGTAGCCGTCCTGTGTGCCCGCAATGGGGGCCGCTACCGGGGCGCCGCCGTCTGCCGGCGCCGCATCCAGCGCGGCGAGGTCGGCATCGAGTGCCGCCAGCGTGGGATAGCGCGCGCCGGGGTCGGGTGCCAGGCAGCGGGCGATCACGGCGGGCAGGCCGGGGGCAATGGCCGGGTTGAGCAGCGCCGGGGGCCGCGCGAGCAGGCGCTCGGGTTGCGGGGCCAGGGCCGGTTCCGCCCCCGTGGCGAGCAAATAGAGCAGCGCGCCCAGGCTGTAGATGTCGTCGGCGGGAGCCGCGGGCGCGCCCGCCGCCTGCTGCGGCGACAGGTAGCCGCGCGTGCCCGCCCCCGGCAGCCGGTCCACCGCGCCCGGCGCGCCGGCCAGGTCGAAGTCGACCAGCCGTAGCGTCCCATCGGGCGCGACGAGGATATTCGTGGACTTGAGATCGCGGTAGACCCAGCCGCGCGCATGGACGGTGGACAGCAGCGCCGCCAGCGCCCGGCCCCAGCGCACGACCTGGTCCAGCGGGAGGTGGTCGCCGCCCGCGACGACCCGGCGCATGTACTGGTCGAGGGATTCGCCGGGCAGTTCGGCCAGGGGGAGATAGAGGTCGCCGTCGTGTTCCAGCAGCGGGTGGGGCGCGGGGAAGCGCGGATCGGGGGCCAGGGCGGCCAGCACGGCGGCCTCGTGGCGCAGGCCGTCCCGCGCGTCGCCGCCGGCGGCATCCTGCAACGCGGCGCGGCCCGCCTGCTTGACGATGCACGCGCCGGGCGCGTCCAGATCGACCGCCTGGTAGACCGTGCCGCGCACCGACTCGTAGAGCGGCGCCACCAGCAGGTAGCGCCGGCCGATGACGCGCAGGCCGGGCGGCGGCGCGGCCACCCCCGCCGCCACGAAGGGGTCGCCGGCCCAGGCGGGCGCGTGGTAGCGCGGGCCGCGGTCGTCGGGCACCCACGCGCCGTCCGGGGCCTGGATGGCGGGCACGACGGCCCCCGTGGCCGTGTAGGCGAACTGCGGGGCGTGGCTACCGTAGCGGTAGGCCACCAGACTGCCGGGCGCCAGGGGCCGGTCGGTGCGGATGGCGGGGCCGCGCAGCCCGCGCGTGGCCGCGTCGAGCGCGGGGGCCAGGCGCACGGCCTGGGCGGCGTCGCGCGGGTAGACGGCGAGGAACTTGCCCACCTGGGCGAGGCCGTAGCCCGCGCCGTTCAGCACATGCAGATGCGCGGGCGAGACCACCACTTTGAAGGCCACCCGTTCGGCCAGCAGCACCGGCAGGGCGCGGCCCAGCACGGCGGCGGCATCGCAAATGCCCGCCGCGACGTGCAGCTTCCAGCCCTGGCGGGGCGGCGTGGCCTCCGGCGGAGCCAGGTGCGCCCAGATATCGGGCGGGACCGGCGCCGTCACCGCCCACCCGGCCAGGTCCGCGGCATCCACGCCGGCGGCGGGCCAGCCCGGCAGCGGCGGGTCGGGCGCGGGGGAATGTGGGGAGAGGTCGCTCACCGGCAAACACAGAACCACCCGCCGGGCCGGATGCGCGGCGGGTGGCAAGGCAGGCGGCGCCGCGCCCTGGCGGTGCGGGTCGCGCCAGGGATCATCCCCCTGGCTTGGGCAAGAACCAGGTGCAGAGGCCGTGCGAGTGATGCGTGCCGCGCTCGGACTCCGGCAGCTTGTCATAGGCGGCGCGCAGCGCCTCGTATTCGTTCCCCAGCCCGCTGGCGTCGAGGGCCGCCTGGTTGTTGTCCACCAGCGCCTGGCGTAACGACGGGTCCGCCGCGATGCGATCCACGAGCTTGCTGACAAACGCCCGGCGCCGCTGATCCAGATCGGCGCTCTGCGGTGCTGGTCCGGGATCCTTATGGTGCGAGCCCTTCTCTTTGCTGGTCTTGTCATCCATGACCGGCGATCCTTTCCGCGGGGCCGCGCCCCGCTTCCCCCCCTCTACCCCGTAGCCGTGGGTTCCGATGCGGCGTGGAGTATAGCAGGTGGCGCCCGGCCCGTCAATAGTGCCGAACCGGCATTTGTCCATAAGTTCACCGCGAAGGAACGAAGCACGCGAAGATGCGGATGGTTGGCCGTATTGTTCGGGGTCTTTGCGCCGTTGCAGTGCAAAACAAGCACATTGGAATGGATGGTAAGGCGCGGCGGCCCGCGCCGCGGGGTCGGCGCCGGGCGGGGCACGCTTATTCACGAAAGGCGGATCACCCTAGCGGCGCCGGGTAGCGTGTGCTATACTAGGGCGAACCAGCCGCATGGCCCACGCCACGCGGCCCTGCCGTGTCGCCATCCGGCACGGACGGCCTATCCTCAAATAGCGAGGTACACAGGCGCGTATGGATCCCACTCTAGCTGCCTACATTCCCATGGATCGCCGCCAGGCGCTAGCCCGCGGCGCTACGTTGCCCGATCGCACGCACGGCGCGGCGCTGTTCGCCGACATTGCCGGCTTCACGCCGCTCACCGAGTCCCTGATGAGCCACCTGGGCGCCCGCCGCGGGGGCGAGGAATTGACCCACCAGTTGAACCGCGTCTACGACGCCCTGGTGGCCGAGGTCCACCGCTATGGCGGTAGCGTACTCGGCTTCAGCGGCGACGCCATCACCTGCTGGTTCGCGGACGGCGCGCCGGAGAACGCGCCCCCAGCTACGCTGCGCGCCACGGCCTCGGCCCTGGCGATGCAGCAGGCCATGGCCCCCTTCGCCACCGTGCCGCTACCGGGCGGCGGTACCGTGAGCCTGGCGATGCATGTCACCGTCGCCGCCGGGCCGGCCCGCCGTTTCATCGTCGGCGACCCGGCCATCCAGATCATCGACGTGGCCGCCGGGGCGGCGCTGGATCGCATGGGGTTGGTCGAACCGCTGGCCGGCAAAGGCGAGGTCATCTTAGATGCCGAGGCCGTGGCCCAGGCGGGCGATCAACTGGTCATCCAGGGCTGGCGCATCAGCATGGACACGGGGGCGCGCGGCGCCGTGGTCGAAGGGATCCGCGCGCCCGTGCCCGCCACGCCCTGGCCGCCCCTGCCCGTCGCGGCCCTGCGCGCCGAGGACCTGCGGCCCTGGCTGCTGCCCGCCGTCTACGCCCGCCTGCAAGGCGAGCGCATCGAGTTCCTGACCGAACTCCGCCCGGTGGTGGCGCTCTTTCTGCGCCTGGAAGGGATCGATTACGAAGGCGACCCGGACGCCGGGACCACGCTCGACGCCTACGTGCGCTGGGTGCAGGGCACGCTGGCCCGCTACGAGGGCACTCTCCTGCAATTCACGGTGGACGACAAGGGCAGCTATTTCTACGCCGCCTTTGGCGCGCCCATTGCCCATGAGGACGACGCCCGCCGGGCCGTGGCGGCGGCGTTCGAGTTGAGCCAACCGCCGGCCCTGCCGGCCCCGATCCGCCCGCTGCAAATCGGCCTCAGCCAGGGCACCATGCGCACCGGCGCCTATGGCGGCACCACCTGCCGCACCTACGGCGCGCTGGGCAGCGAGGTGAATCTGGCCTCGCGCCTGATGCAGCACGCCGCGCCCGGCCAGGTGCTGGCGAGCGAGCGCGTCCACCTGCTGACCAGCGAGACCTTCGGCTGGGACGCCCTCCCGCCGATCCAGGTCAAGGGGCGCAGTTCGCCCGTCGCCGTCTATAGCCTGCGCGGCCCGGCGACCCAGGGCCCCGCCGCGCCCCCCGCGGATATGGTGGGTCGCGCCGCCGAACAGGCGGTGCTGGGCCGCGCGCTGCACGCCCTGCGCCGCGGCACCGGCGGCCTGATCATCGTGGAGGGCGATCCGGGCATCGGCAAGTCGCGCCTGCTCGCGGCGGCCCGCCGCCAGGCGGCGGCGCTGGAAATCAGCGCCTTCACCGGCACCGGCGATGCAATCGAGCAACTGACGCCCTACCATGCCTGGGGCATCATCTTCAGCCGCATCCTCGACCTGCCGCCGGGCGCAACGGGCGACACGCAGCGCGCCCACCTGGAGCGCCGCCTGGCCGCGCTGCCGGACCAGGCGCGGCTGGCCCCGCTGCTCGGCGCGGTGCTGGGCATCGACATCCCGGACAACGACATCACCGCGCGCATGGCCGGCCCGGCGCGCGCCGAACACACGATCAACCTGCTGGTCGCCATCCTGCAGGATGGCGCAGCCCACACCCCCACCACGATCATCCTCGACGACGCCCAGTGGCTCGATTCCGCGTCCTGGGCGCTCGCGCTCGCGGTGAGCCGGCGGGTGAACCCGCTGCTGCTCATCATCAGCACGCGGCCGCTGCCTGCCTCTAAGGAGGCACCGCCGCCCGACGAATACACGCAGTTGCGCGCGACGGCCGGCCAGGCGCACCTGCGGTTAGGCGCGCTGCCGCCCGACGATGTGGCCGCGCTGGTGGCCCAGCGGCTCGGCGTCACCGGCCTGCCCGCCCCGGTCACGGCCCTGATCCGCCAGCGCGCCGAAGGCCACCCCTTCTTCAGCGAGGAACTGGCCTGCGCCCTGCGCGACGCGGGCTGGATCAGCGTGGCCGGCGGCGAGTGCCGCGTGGCCCCCGGCGTGGACCTCAGCGCCGTCACCTTCCCCGACACGCTGCACGGCGTCATCATCAGCCGCATCGACCGCCTGGCGCCGTCGCAGCAGGTGACGCTGAAGACGGCGAGCGTGATCGGGCGGCTCTTCCTGGTGCGCCTGCTGCAGGCCATCCACCCGCTGGCCCTCGCCCCGGAGGCCCTGGCCGGCGAACTCGACGTGCTCGACCGGCTGGACCTGACGCCGCTGTACGAGCGGGAGCCCGAGCCGGCTCACCTGTTCAAGCACGTCATCACCCACGAAGCGACCTACTACCTGATGCCGGAGGGGCAGCGGCGGCCCCTGCATCGCGCCGTGGCCGAGTGGTACGAGGAAGCGCACGCCGCGGACCTGGCCGCCTTCTATCCCCTGCTGGCCTACCACTGGCGGCACGCGCTGGGCGATGCGCCGTCCGACCCGGATCTGATCGCCAAAACCCTCGACTACATGCAGAAGGCCGGGGCGCAGGCGGCGCGCAACAACGCCAACCCGGAAGCGGTGCGCTTCTACCAGGACGCACTGGCGCTGCTGGCCCTGTTGCCCGCGACGCCGGAGCGCGACCTGCGCGAACTGGAGATTCTGCTGGCCCTGGTGGGGCCGCTGGTCGTCACCCGCGGCCCGGCAGCGCCCGTGGTGCGCGAGGTCTATGACCGGGCCTATGCCCTGGCCGAGGCCGGCGCGGCCACCCCCAGCATGTTGCCCGTGCTCTATGGCCTGATCCGCTTCCACGTCGGGCGGGCCGAGTACCAGGAGGCGCGCAGCCTGGCCGACCACCTGGTCCACCTCGCCGAGAGCATGGGCGACGCGGAGCAACTCGGCGGCAGCCACTACGTGAGCATGGCTTATAGCCTGTTCAACCTGGGTGAACTGGCGACGGCGCGGGCGGCGCTGGAGCAGGCCGTGCGGCTCTACGATCCGGCCCGGCACGGCCACCTGGCGTTCCAACTCGGGCGCGATCCCGGCGAGGGCGCGCTCGACCTGCTGGCGATCCTGCTGTGGGTGCTGGGCTACCCGGATCAGGCCCTGGAGCGCAGCGCCCAGGCGCTGGCGCTCGCCCGCCAGTTGAATCACCCGACCACGCTCGGCTCGGCCCTCGGCTACGCCGCGCAACTCCGGGTGCTGCGCGGCGAGGCCCCGGCCGCGCTGGCCGAGACCGAGGCCCTGCTGGCGCTGTCCGCCGAGCACGCCGCGCCGGTGCTGGCCGTGGGCGGCGCGCTCTATAAGGCTCGCGCGCTGGCCGCGCTGGGCCGGACCGCCGAGGGGTTGGCGCTCTTCCGCGAGGGGTCCGCGATCTACGAGTCCACGGGCGCCGCCGGCACCGCCCAGATCCTGTGCCCGCTGGCCGAGATCTGCCTGCGGGCGGGCCAGATCGCCGAGGGCCTGGCCGCCGCCGACGCGGGGCTGCGCGTGGCCGAGGAACGCGGCGAGCGCTGGCTGGAAGCCGAACTCTACCGCCTGCGGGGCGAGTTGCTGCTGGCCCAGGACCCGCCCGACCATGCCGAAGCCGAACGCTGTTTCACCGAGGCGCTGGCCGTGGCCCGCCGGCAGGAGGCGAAGGGGTGGGAGTTGCGCGCCGCCGTGAGCCTGGGCTGCCTGCGGCAGCGCCAGGGGCAACGCGCCGCCGCCCAGGCCCTGGTGGCCGAGGTCTACGACTGGTTCACCGAAGGCCACGACACCGGCGATCTGTGCGCCGCGCGCGACCTGCTGGACGAGCTGGCGGGCAAACCGCGCGGCGACCGGAGCACGCTCGGCTCGTGCACACGGTAGCGCAGTATCTGCCGCCGCTGCGGCCCGCGTTGCCGCCCGCGTTGATCGGCGCGGAGGCGTGGGCCGCCATCATGGCGGTGGCAGCACAGTTGCCGGGAGCGCTGGCTCATAGCGTCTTCCTGTTCGAGTGCCGGCTCGGCGATCCCCACCCGGTAGCCGATTTCCTGGTCTGCGCCAGCGCGCGCCACGGCGGGCGCGCGCCCCTGGCCGAACTCGCCGCGCCGGGCTGGGGGTATACCCCCACCGGCGCCGCGCTGGCCGCGCACCCCATCTGGCAGCGCGTCGTCACGCTGGCCCGCGCGTGGGCTGATCCCACCACACCGCTGCATGGCGCCCTGACCGATGTCTGGCTCGAATTCGATCTGCCCGGCGCGGCCCCGCCCATCCCGCTGCCCAGCGTCTTCTTTGGCGGCCCCCTGCCGCCCGACACCGCACCCGCCGATCGCGCCGCGCGGCAACTCGACCGCATGGGCCAGGCGATCCGACTGCTGACCGGGCGCGATCTGCCGGCGCCGGTCGCGGGGCAACTGGCGCGCTGCCTCACCGCGCTACCGCCCGGCGCCCAATCGCCGGTCGCCGCCGTGCTGCCCGCGCGCAACACCGGCGCCATCCGGCTGGTGCTCGACGGCATCGCCGCAGCGGAGGTCCTGCCCTACCTGGAGCGCATCGGCTGGCCCGGCCCGCGCGGCCGCGTGGCTCAGGCGCTGCCCGGCCTCGCCGCGCGCTGCGATTACCTCTGGCTCGATCTCGATGTGGACACCACCCTCGCGCCGAAGGTGGGCGTGGAATGCGTGTTCCACAGCGGCCCGGCCCAGGCCGGCTGGCCGGCTTTCTTCGCCTATCTGGCCGAAATGAGCTTGTGCCGGGCCGATAAAGGCGCCGCTGTGCTGGCCTATCCGGGGACTCTCGCGGCGGACGCGGCGGGCGCCGCCTGGCCCGCGCCCCTGCGCGAGGTCGCCGCCGTGCTCGGCCCCATCGGCTACCGCCGCCTGGTCCGCGAGATCCACCACGTGAAGCTCGTGTTCGAGGCGGACCGGCCCCTGGAAGCCAAGGTCTATCTGGCGGCGTATTACGAGTGACCGGCGGTTAATCGACGCGGCGGTAGACGGCGGGAACGGATTCGGGGTGGGGCACCAGGGGCGGCAGGGGCCGGCCCGTCTGCGCGTAGTGCGCGGCGGCGGCGGGGGCGAAGGTGAAGCGGGCCAGCGGGCGGCCTGGCCGCGCGGGGGCCTCGCTCATGCCGTGGCGGCGATAGAACCCCGCCGCGCTCGCGTACGCCGACAGCGTCAGCGGGACGTGGCGGGCGGCGGCCTCGGCGGCCAGGTAGCGCAGCAGCACCGTGCCCGCGCCCTGCCCGGCCTGGGCGGCACCCATGTATTCCAGTTCGATCTGGTCGGGCAGCACGCGGTAGGTCGCCAGTCCGCAGATGCCGTGGTCCAGCAGCCCGGCGTGCAGCACGACCACCCGCCACGACTCGGCCTCGGCGGGATTCTGCCGCACCTGCCAGATGGCGTGCCCCAACCCGTTGAACGCCGTGCGCCGGCCCGGTTCCGCGGCCGCGTCCCACCCGGCGGCGTCCAGGCGCTGCCAGAGCGCCTGCCAGGCCGGCAGGCCCCGTAAAATCTCGATCACCTATGCTCCCCTTGGCATCATGGAATCGCGCCGGGATTCGGCGCCTGCTGATTGTACCAGAAATCACGTTTTCATGCCAGGGAAGAGATCGATCCGCCGTGCGTGGGAGTTACGCGCGGGACGCAAAATCCGCCGGAAGAAGGATGCGGGATCCGTCTAGCGGCGGGGCGCCCGGAGGCTCAAGCCTCCGGCTGGCGTTACGAAGGCCGCCTGCGCGGCCTAACGTCTCAGCCCGCGCAGGCGGCCTTTGTTGGCGGAGCCCGCCCGTTCACGGGCCGGGCGGCAAAGAGCCGGGCGGGCCGCCGGGGCAATCAGCAGTAGCGGTACTGGATGGGCAGGTTCAGCCAGCGGTTGCGCAGGCCCGCGCGCACCGGCGCGTTGCCGATGCGGTCGCCGAGCAGAGCCATGAAGCGCCAGCCGCGCCGCAGCCGGTAGGTGGGCAGATCGCGCCACTCCGGAGCGATGGCCCCCTGCGCGCGCGACACGTCCGGCAGCGCATAGCTGGCGACAATCGCCCCGCTGTCCGGCTGGCGATACGTGAGCGCGGGCACCAACGGGTCGGTGAGGCGGTGGGTATCCTGCCGGTAGCGGCGCGCGTCTTCATCGGCCTCCGCCTGGCGGCCCAGCCAGCGCGTGAGCGTGCCCAGCATCGCGTCGAGCTGCGCCAGCGATTGCAGATCGCGGCTGCGCTGCGGCTCCGACCGGGCAATGCAGCCCGTGCGCAGGACGCTGAGCAGCCGCGCCACATACGACTCGTCCTCCGCGTGCTGGCGCGCCAGGATGTCGAGTTGCTGCGCCCCGATCTCGGCGATACTGACCAGGATCTGCCTGGGTGTCAGGTCGCTGCCCACGAAATAGGGCTCGAACCCGGTCGGCGGCAGCGCGCCGTCGTCGAGATCGGCCCGCCGCGGGATCAGCAGCACGGGGTTGTCGCCCTGCACGCTCAGCTTCCAGGCCAGTTCGGTGGCCTTGAACTCGTCGGGCACGACCAGGTGGGCCACCGGGGCGAAGGGGATCGGGGTTTCAAAGACGCGCGCCGCACCGGGCGCGGGATCGCGTTGTAGGTTCGTCATGTTGCGCATACCGCGCGCCGCAACGCGCCGCCCGCTGCCGCGTGTTAGCCATGTGCGACCGGGCCGCGCGCCGGGCCGGGGCCGTTTCAGGCGGCCCCTGATGGCGCGGTTCCTCCATGGTCAGGATAGCTGACCCCGGCAACAGATCGCCTGGACACGGGTTGCAGTTGCGTAACAATGGGTGACAGCGCCCATGCAGCGAGCGCGGCGGCCCGCAGGCGCGCCGCGCTGGTTCGCGATAGCGGGGGTGGGGCGCCTACTCGTCCACGTGGAAATAGGCTTTAAAGATGTTGCGCGCCACCGGCACGGCGAAGGTCGAGCCCTCCAGGCTCTCGTCGCCGGCCTCGATCAGCACCGTCACGGCGATCTGCGGGTGGTCGTAGGGCGCGAAGGCGGTAAACCAGGCGTGCGCCCGGCGGTGGCCCGCCGCGTCGATCGGGTCGCCGATTTCGGCGGTGCCGGTCTTGCCGGCGATCTGCACGCTCTTGAGTTCGGTCTTGTAGGCTGTGCCGTGGTGGATATCGGCCACCGCCATGCGCATGCCCTCGCGCACCACGGCCAGATTGGCCGGGTCGACCGGGATGTGGCGGATGACCTTGGGCTGGAAGTCGCGCACCGGAGTAGGGTTGCCGTCGCTGTTCAGCACCTGGCGCACCACCTGGGGCTGGTACAGCGTACCGCCGTTGGCCACCGCGGCGGTCACGTTGGTCAGTTGCAGCGGGGTCGAGAGGTCGAAGCCCTGGCCGATGGCCGTGAAGAGCGTATCGCCCAGCGACCACTTGTCGGCGGCGTTCAGGCCCTCCTTGTAGGCCGGGCTGGGCACCACGCCGGGGATCTCGCCGGGCAGGTCGATGCCGGTGCGCTCGCCCATGCCGAACAGTTGCATATAGTTGCCCAGTTTATCAATGCCCAAGCCGCTGAAAGGATGCGGGTTGGGGTCGCCGGGCACGTAGAAGTGGGTCAGGTGGCCCAGGGCGTCCAACTGGCCCGGCCCGGCCACCTCGTAGAAGAAGACATCGGACGATTCCTGCAGCGCCTCGCGCACGGTGAGCGTGCCGTGGCCCGCGCGCTTCCAGTCGTAGTAGGGGGTGCGCTGCTTCTCGTTATAGGTCAGCGGCACGGAGATGAGGCCGGGGCAGAAGATCTGCGTCAGCGGCGTAATCACGCCCGTCTGCAAGCCCGCCGAGGCGGTGATCATCTTCAGCGTCGAGCCCGGCGGGTAGGCGCCGCCGATGGCGCGGTGGAACAGCGGCAGGTTGGGGTCGTTGTTCAGGCGGTCGAAGTCGGCCTGCGAGATGCCCGCCGCGAACAGGTTGTCGTCGTAGGAGGGCAGGCTGACCATGGACAGGATCTCGCCAGTCTGCACGTTCTCGACAATCGCCACCCCGGCCCGCGTGCCGCTGCCGGTGTGCGCGGCGTCGATGCCTTCCTGCAACAGGTGGGTGACGGTCACTTGCAGCGCGCTGTCGATGGTCAGCACCACGTTCTGGCCGGGCACCGGCGGCACGCTGCGGATCTCGCGCACCTCGCGCTGGTTGGCGTTGACCTCAATCTGGCTCATGCCCTTCTCGCCGCGCAGGGCGTTCTCCATGCTCGCCTCGACGCCCAGCAGGCCCACCTTGTCGTCCTTGTCGTAGGGCGGCGGGTCGAGGCTGCCCTCCGGCGGCAGCGAGGCGGCGTACTGGTCGGGCGGAATGGGGCCGACGTAGCCCAGGATGTGGCTCATGTACGAGCCGAGCGCGTACTGGCGCACCGGCTCGGAGACCACGCTGATGCCCGGCAGGGCGAGATGCGCTTCCTCCACCCGCTGCATGGTCTCGAAGGGGATGTTGCGCTCGACCGTGACCGGGTGGATCGGGTTGTCGTGGTGGGTGATGTAGTTATATTGCAGCTCGTTCATCACCTCGATGCCCGGCCAGTCGTCCTTGTGCGCGGCGATGGTCGCCGCCGTGGCCGGGTCCAGGTCGCTGCGCAGCAGGTTGGGCGCCTCGGGCGAGATGCGGCGCGCATCGGCCAGCGTCTTGTTGAGTTCGGCCACCGGCACCTTGAGCAGCGCCGCCAGTTCGCCCACCACCTGCGTGGCGACGGCGGGATCGGCGAAGAGCTTGTCGGGCTCGCCTGTGACCACCGGCCTGGTGTTGAGCAGGGTCGCCAGCCGGTCGAACACGGCCTGCTGCTCCGCCGGGTCCTCGGGCATATCGGCCTCGGTGGCGGCCACCGAGAAAGCCGGCTGGTTGCTGACCAGTTGGCGCATGTTGCGGTCGTAGATGACGCCGCGCGGGGCATCTACGCTCACCTCGCGGATGCGGTTGCTGTCGGCCTGCAACTGGTAGCGCGCGCCGTCCACCACCTGCATCTGCACCAGGCGGGCGCCGACCAGGACAAACGATAGGCCGATCACGGCATAAAACAAAACCAGCGTCGAACGTTTCATGAGGCGATTACTCTTACCCCGCGCGCCGCCGTTGCAGGCGGGCGCCGGGGGCGCGATGTACTTCCTGCCGAAGGGCCGCGGCAAGCAGAGGCGTGGCAAGGGGGTCACGCAAACAGGCAATCCGCGTCTAGTATAACCCTTACCGGGCCGTTCCCGCAAGCGGCGCGGCGGCTGCCCGCCGTTGGTCTTCACCGCAGAGACGCAGAGGACGCGGAGAATAAGACTTATATAACAGTCTTCGCGCTCTTGGCGTCTTCGCGGTGAATTGAAGGGATTGCAGGAACAGGCCTTGACGGTGCTGGAACCCCTTACTATACTGGTTCTGGACTAATCTTAGCACTGCTGCATATAACGGTTGCGGGCATCGCCGCGCCGGGGGGCGAATCCATGGCGAAAATCACCGAGTTGTTGCTGGTGCCGCACACGCACCATGATATCGGCTATACGCATGTGCCCGACGTGTGCATGCGTATGCACGAGCAGGCCATCTACGAGGCGATGGGGCTGTGCGAGGCCGCGCTGGCCGACGATTCGCCCGCGGCTTTCCGCTGGACCGTGGAGATCAGCCGCCCGCTGATCGCGTTTTTGCGCGGGGCCGCGTCCGCCGATGTGGCCCGCTTGCAGGCGCTGGTGGCGCGCGGGCGCATGGCCGTCACGGCGGGCTACCTGCACATGACCCAACTGATCGGGCACGAGGAGTATGTGCGCTTCTTCCTGCCCCTGCGCGAGATCCGTGAGCGCTACGGGCTGCCGGTGTCGATTGTGCAGCACGGCGACATCAACGGCCTGAGCTGGGGCGGCGTGCCCCTGATGCGCGAGGCCGGGCTGGATTGCCTGGTCATGGCGCTCAACCCCGACCATGGCCGGGCGCCGTTCGAGCAGCCGTCGGTCTTCTGGTGGGCGGGGCCGGACGGGTCGCGCGTCCTGGTCTGCCTGAACCCCCACTACAGCACCACCAACAACCCCTGGGAACTGACCGCCGGGCGCATCGAGGCGGCTATCGCGCCGCTGGCGGCACTGGTGGCGCGTACTCAGGCACGGGCCGATTACCCCTTCGACTTCCTGGTCATGCACGCCGCCGAGGACAACATGCTGCCCAACGGCAAGCTGGGCGACGCCGTGCGCGCCTGGAACGCGGCGGGCCTGCACCCGCGCCTGCGCATCGTGACCCAGGCCGAGGCCGTGGACCGTATCCGCGCCCACCCTGCCACGCCGGATCTGCCGGTGGTGCGCGGCGAATGGGCCGACTGGTGGGCGCACGGCCATGCGTCGAGCGCCTACGAGCTCGGCGTAGCCCGGCTGGCCCGCGCCGAGGTGCGCACCGCCGAGGCCGGGCAGGCGTTGCACCGGCTGGCGGGCGCCACCCACGCCGTCCTGGCCGCGCCGGGCGTGCTGCCCATCGTCAACTGGTACCGCGCGGGCAACTATATCCCCGCGCTCGACAACTGGCAGGCGCGCGTGGACGGCGTCTACGACAACCTGCTGCTGTTCGAGGAACACACCTGGGGCACCTTTGAGACGGTCAGCCACCCCTTCAGCCTGTTCAACCGCGCCCACTGGAACCGCAAAGCCGCCTTCGCCTACGACGCCGTGAGCACAGCCCACGACCTGGCCCGCGAAGCCCTGGCCGGGCTGGCGACGGCGCTGCCGCCGGGGCCGGAACCCGCGCTGATGGTGCTCAACCCGCTGGGCGTGCCCCGCGCCGATCTCGTGCCGGTGCGCATCCCCGGCGAGGACCGTGAGGTCTGGGTCAGCGACCTGCCGCCGCTGGGGGTCAAGGTGGTGCCGTGGGACGCCGCCGCGTCCGCCGGGCCGCTGGAGGAGTCCGTGCTGCCCGCCGATAGCCCGGCGGTTATCGAAAACGACTACTACCGGCTCGAAATCGACCCAGGCGCGGCAGCGATCACCCGGCTCTACGACAAGGCGCTGGCCCGCGAATGGGTCGATCCCGCCGCGCCCGGCGGCATCGGCGCGGTGGTCTACGAGACGACCGACCCCGCCGATCCGCACCCGGCCGTCCAGGTCCACCGCCGCCACTTCCACCCCGACACGCCCGGCCCCGCCTTCGTGCGCACCGTGGCCGGGCGCCGGGGCGCGGTGACGGTGCGCCGCTACCCCTACGGCACGACGCTGACGGTGGAGTCGACCGCGCCCTACCTGCCGCGCATCGTGACCACCATCACTCTGTTCGACACGATGCCCGCCATCGATGTGACCGTTGCGCTGGACAAGCACGAGAATTACGCCATGGAAGGCGTCTATGTGCTGTTCCCCTTCGCCTGCTCCGGCTGCACTTACTGGCTGGAGACGGCCAACGCCGTCTACCGCGCCGATGAGGACCAGTTACCCGACAGTTGCCGCGACTGGTACAGCATCCAGCACGGCGCGGGCATCACCGACGGCAGCGCGAACGTGCTCTGGGCCACGCGCGAGGCGCCCATCGTGCAGTTGGGCGGCTTCCACACGGGCGAGTGGGCCACCCGGCTCGACCCCAAAAACGGCCACCTCTACGCCTGGCTGATGAACAACCTCTACTTCACCAACTTCCAGGGCGCGCAGGCCGGGCACAGCGCGTACCAGTTCCGCTTCACTACGCGGCCCGGCGGGCTGGACGGCGGCGAAGTGCGCCGCTGGGGCGAGGCGTTCGCCGTGCGGCCCCTGGCCCGCCTCGCGCCCATCGCCCCCGGCACGTACCAATGGCTCGATGTCCAACCGGAGACGGTGGCCGTGCAATTGCTGAAACCGGCGCTGGACGCACCGGGCGCGGCGGTGCTGCGCCTCAAGGAAACGGCGGGCACGCCCACCGAGGCGACGATCCGCTGGCAAGGGCCGGGCACCGTCGCGCTCTCCCGAACCGACTTTCTGGAAACCGCGCCGCCGCAGCCGCTGCCGGGCGACGGCCACGTCTTCCGCCTGCCGCTGGCCGCGCACGCCCTGGCGACGGTAGGGGTCATACCCGGTGCGAGCGGGCCAACATCCCAGCGGCCGTGACGATGGGTTTGAAAGCGACTGGTACAAACGAAATTGCCGTAACTCACGAGAGAATAGCAACGAACCCTTTAGAATAATTAGGAGTTAATATTGGACGGTAATCGATTATTCTTTAAAGTCTTCATAGTAGATGAGAATGAGCAGCCTATCGCGTACCGTGGATCTGCATTCCCTATTACCCCCAACGGGGATTTGCTTACGTGTCGGC
>DASSGZ010000273.1:0-20571 GCA_035693165.1 Chloroflexia bacterium | reverse complement strand
GCGTGCCCTTGACGCGCAGCACGGCGGCGTCGGCATGGCCGGGCGCCAGCACCGTGTTCGTGCCGATGGTATGGTCGTAGGTCCGGTAGACGGTGGCCTTGCTGGCGATATTCGGGGCGGCGAGTAGCGCCCGCCAGGCCGCGCTGTAGTCGGCGCCGGGCGGTTCGGGCGGCAGCAGCGCCGCCCAGTCGGGATGTTGCAGGGCGGCCAGCCCCGGCGCGGGCGCGCCCTCGCGGCGGTACACCGGGCACTCGTCGGTCAGCAGCGTGGCGGGCAGATCGACCACCTGCCGCGGGCCGTCGAAGATCTCCACTCGCCCGCTGGTCGTCACCTCGCCGATGCGCGCCGAGTGCAAGCCCCAGCGGGCGAAGATGGCGTCCGCCTGCGCTTCCGCGCCACGCTGCACCACCACCAGCATGCGCTCCTGGCTCTCACTGAGCATGATCTCGTAGGCGTTCATGCCCCGTTCGCGCCGGGGCACCTGGGCCACGTCGATGCGGATGCCCACGCCGCCCCGGCTCGCCGCCTCCACCACCGACGAGGTCAGCCCCGCCGCGCCCAGGTCCTGCATGCCGACGACGATGCCGGTTTGCAGCAGTTCCAGGCAGGCTTCGATGAGGCACTTTTCGAGGAAGGGGTTGCCCACCTGCACCGCCGGGCGCTTGGCCTCGTTCTCGGCGTCAAGCGTGTCGCTGGCGAAGGTGGCGCCATGGATGCCGTCGCGGCCCGTATCGGCGCCCACCAGCAACACCGGGTTGCCGGGGCCGGCGGCGCGCGCGCGCATCAGGTCGGCGCTGGGGATGATCCCGGCGCAGAGCGCGTTGACCAGCGGGTTGCCGCTGTACGATGGGTGGCAATAGATCTCGCCGCCCACCGTGGGCACGCCGATGGCGTTGCCGTAGCGCCCGATCCCGGCCACCACGCCGCCGAACAGGTAGCGCGTGCGCGGCTCGTCCAGCGGGCCGAAGCGCAGCGAGTTCAGCAGCGCGATGGGCCGCGCGCCCATGGTGAAGATGTCGCGCACGATGCCGCCGACGCCCGTGGCCGCGCCCTCGACCGGCTCTACCGCGCTGGGGTGGTTGTGGCTCTCGATTTTGAAGACCACGGCCAGCCCGTCGCCGATATCAACGGCGCCCGCGTTCTCACCGGGGCCTTGCAGCACCCGCGGTCCATGTGTAGGGAAAAGCTTCAGCAGGGGGCGGCTGTTCTTGTAGCCGCAGTGTTCGCTCCACATCGCGCCCACCATGCCCAGTTCCACGGCATTTGGGGTGCGATCGAGCAGAGAACAGAGGTGCGCGTACTCGGCGGGCGATAAGCCCACTTCGGCCAGGGGCACCGCGGGCGCGGCGCCGGCCTCGACGGTTGGTATTGGTTCAGCGGACATCAGACTCCTTGTCCTGGACCTCTGGCAGCCAATCGCTTCACCTCATTATACCACACCGCCAATCCCGCCACCGCCGTCCCGGCGCGTTCGCCCACGGCCCTCGATCCTGAGACTCTCCTAAGATCCGCCTTTCGATTGATAGGCAAGACGCGGAAAACACCATATAATTACAGGCATTGATCCGATTTTACCAAAGGAACGCAAGATGGGCCATGTAGACGAGATCGACCGCAAGATCCTGGAAATACTCCAGGACGACGCGCGCACGCCCCTGGTGGCCGTCGCCAAGGAGGTCAACCTGAGCGGCGCGGCGGTGGCCGAGCGGGTGCGCAAACTGGAACAGACCGGCGTGATCCGCGGCTACCAGGCCATTGTGGACCACGAAAAACTGGGCAAGCCGCTGATGGCCTTCGTGCGTGTGACCCAGACGGGACCGGGCTACGACGACGACGCCCTGCAGCGCGGCGCGCTGCTGGCCGACCCCGACATCATGGAGATCCACCACGTGGCCGGCGAGGACTGCTTTATTCTCAAGGTGCGCGCCGCCGATCCGCGCGGCCTCGAAGCCCTGCTTAGACGCCTGCGCACCCGGCTGCAAGTGGACCGCACCGTCACGATGATCGTCCTGTCTACCGTGAAAGACGATGGACGCTTCTATTGGCATGAGGAGAGACGAGGATGAAGGGACGCGATATTACCCTGCTGCTGATCCTGGCCGCGCTCTGGGGCGCCAGTTTCATGTTCATCAAAGTTATCCTGCGCGAGATGACGCCGCTCACGCTGGTGGGCTACCGCATCGGGCTGGCCGCCGCCGGGCTGCTGGTCTTCTACGCGGTGGTCCAACTGCGGCAGCGGGTCATGGGGCGGCAGCGGACAGTGTTTCCCTGGCGCCGGGTGCTGGTGCCGGGCCTCGTGCTGGGCGTGCTGAACGCCATCATCCCCTATCTGTCGATCACCTGGGGCGAAACCTACATCAGCAGCGGCGAAGCGGCCATCCTCAACGCCACCACGCCGCTCTTCACGACGATCATCCTGCTGTTCCTGGCCCGCCAGGCGGGCAGCGAGTCGACCAGTCCGAGCAAAATCGCGGGGGTCGTCGTCGGGTTCGCGGGCGTGGCGGTGCTGGTATCGGGCAGTGCGCCCGAGGCGGGGGTCGCGACCGGGAACGCCTGGCTGGGCCAGGGGGCGGTGCTGCTGGCCTCGGCGTCTTACGCGGTCGCCAGCCTCTACGCGAAGCGGGCCTTCAGCGGCCTGCCGGTGGTCTACCCGGCGCTGGCCCAGAACGTCGCCGCGGCGGTGATCTTGCTGCCGCTCACGCTGATCACGCCGCCCGCGCATGCGCTCTCGCCCACGGCGCTGGGGTCGTTGCTGATCCTCGGCCTGGGCGGCACGGCCTTCGCCTACCTGCTCTTCTTCGCCTTGTTGAATAGTGTGGGCGCCACGCGCACCGTCATCGTCACCTACCTGCTGCCGGGCATGGCGCTGCTCTACGGGGCGGTGCTGCTGGGCGAGCCGGTCGGCCCCATCGCCGTCGCCGGGCTGGCGCTCGTGCTGCTGGGCATCGCCGTCACCGGCGGTTTCTTCGACCGGGGGCGGGCGTTCGTGCGGCGCCGGGCCGCAGCGGGTGCCCGCCGGGCCTAGCCTCGCCGCCTCACACCTGGGCGACGGCCAGTTGCTCGGCGGGCGGGGTCTCTAACGCGATCGTGGCGTGCTGCTCGGCGTCCAGCTCCGCCGACAGCGCGCTCAGGCGGGTAGTGGCCGCCGCCACACGGGCGCTGCCGTTCGCCATCTCTTGCACCGAGCGGGCAAAGGCGCGCAACGTCTCCAGCACCTGATTCGAGGCCATCTGCTGCTGGTCGATGCCCAGGGCAATCTGGGCGGCCAGCGTGTTGGCCCGTTCGGCGCTCTCGCGGATGCGCATATGCACCATGTGGGTCTGTGCCATCTGGATCACCACCGATTCCGCCGCCGTCTGGCCGGCCTTGGTGCTCGCCAGCGCGATCTGGGTCACTTCCTGGATATCGCTCACCTGCGTCTGCACCTGCTCGCTGGCGACACGCGCCCGGTTGGCGAGGGCCTGCACCTCGTGGGCCACCACGGCAAAGCGCGGCCCGTAGGGACCGGCCCCGGCGGCCTCGATGGCCGCGTTCAGGGCCAGGATATGGATGTTCTCGGCGATCTCGGCCAGCAGGTCGGCGATCTGCCCGATCTGCCCGACGTGCTGATCGACCGCGCCCATGCGCTCCTCGATGGTCGCCACGCGTTCGCCCAGGTGCGCCACGCTCTCGCTGGTCGCCGTCACGCTACTCTGGCCCACTTCGACATCCTGCCGCACCTGCTCCGCCGCCGCGGTCACCTCGTGCGCGGATAGCGCGATCTCGCGTGCCGTGGCCGCCAGCTCTTCGACAGTCGCCGTCACCTGCTGCACCGCCGACGCCTGCTCGGTCGCCGCCGCCGTCTGCTGCTGCACCGTGGTCGCCAGGTCCGCCGATTGGACACGCAACGCCGAGGCCAGTTGCTGTTCGCGGCTGCGCCGCGCGGCGCCGGCCCGCGTTTCGGCCAGGCTGGTGGCCTGCTGCCCCGTCTCGCGCAGGGCGGCGGCCAGGGTGCGCTCACTTAAGAACGAGAGGAAAGCGACCAGGAAGAGATACACGCCCAGGTTGGCCGCCGTGAAATACCAGGACGCCGCGGGCGCCAACTGGGGCCGACCCGCCGCATCGGCAACGAAGGCGGGCACCGGAGGCACGACGAAATGGGCCACCAGCAGCGCCAGCAAGCTAAACGCCGCGAACAGGAAGGGCGCCCGCCATCCGGCCAGCAGCCCGGCCGACATCACCGGGATGGCGTACAAATAGGGGATGAACGATGTGGCCGCCGTGGCATTAGTCTGCGTAAACAGGATCAAAGTCAACGTAAGCCACACCACACCGAGGAAGAGATAGGCGGCGCGCACCGGGCGCCCACTACGGCTATAGTACAATGCGACCAAGCACAGTAATATGCCCGTCCCGACGATCGCGGTGTTACGCAACGCCGCGCCCAAACTGCTGGTGAAGAACCCGAGCGCGATAAACAGCGTCCCGATCAGGGGGACGCCGATAATCAACACATTCAGCAATTTACCACGCCGGACGATGTCGGGATTATCCGAATCGACATACATGAGCCAGCGATAAGCGGCATCGAAGAAGGTAACGTTCATAGCTCTCTGCCAGTACAGAGCGGCGCCGGACGGCAACGCCGCGGTTTAGAAACGGATCCGCGATCCCCGGCGCAGCGCCAACCCGCCGCAGCACAACAGGATCGATCCAAGGACAACCAGGATCAGCGGCACACCGGAACCCGGCGGCGAGGCGCCCGTGGTGGGCATCCCCGGCGGCGTCTCGCCCGGCACAGGCGTCGCAACCGGAGCGGGGCCGGCGGTGGCCGTCGGCGCGCCCGCCGGCAGCACCCGCACGGCGGGCACGAAGACCACATTCTCGACCACCTCTCCCGCTTTCACGCTAATCGGTGTATAATCATAGCCCCAGCGCTCGGCGGTCAGCATGGCGACCCAGATGGTGCCGGGCGGCACGGTGAGGCTGAAGCGCCCGTCGGCGCCGGTGGTGGTCTGTACTAGCGGCGTGCGATTGGGAGTTGTATTGGGCTGATCATACGCCGCGACGGTGATCCCGCTCAGGGGCACATTATCCAGGCTTATAACCTGACCGCGGATGGTGGCGGTATCGCCAGCGGCCTGCGCGGGCCGTCCGCCGGCCGTCAGCAGCAGGGCCAGAACCAGAAACGGGAGAATCCATCGGCGAGACATGGGCCACTCCTCTCCGCATATAGTCATGCGGTACACAAGACTCGGATCACACATGGGCTTGCTAGCGTTATTATACAGGCGAGTATACGTTTCTTCAATCAGGGTCTGCTTGTTGGTCGACTGAGCCGGAGCGGCAACAGCCTGTGGGAGGATGATCGAGGTCTATGCAAGATCCCGCCTCGGGACCCAATATGATTCCGGCGGCGGCCGTGCGCCGGATCGCCGATCAGGCCCGGCGGATGACCGAGCCGGGCGCTTTCCTCGCCCCGTCGGACAGCCCGCCCGTGGTGATCGAGCTGGTCACGGCGCTGAACGACCTGCTGGAACGGGTGCAGCAAGAGCAGACGGCGCTCGCCGCCGCCAACACGGCGCTGGCCCAGAGCCGCGATGCCGCCGAAGCCGCCAGCCTCGCCAAATCGACCTTTCTGGCGAACATGAGCCACGAACTGCGCACGCCGCTCAACGCCATGCTCGGCTTCACCGAGATGATGGTCACGGGTCTCTACGGCCCGCTGACCGAGGAGCAACAGAGCCGGCTCACCCGTGTGCTGGTCAACGGGCAGAACCTGCTGTCGCTGCTCAACGAAGTGCTCGACATGGCGCGCATCGAGGCAGGCAAGGTCCAACTGCTCGCCATCGAGATCGAACCCGGCGTGTTGCTGCGCAGCATCGCCGGAAGCATCGAGCCCGAGATCAAGCGCAAGGCGCTCGACCTCCAGGTGGAGGTGCAGCCCGGCCTGCCGGTGATCCGCACCGACGTGGATCGCCTGCGCCAGGTGCTCGGCAACTTAGTCAACAACGCGCTCCAGTTCACCGACACCGGTGCGATCACGCTACGCGCCCAGTCCGCGCCCCAGTGGCCGCAGGCGGTGCGCTTCACCGTGGCCGACACGGGCATCGGCATCCCGGCCACGGCCCTGCCGCACATCTGGGACGAGTTCTACCAGGTGGGCGGCGGCATCCGGCGGCCGGCCGGCGGCGCAGGGCTGGGGCTCGCCATCAGCCGCAAGCTGACCCGGCTGCTCGGCGGGCAGATCTCGGTCGAGAGCGAGGAGCACCACGGCTCGCGCTTCCACGTCGATCTGCCGCTGCGCCCCGGCGCCACCGGCCCGCTGGGCAACCCGCCGGGCCTGCCCCCCGATCCCGCCTAGCCCTGCCCCAGGGGTGCCCCCGATCCCGGTCAGCGGTCAGCGATCCCCGGTGGCCCGAGGGCTTGCACCGGGGTGGAGTCGGGCCGGCCCGCTTTCCCCCGCGGGCGCGGCGCCCGACCCGCGACGTTGGCTAGGCCACGCCGGTTCGCGTATAATGGCGCCATTGATTGCCGCCGGGCACCCGCCCACACATCGAAGCCTGCCCTGCCGGGAGAATGCTCAGCTTGAACTCCACCACCGTCCGTCCCAACGCACCCCTCCCCGCGCCGCCCGCCACCCGGCGCGGCCACGCGGGTTGGTGGGTGGCGGGCGGTCTCGGTCTCGCCCTGTATCTGCCGGCCGTCTGGTTCGACTGGCTGCCCTGGCTGCGCGGGTGGCGCACCTACCCCGAAGGCTGGAGCTGGGGCACCTACCCGATTCCGCCGCTCGCCCGCTTTCTGCCCGTGCTGGCCTGGATGGCGGTGTTGTGCGGCGCGGTACTGCTGGGCACGCGGCTGCTGCCGGTGGCTGCGCGAGGCGTGCGCGCCCGAGTGGGCCGCGCGCTGGTCCTGGCCCTGCTGGTCCTCAGCAGCTACGGCCTGCAGATCGCCCTGCTCGGCCTGAAGGATGCGAATCCGCAACGGCTCCTGGTGGAGCGGGTCACGAACCGCGTCTTTACGAGCTATTTCACCCTGGCCGCCGCCCCCACGACGCACCTGTCCACCTTTTTCCGGGACTACCCGGCCGTCTTCAACACCAAACTCTGCCCCCATTGCCACGAGCATCCGCCCGGCCCGGCGCTGTTCTACTGGCTGGTCCTGCGCGGCAACGCGAGCTTGCCGGCGCCGCTGCAACACGACCTCGGCGCGGCGACCCGGCGCCTGGTGGGCGACAGCCCGGCCCTCGCCGCGCTCCAGCCCCCGCTGACCGACGCGCAATTCGTGGGGGCGGTGGCCGGGGGCAACCTGGTGTTGCTGCTGGCCGCGACGCTCGTGCTGCCGCTGTACGGCCTGGCGCGGCTGCTGGCGCCCCGCGCCCCGCCCTGGTGGCTGGCCGGGCTGGCCGTCGCCGTGCCCGGCGTGCTGCTGATGGCGCCGGAGTTCGACCAGGGACTGGGGTTGGTCACGGCGGGGGCGCTCTACTGCGGGTTGCGCGGGCTGCGGACCAGCCAACGGAGAGCCGCGGCGGCCTGGGCGGGCGCCGCCGGGATCATCCTCGCCGTGGGGCTGTTCTTCACCTGGGCGCCGGTCGTCTTGTTCGGCGTGTTCGTGGGCCTGGGCTTCCTGGCCTGGGGTTACGGGCGTTCCGCGCTGTTCGCGCCCGCGGACACAGGCAGCCGGCTGCCTGCCCGGCAGGTGGCCGCCTGGCTGGCCGCCTTCGTGGCCGGCACGGCGCTGGTGGAACTGGTGCTGACGGTGGGCCTGGGGTTCGATTTGCCCTATGTGCTGCAATATAATCTGAATAATGCCGCTTTCGCCGAGGCCCGGCGGCCCTACGCCGTCTGGATCTTCTTCGGGCCGCTCGATTTTCTGCAATTCCTGGGGCTGCCCCTGGCACTCGCCGCCCTCGCCGCGCTGGTCCTCCCGGCCCGCGCCGCCCACGGCCCTGCGCCGGGCGCACCGCTGGCCCGCGTGGCACCCTGGCTGAGCCGGATCAATCCCTACGCGGCGCTCTTCTGGGGGCTGCTGCTGGCGATCGATCTCGCCGGGCGCACCAAGGCCGAACAGGGGCGGCTGTTGCTCTACCTGGCGCCCCTGGCGCTGGTGGCGGTCTATGTCTGGGTTGAGCGCACCCGCCCGGATACGCGCATCCTGGCCGCCGTCCTCGCCGCCCAGTTGCTCGTCACCCTCGTCCTCGGCGCCCGCTGGTTCGTCCCCTGAGCATCGGGCCCGGCGCAAGCCGGTGAACCGGGGGCGTCCCGCCATAGTGTATTATGTAGGAGATCGGCGGTTCGGCACGGTGTTGCCGCAGAGCATCTTCGCCATTGTCCCCGCCCCCCGGCACCCCCGCCGTATAGGCAAACCGGATACAGGAGGAAAATCCCATGCTCACCCAAGAGGCAACACTGGAGTTCACGCGCACAGTCCAGGCCGCCCCGGCGGCGGTATTCCGCGCCTTCACCACCCCCAGCGCCCTGCGCGACTGGTTGTGTGACGCGGCCAGGGTGGACCCGCGCAGCGGCGGGCCGATCTATCTGTGGTGGAACGACGGCTACTATACCGGCGGCGTCTTCACCGCAGTGGTACGCAATGCCGAACTGGCTTTCACCTGGCGCGGGCCCCAGGACCCGGTGGCCGGGCTGGTCCATGTCGCGCTCACCCCCACGGAGGCCGGCACGACCGTGACCGTGACCCACACGGCGCCCGAGGCCGGGCCGGAGTCGGTCACGGCGGCAGCAGAAATCGCGCGCGGGTGGGAGCAAAGCCTGGAGAACCTGCAATCCCTGCTGGAAACCGGGATCGATCTGCGCTTTGCGTGCCGGCCCATGGTGGGCATCGACGACGCCGAGGTGCTCAGCCCCGAACTGGCCGCCTCCCTGGGCGTGCCCATCACGGAAGGGTTGCGGCTGCGCGGGCTGGTCGAGGGCATGGCCGCCCAGGCGGGCGGCTTGCAGCGCGACGACATCATGGTGCAGTTGGACGAGTACCCGATCACCGACTATCAAAGTCTGGCCCGCGCCCTGCAACACTACCAGGCAGGTGACCGCGTGCCGGTGGTCTTTTATCGCGGCCCGCAGCGACAGACGCTGACCCTGGAACTGTCGCGCCGCCCGCAACCCGACCTCCCGGCAACCCCCACCGCCCTGGCCGAGGTGATGCAGGCGAGCTACGCCGCGCTGGATGCAGAGATGGCCGCCTGCTTTGCCGGAGCGCCCGAGGAAGCCACGGCCTACCGACCCGCTCCCGACGCGTGGAACGCGAAGGAAATCCTGGGCCACTTGCTCGCCATCGAGCACGATACCCAAACCTGGATCGCGGCAGTGATCGAGGATTCCGACATGGAGCAGACGTTCCACACCAACGTGACCGAGCGCGTGGCGGCCCTGGCCCGGATTTACACGCCCACGCCGGTGCTGCTGGAAGAACTCCGCCGCGCCGAGGCGGTGACGGTCGCGATGATCGCGGCGCTCCCGGCGGCAGCGGTGGCCCGCAAGCACCTGTTCAACCAGCTCGCCACCTGGCTGACCACCTTCGCCGACCACACCCGCGAGCACATCGCCGAGATCCAGGGCCTGCTTGCCGCTGCCCGCCCGTAACCGGAACTGTGTCAGTCGTTCCGGCTGTCACGCCGGCGGGCGGCGTACACCTGCCCGCCGGCGATGATCAGCGCGCTCGCCACCATGCCGAGCGACAGCCGATTCGCGGCCTTGCGGACGGTGCGTTCCATCTCATCCAGGTGCGCGAGATCCAGCCGCACGGTGAGTTGGTCGTTCGCCAGCTTGTTCAGGATCATCTCGGTGCGGCGCGGCGAGCTTTCGACCAGGTGCTTCACGTCGAGCGCCCAGGCGAACACCCGCCCCGGCGAAAGCTGGGCGCCCACCCGCTTCTGCATCACTTCGATCATGTAGTCGCGGATGAGTTGCACCGGGTCCAACTCGGGCGACAGGACGCGCACCGTGCCGTCGAGGTTGAGCATGGTCTTGCCGAGCAGCGTCATGGCGCTCGGCACCGGCGTGTGATGCACATAGGCCAGCTTGGTCAGATCGAGCAGCGCCGTGCCGAGCGCCATCCGGCCTCCGCTCATGTCGTGGTAGCGGCTGACCAGCGCGCAGACATCCTGGGTGAAGGCGCGCCGGTCGAACCGCGGCGGGATCTCGATCATTTCCAGGTAGGTATCGGCCACCCGCTCGCCCTGGCGCTCGGAAAAGGCGAGCAGCAGGAGGATGATATTGTCCTTCTGCCCGGAGTCGAAGCGGCCCACCATGCCGAAGTCCATGAGCGCCAGGCGCCCGTCATCGGCCAGGAAGATGTTGCCGGGGTGCGGGTCGCAGTGGAAGATGCCGTCGATCACGATCTGCTTGAGGTAGGCCGACAGCAGTTCCTTGGCGATACGGCGCGGGTCCTGGGCGTCGAGATCGGCGCGCGGCACGTCCGCGAGGTGCCGGCCCTGCACAAAGCTGAGGGTGAGCACGCGCGGAGACGTGTATTCCCGGTAGACCTGCGGCGTGGTCAGGGCCGTGAAATCGGCGATCTGGCGGCTGATCAGGGCCGTGTTTTCGGCTTCCTGGCGGAAATCGAGTTCCTGGCGCAGGCTGTGCTCCAGTTCGCGCACCATCTGCACCAACCCGTAGCGCGCGCCGAAGGGCGTGTAGCGGGTGGCGAAGCGCGCCATCTCGTGCAGCACTTCCAGGTCGATCTCGATGCGGTTGCGCACGCCCGGCCGCTGGACCTTGACGACCACATCCGTGCCGTCCGGCAGCATCGCGCGGTGCACCTGCGCCATCGACGCCGTGGCAAGCGGCGCGGAGTCGAAGCGCTGGAACAGTTCCCCGACCGGGGCGCCCAGTTCGCGCTCGACGATGGCGATCACCTTCTCGACCGGCACCGGGCGGATGGTGTCCTGCAAACGGGCGAGCGCCGTAATGTAGTTGGCAGGCAGCAGGTCCGGGCGGGTACTCAGCAACTGGCCGAGTTTGATGAAGCAGGGGCCTAACTCTTCCAGCGCCGCGGCCAGGCCCGCGGCATGGTCGTCGCCGTCGGCATCCGGCAGCAGGGGCAGGCCGTCCTCCTCCTCGTGCCGGTGGCCCACGCCGAACTGAGCCGCGACATGATGCAACTCGTACTTGCGGGCGATCCGGTAGATTTCCATATAGCGCTCGGGGTGCCGGGAAAAGCGGCCCGTCACCAGGGTCCGCGCCGAGTCCCCGAGGTCGACATGATCTTGCAGATGATGAGCCATGCTATACCCTCCCCTCTCACCCATGCTACGACAAGGGGGTAGCCACGCACCAGTTCAATTGGTGCTCACTTTTTGCTCACCTGGTTCGCGTTTTGAGTAGTCGGCAGAAAGCGCGCAGACCTTGGCTATATGGGGAATCAAATAAGCCCCGGACCATGGTGGTCGGGGCTTACTTACAGGCTAGCGTTAGCCGTATTCTTCTGGCTGGGGAGCAGGGATTCGAACCCCAACTTACTGATCCAGAGTCAGCTGTCCTACCGTTAGACGACTCCCCATCGCGCTTTGCATTATACCAAAGCCACCGGGCGTTGTCAACCTCAGATCGCGCCTCGGTTTGCCCCATGCCCCCGCCACCCCGTACAATAGCGGTATGGAGACTATCGAGGCGCGCAGCCTGCTCACGCCCACCGGGGGCTACCTGGGCGACTTCACGCACAGCCTGAACCCCTACCAGGGCTGCGTCTTCGGCTGTAGCTACTGCTATGTGGCCTGGGCGCCGGTGGCCGCACGCGACCCGCGCCCCTGGGGCCGCTACGTCAAGGCCAAGACCAACGCGCCGGAGGTGCTGGCCCGCGAACTGGCCCGCCACCCGCCCGATACCCTGCGCATCTTCATGGCGTCGGCCACCGACCCGTATCAGCCGCCGGAGCGCCGTCTGGGCCTCACTCGGCGGCTGCTGGAGGCGCTGGTTGCCCGGCCCCCGGCCCTGGTCGTCGTGCAGACGCGAGCGCCGCTGGTGCAGCGTGATGCCGACTTGCTGGCCGCGCTGGGCGACCGCGTGCGCGTCTCCATGACCATCGAGACCAACGAGGAAGCGATCCGCCGCCGGGTCACGCCGCACGCACCGTCCCTGGCCGAGCGCCGCGCCGCCGTCGCCGCCCTGCACGCAGCGGGCATCCCCACCCAGGTGGCGGTGGCCCCGCTGCTGCCCCACGACCCCGCCGCCTTCGCCGCCTGGCTGGCGGGCTGCTGCGACTACGTGGTCGTCGACACGTTCGTGAGCGGCGACGGCGCCGGGGGCCGGCGCACGGCCCGCAGCGCCATTCCCGCCCTGTATGCCGGAGCGGGCTGGGCCGACTGGCGCGCGGTGGACCCGCAGCCGTTACAGGCCGCCCTGGCCGCCCACTTCGGCGCGGATCATGTCCTCTGGTCGCAAGCCGGGTTCAACCACTTTGCCCGGCTGGCCGCCGACCGGGTGGCGAGCTAGCGCGCTCACAAAGCGGGCGGCGCGGCCACCGCCCGGTCCACCGCCGGCTCGGCTTGCATGGATGGTAGTCTTCTTCGCTCCCAAAACGCTCTCCGGCACGTCACAGCGGCATCTGTGGGGTTATTATAGAGAGGCCGATGAAGTGCGTCAAACGGGCAAGAGACGGTTGCGAACCGTTTGCGCGCCTTGCAGGATCTCCGCGCCGCCCGATTGGACCGGTGCAACGCGAAACGTGTACGTATAACGAACAAGTTGCCCGAAATATTGCTGTATCCTCTTGACTCTTACAGAATACTTACCGTATAATGGCTGTGGTTGAAGTCGGCAGTGATGCGGTCGCGCCAGATCTCCCCGGTGGTTCCCTCAGACACGTGGGCAGAGAGTCAGCTCCGGTATCCACGCACAGCCTTCTCCAGACGACCTTCGTTCCAAGTTTTCGCATACATTTAACAGGAGTTTCGTAAACAGATGCCGGATATGACTCTGACTTGCCGCGATTGCGGCCAGCCCTTCACGTTCACCCAGGGGGAGCAGGACTTTTACAACAGCAAGGGCTATACCCAGCCCGCCCGCTGCCCGTCGTGCCGGGCGGCCAAGAAGGCCGCCCGCAACGCGGAAAGCTATGGCGACAACGGGTATGGCGACAGCTATGGCAACGGCGGCGGCTACAGCAGCCGCGGCGGTGGCTATGGTGGTGGCCGCGCGGAGCGCCAGATGACCTCGGTCACCTGCTCCAACTGCGGTCGCGCCGCGGAAGTGCCCTTCGTGCCCAGCGGCGATCGCCCCGTCTACTGCTCGGACTGCTACAGCCAGATGGGCGGCGGGACGCGCAGTGGCAGCCGCAGCAGCCGTTATTAATTCGCGACTTTTCTGAGGGAGCGGAGCCAGGAACGACCTCCTGGCTCCGTTTGTGCTATAGAACTAGTTGGGTCTATAAACCGTATACTGAGTGGAAACTTTCCGCCGTGCGAGCCTGCTCGCCGGCTGATCATTTGCAGCTAATTTAAAGGAGACACGAATCTTTGCCTAAGAAACCGCGCTATAACGCATACCGGAAGCCTTCGACCCCAACAACGACGACCGCCCCGCGTGGCCCCAAGCAGCCCACCGGCGATGTCATCGCTGTGGATGGCAAGGTGCTGGAGTGCCTGCCGAACGCAATGTTCACTGTGGAACTGGAGAACGGGCACAAGGTGCTCGGCCACATCTCCGGCAAGATGCGCATGAACTTTATCCGCATCACGCCCGGCGACCGTGTGACGGTGGAACTCTCCCCCTACGACCTGACCAAGGGTCGCATCACCTTCCGCTACCGCTAACCCCGGCCAGGGGGCAATTCTCGCTAATTGCCCCTCGGGGCAACCCGGCCCCGAACTGCATATACCCGTTCCCCTGGTTCGCGGCGGCCCCCGCCACGACCTCGCTACTGCATACCCTGATCCCCTGGCCCCTCATGCGTTCATCAATTCACCGCGAAGGAACGAAGGACGCGAAGATCGTTTGTATAGGTTTTATTCTTCGCGCTCTTCGCGTCTTCGCGGTGCAGCACGTGGGTGTATGACCGGATGTCCGTGGCCCGGTTGCCGGGGCCGGGGTTTTATGCTATGCTCAACTTGACCCCGTCCTGGCCGATACGGCACCGCCGCAAGGCCCATCCTTGCGACGCCGGATTGCGCCGGGCGCCCGGTGGAGCGGTGTACAGAAGAGTAAAGGAGAGCAGAGAGATGGATCCCAAAAAGACGGCCCTGGTGCTCATCGAATACCAGAACGACTTCACGTCGGATGGCGGCACCCTGCACGACGCCGTGCAGCCGGTGATGGAAAGCACAAATATGCTCCCGAACACTGTGGAGACGGTGGAGAAAGCGCGCGAACTGGGCGTGACCATCGTCCACGCCCCGATCACCTTCACCGACGACTACCACGAACTGACCCCCGAACCCTACGGCATCCTCAAGGGCGTGGTGGACAGCAAGTCGTTCCGCAAAGGCACCTGGGGCGCCGAGATCGTGGACGACCTGGCGCCGGAACCGGCGGACATCGTGATCGAGGGTAAGCGTGGCCTCGACGCCTTCGCCAGCACCAACCTCGACTTCATCCTACGCAGCCGGGGCATCACCAACATCGCGCTGGGCGGCTTCCTCACCAACTGCTGCGTCGAGTCCACCATGCGCACCGGCTATGAGAAGGGCTACAACGTCGTCACGCTGAAGGACTGCACGGCGACCCTGAGCGAGGAAGAGCAGCGCATGGCGGTCGAGAAGAACTACCCGATGTTCTCGCGCCCCATGACCCACGACGAACTACTCGAAGACCTGAGCGGCAAAGAGATCGCCGCCGGCGCCGGGCGCGGGTACACCAGCTAACGTCGGCAGGCGCGCACAACCAGCATAGCGCAACAGCCAGGCGCGGGACGACGAACCACCAGTCGCCCGCGCCTGATTTGCCGTTTACGGCTACCCGGTCAGCGCCCGGCCGCATTGGGAGCGCTTACCCGCGGTTCGTCATTTGGCGGCCCTTATCCCCGGTCACGGATACCAGTTCATAAGTGCTGAGCGCCACCCCGGTAGACGGTCCCTCCCACAGCAGGTCCGCTACGGTGACATGATCGGTGAGCACATCTCCGCCAATCGCCACCAGGCGGAAGCGACTGTGCTCCGGTAGCGCCTCCGGCGCCGGGTCCGACAGCACATCGACGTACGCAAACTGCGAGACGCAGGAGCGCGGGTGCTCAGCGATCCCGGTGCCACTAGTTTGTTCGGTGCCCAACGGATTGGCTGACTCGCTCATACGATGATCCTCCTGGTGCTGGTCCTCGGCGGGCCGCGGCCCGCGATCTGTGACTATTTACCCATCGTAAAACCGCAACGTAGGCATCCAGGTGGAAATCAGTAAACAAACGGTGGCAGCAGACGTGATGCAGATTGTAGGCGCCGGTTTCAAACCGGCCTTGCCGCCCATCAGGATCACGCTACTAGTCTCGTAGCGGCGTCGGGCCAATGTCCTTGTAACGCAAGAGCCTTACCCGACGCCCTCGCCCGAACGGCTTCCGCTGATAAAACGTTCTTGACTGTTTGATAGTAGATCACTCCACTTGCCGTCCATGTATAGTATAATGGGTAACGAGGCCTCTGAATAAGAGGAGAGGAAACGGATGAAACAGCTGCTCGGCGCTTTAAGTCTACTGGTCTGTGTCTTAGTCGCCGCGTTTGCCATTGCCCGCGCGCAACAAGCATCCGCCGGATCAGCCGTAGGAACGCCGCCAGACGAGATACCGGCCTGGGTGCGGGCACGTGCCCACGCAGGTCCTGTTGCCCCTACCCCCCCAGGTATAGTTACGCCCCTTGCAGGGACTCCCGAGCCTCCGTTGGCGACTAGAGCGCCTGCTGCCTACGGTATGCCGGCACTTACCGTACCTATTACCAGAAACGGAATTCAAGCGTTCCTTGTGCAAAAAGGAGGAATACCAGGGATTTACAGTCCGCAGCTACCGACAATCACCAGTGTTGAGTTTGTAACTGCAGCAGAGGTCCGCCGCCGCGTCGGTCCAGGTACCATGCTTCAGAAGTACCCGGATACGGAGCCGGCCGTCGATGTTCAACTCACCGGCCAGTTTATGGCCGATGATCCCAATCAACTCCAACCACACGCCGAATTGATCTTCGATGGGGTGACAGGGAACCTGCTGGACATATACGTTAAACCTTGATCGCTGATCCATGACCACCGACTGAACGCTGACGCAACCCGCCATTTAGTCTCTAACCGGGCGCAGGAGCAGGTGTATAGCTGCTCCGGTGCCCGGTTGTGCCCAGTGCTAACTCGTCGTTCATCCTGGTAGTCCCCCACCATGATGCGGATGGGCGGCAGGCCGGTTTGAAACCGGCCCCTACAACTCAAAATCGCCGTGACCGACGACTAGATTCCGGGGCGAGATTCCGAGACTGCTCATAACCGCGCGTAGCGATATGCCGCGTAAGCGTGCCAACTCTGCCAGAGCATCCATCCGCCGGGCCTCCAGCGCTTCGATCTGGCCGGTAAACCGCAACAGCTCATTGTACTCGTCGGGCAGCAACGTCTCTGCCAGCCGCTTTGCCAGCAGCAAATCATAGCGTTGTTGCAGTTCAGCAGGTATGGGTTGGTTGATACGCAGCAGCGCCGCTTCGGTGTTTGACAACGCAACACCCCTTCGCTTGATAGCGTCTATTGTCCTCAATAACAGAAGCACAAACGGCGTCCCCCAGCGGGAGGACGCCGTTCGCTTAGCCACACGTTACCGCTGGCGGTAGCGCAGGAAGGGCGGGATGTCCAGGTCGTCCTGGCTGGGCTGCTGCGGCGCAGGTTGCGGCGGCGGGGTCTGCGGGCGCACCTGCGGGCGCAGCACCGGCTGCTGGGGCGCGGGCTGCGGCTGCTGGTACGGCGGGCGCGGGGCCTCGTTCTGCTGCGCCTGGCGCACCGGCGCCTGCTGGTACTGCGGCTGCTGCTGATACTGCGATTGCTGCTGGTACGGGTTCTGGACCTGCTGCGGGCGGGCCACCTGCTGCGGCGGGCGGCGCAGGCTGTCGAAGCCCGTGGCGATCAGCGTCAGCTTCACGTCCTTGCCCAACTGCGGGTCGATCACGGCGCCGAAGATGATGTTCGCCTCCGGGTCGGCGGCCTGCTGGATGATCTCGGCGGCCTCGTAGACTTCGAGGATGCCCAGGTCTTCGCCGCCGGTGATGTTGAACAGCACGCCCTTGGCGCCGTCGATGCTGATCTCCAGCAAGGGGCTTTCGATGGCCATGCGCGCGGCGTCGATGCAGCGGTTGTCGCCCGAGCCGCGGCCAATCGCCATCAGCGCCGACCCGGCGTCGCTCATGATCGACTTCACGTCGGCGAAGTCGAGGTTGATCATGCCGTGCTCGGTGATCAGGTCGGCGATGCCCTGGATGCCTTGGCGGAGCACGTCGTCGGCCATGCGGAAGGCTTCGAGCATCGAGGTCTTCTTATCGGCCACCTGCAACAGCCGGTCGTTGGGGATGGTGATCACCGTGTCGACATGCTGCTTGAGGTTGTTGATGCCCTCCTCCGCGCTCAGGCGGCGGCGGCTGCCCTCGAAGGTGAACGGGCGGGTGACGACGCCCACCGTCAGCGCGCCGGCCTCGCGGGCGATCTGGGCGATGACAGGGGCCGCGCCGGTGCCGGTGCCGCCGCCCATACCGGCGGTGATGAACACCATGTCGGCGCCGCGCAGCACGTCGAACAGTTCGTCGCTGCTCTCCTCGGCGGCCTTGGCGCCCACGGTCGGGTTACCGCCCGAGCCAAGGCCCTTGGTCAGCTTATCGCCGATGCGGATGCGCGTGGGCGCGTCCGAGTGCAGCAGCGCCTGGGCATCGGTGTTGACGGTGATGAATTCCACGCCCTTGACTTCCGCGCGAATCATGCGATTCACGGCGTTGCTGCCGCCGCCGCCCACGCCAATGACTTTGATCTGGGCGAAGTTCTCGACATCGCCCATGGGGCCATAGGACGGGCCGGGCGGCGGCGGGGGCGTCTGGTTCCTGCGATCATACATAGTTGGCTCCTTCTGTTATATAACGTGCCCTACGGCAAAAACTCGCGCAAAAAGCCCCGTAATCGACCATAGAACTCGTTGCCGCGCTCGCGCGGTTGCCCCGGCGAGAGCGCATGTTGAGGGGTGTGCCCGCTCGCGCCGGAGTGCCGCGTGGCCCACAGGGCCAGGCCGACGCTGGTAGCATACGCGGGGCTGTCGAGCGTGTCGGTCAGCCCGGTCATCCCTTGCGGCACGCTGATGCGTACCGGCATGTGGAGAACGCGCGCCGCCACGTCGGCAATGCCGGGTAAGCGGGCCGCGCCACCGGTGAGCACGATGCCGGCCGGTAGCAGCCCATCGTACCCACTGCGCTTGATTTCGGCGGCCACCAGGCCGAAGATCTGTTCCACGCGAGCCTCCAGGATCCGCGTGACCAGGTTCCGCGAAATGCGGTCGGTCCGCCCCACCTCGAAGGTCTCGACCTCGATCACTTCGTCGTCGTCATACTCATATTCCGGCTCCACGTCGTCGAGAATGCGCAGCAACTCCGTCTGCACGGGATGGCCTTGCGCGGCGGCGCCATAGCCGTCTTCCGCCGCGATGCGGTCGGCCCCGGCCAGGGGCACCGCGGGCGGCGCGACGGGCCGGCGCCGGGCGTACAGGTCGCGCACGCCGGGCGGCGGCGCCACAACGCCGTGGGCCAGCTTCAACCGCTCCGCTCCCTCAAACGGCACTTTGAGCACGATGCTGAGGTCGTTGCTCAGGTGGTTGCCGCCAACCGGCAAGACCACGGTGTGCCAGATGCTGCCTTCAATAAAGATGGCGATGTCGGTCGTCCCGCCGCCGATGTCGACCAGCACGACGCCCAGGTTCTTTTCCGGCTCGGTCAGCACCGCCTCCGCCGAGGCCAGCGGCTGCAACACCAGGTCGTCGACCTCGATGCCGGTCCGCTGCACGCAGCGCACCAGGTTTTGCAGCGCGGTCACGGCCCCGGTCACGATATGGGTCTCGACCTCCAGCCGGAACCCGGCCATGCCCAGCGGGTCATGCACGCCCTCGTGCCCATCCACCACGTACGAGCGCGGGATGACGTGTAGCACTTCGCGCTGCTGGGGGATGGCGATGGCCCGTGCGGCATCCACCGCGCGGGTCACATCTTCATTCGTGATCACCCGGTCGCCGCGCGACACGGCCACCACGCCCCGGCTGTTGAGCGAGGCGATATGGTTGCCGGCCACGCCGACATACGCCGAGCCGATTTTGCAGCCCGACAGCCGCTCGGCCCGCTCGATGGACAGGGCAATTGAACGCACTGTCTGCGGGATGTCCACGATCATGCCCTTGCTGAGGCCCTGCGACGGGGCGATGCCCGCGCCGAGGATGTTCACCTCCGGGCCGCGCCCCACCTCGCCGACGACCGTGCAGATCTTGGTTGTGCCGACATCCATGCCGACGATGATCCGTTCCTGGTTCTTAGGCATCAGTCTACGCTCCCCTCTGTGATCGGGTGACGGCGACCCGGCGAAGGGTCCCTGCGGACCCAGGCCAACCGCCCGGCGGCCCCCACCCACGGACAGAGTAGCCATATCTCCCAGGGTGCGATATGTAGATCATAGCTTATCATACCACACCCGAGTCGAAAATGCTATAGTTTTGCCCGCGTTTTTATGTCAACTTTTCGCCTGCCTTACCCGCCGGTTTCCCATCGTTCTCGCCGTCATGTTGCGGCGCCCGCGGGCCGGTTTGAAACCGGCCCCTACATCGCGGAACGTGCCGTTTATCCGCCCGCGGGCCGGTTCGAAATCGGCCCCTACACCGCTGAACGACGGTGGCGGGCACCTACAGAAAATGCCGGCGAATGATCGCCACGTTGTCGAACATGCGCACCCCGAAGGCGACCACGGCGGCGATGATCAAATCGACGCCCAGGCGGTCGCCCAGGAAGGTCAGCCCGATCGCCAGACTCACGTTCGACAACAAGCCGGTGATGAACACCTTGTTGTCGTAGGCGTGGTTCAGCTCGGCGCGCACCGCGCCCAGTATCGCGTCCAGCGCCGCCAGGATGCCGACCGCCGTATAGCGGGCGTACTCCTGCGGCACCGTAAAGCTGAACTGCAGGCCGATAATCAGCCCGATCACCAGCGCCAGCAACGGCAACCACATCTATTTCGTCACCGCCAGCCGCTCCGGCGCTCGCGCGTCGATCACGCGCCACGCCTGCTTGTCGGCGCTGAGTTGCGCCACCAGGGCGGCCACTTCCCGGATCTTCAGGTCCAGGTTCACGCCGTCGCCGAAGCGCACGCGCTGCCCGGTATCCGTGACCACGGTCACGCCCCCGGCCACCTGGTACTCCATCTGGCTGATGTGCAGCCCGCTCGCGTCCGGCAGCTTCATAAACAGCCGCTGGGCCACGTCGATCACGTCCTGCCGCTCCAGCTTGTCGCCCAGGTGCAGCTTGCCGGGCGCTGTGTCCTGGTCGTAGACGACGACGTAGCCCTGCAACGTCGTGGCCTTGCTCATCACCACACCGTCGTCGCTGATCAGGTACGGCGTGTTGTCGTCCAGCACCCAGACGACGTTGGGCCGGCGCTCGTCCACCCGGATCGTCAC
>DASSGZ010000272.1:0-20253 GCA_035693165.1 Chloroflexia bacterium | reverse complement strand
TACGCCCGCGAAAACGGCCTGCTCTAAACTAGATACCAGGAGTGCCGGCGCGCCGTTCTGCTGATTGGAGCTAACCGCCGCCCCTTATGCCGGATTCCGGGTTCAGGATGCGTCGGCGCCGGTGGCGGGCGCGGGGCCGGAACGTTCGCGGGCCAGGGGAGCCACCGGCCCGGCCACCGCCCGAATGAGATCGGGCAGCCCGATTTCCAGGGTGCGGTCGTTGCGGCCCGCGCCGCAATAGACCGTCGCCATTTGCAGCGCGGCCTCGTCGAACAGCACGCGGGTATCCGGGGCGAGCGGGATGGGGCCGACCCCGCCGATCTGGTAGCCCAGCGCGGCCTCGACTTCCTCCGGCGGCGGGCGAAGCAGGTCGCCGCGTTTGACGCCGAGCGCATCGGCCAGCCGGCGGTAATCAACCTGGTCTTGCCCCTGCAGCGCCACGAGAATCCAGCCGCCCCCCTTCAGCCGGAACACCACCGTCTTCAAGAATTGCGCTTTGGGGAAGGGCAAGCGCGCCTCGGCATCAGCCACGGTGCGCGCCGGCTCGTGGGTATGGATCGTGAACGGCACGCCGGCCGCCTCTAAGCGCCGGACAATCGCCGTATGCACTTCCTCCGGGGATGGGGCGGGATGCGACTCATCCATCGACGGACACCTCCTGCCGGGCGGGCGCGGCGGCGCCGTCTGGTACGGACGGCGGGGCAGCACAGGGCACCAGCGGCAGCCGGACGGTGAAGGTAGTGCCGCCGCCGGGCGGGCTTTCCACGGCCAGCGTGCCCTGGTGCATCTCGACAATCCAGCGGGCGATGGGCAGCCCCAGGCCGGTTCCCTCGCGGTGCAGGTCGCGGGCGGCGTCGCCCCGGTAGAAGCGGTCGAACACGAAGGGCAGGTCGGCGGGCGGGATACCGACGCCGGTATCGCGCACGGCCAACACGGCGCTGTCGCCGTCGCGGGCCAGGCTGAGATCGACCGCCCCGCCCGCCGGGGTATAGCGCACGGCATTTTCGCCCAGGGCCAGCGCCAGTTGCAGCAGCCGGTCGCGGTCGCCGCGCACGCACAGCGGTTCGAGGGCGCGGATGTGCACCGGCGCGGCGGGGGCCAGCCCCAGCAAGCGGTGATACGTGGTCGTGAGCACGGTGTCCAGTTCCACGACCTCGGCGCGCCCGGTTTGCCCGGCGTCGGCGCGGGCCAGCGCCAGCAGGCCGTTGACGAGGCGCGCCAGGCGCTGGACTTCGCTCTGGAGATCGGCCAGCACCGCCGCCTGCTCAGCCGGCGGCAGGCTGCCCGGTTCGCGCAGCAGGGCCAGGTTGCCCTGGATGGTGGTGATCGGCGCGCGCAACTCGTGCGCGGCATCGTCCACGAAGCGGCGCTGCACGGCGTAGGCCGCCTCCAGGCTCGCCAGCATATTGTTGAGCGTCTCGGTCAGCGTGCCCAGTTCATCGCGGCGCGCCGCCGCCGGCACCCGCCGGGCAAAGCTGCGCGTGCCGGTGATCTCCCGCGCGGTGGCGATGATCGTGCTGACGGGGCGCAGGGCGCCCGCCGCGATGGCCCAACCCGCCCCGGCAGTGAGCAGCAACCCGCCGACCGAGATCGCCACCAGCAGCGCGGCAAAGCGCGCGTTCAACTGGTCGATGCTCGCCAGCGAGGTGCCGGCTTCGACATAGCCGACCGGCGTCCCGTCCCGGTAAACGCGCAGGATGTAGCCCCGCAACCGCTCGGGGCCGTCGCGGCCATCCACAGGGGCCGATTCCACTCCGCGGGGCAGGGCCGCAAACAGCGAAGGCCGGTCCGCGGCATTGGGCGACGACTGCAAGACGGTGCCGTCGTTGCCCAGGTAGCGAGCCCAGATCTCGGCATCCGTCCAGTGGCTCACCGGGCGAATCTGGTCGGGATCGGGCACCCTGGACGTAGAGGTGAGCCGCACGGTCTGGGCCACCCGCGCCGCCGCATCGCGCAACTGGTCGTCCACGGCCTCGGCCAGCGTCGCGCTGTGCGAGAGAAAGGCCGCCGCGAGCACCGCGGCCAGCACGAACCCGGCCAGCAGCGTATACCAGAGCGCCAGGCGCAGGCGGATCGACACGGCTACTCCTCTCCGCCGTTCCCGCGCGAGGCCGCGCGCAACACATACCCGGCGCCACGCACCGTCTGGATCAGCCGCGGCATGCCGCCCTCTTCGAGTTTGCGGCGCAGGTAGCCGACATAGACCTCCAGCACATTCGAGTCGCCGCCGAAGTCATAGCCCCATACCTGCTGCATAATCTGGCTGCGCAGCAACACCTGTTCCGGGTGGCGCATGAAAAATTCGAGCAGCGCGTACTCCGTGGTGCTGAGCGAGATCGGGCGGTCCTGGCGCGAGGCCAGGCGCCCGGCGGTGTCGAGTCGCAGATCGGCGTAGGTCAGGATCTCGCGCGACGGGACCAGCCGGCGCATCAGGGCGCGTACGCGCGCGACCAGTTCCTCCGGCGCGAAGGGCTTGATCAGGTAATCGTCGGCGCCCAGTTCCAGCCCGGTCACGCGGTCCTCCACGGCATCGCGCGCCGTCAGCATCAACACCGGGATGGCGCTGCCCGCCGCGCGCATCCGCCGCAGCACCTCGAAGCCGTCCATGCCCGGCATGGCGACATCGAGGATCGTCAGTTCGGCCTCCGAGCCAGTCAGCAACGGCAGGGCCTCGGTCCCACTGTTGGCGACGGCGACGCTCCACCCCGCGTGGCTCAGCGTGCGGCGCAGCATCTCGGTCAAGAGCTTATCGTCGTCGACAATCAGGATCTGCGCCATGCGGCACCTCGCTAGGGACAGGTAGGGCGAGCGTATCCAGCACCACCAGGGCGGCGTCCACGGCCGCCGGCGGCAGGCCCAGGGCTTGCAGGTTCCAGCGCGCCAGGAAGCGCCCGATGGCCGGGCCATCGGGCGGCACATCGCCGGCCAGCGCCGCCTCCAGCACGTGGAACAGGGTGCCCTGCCAGGCCGGCACGACCAGCGCCGGGTCGCGGTCGCCCAGCAGCGCCGGATTGGCGGCGAAAAACTGCCGGATGCGCCCGGTAAACCGCGCGACGGCCAGGGGCCGCAGGGCCGGGTGGGCGGCTTCCGCCAGCACCAGCCGGGCCAGGTCGGGCTGCGCCAGGATCGTGATCGCGCCGGTGTAGAGGGCCACGGCGGCCCGGCCCGGTCCCGGCGGCACACGCGCCATCGCCGCATCCATGGCCGCGCTCACCTCGTCCAGGATCTCGGCGGCCACGGCCAGCAGCAGCGCCTCTTTGTTGGGAAAGTAAAAATAGCAGTTCCCAATCGAGGTGCCCGCCTCCTGCACGATGGCCTGGATAGTCGTCGCGTCATAGCCCTGAGCGGCGAACAGGCGGCGCGCCGCGGCCAGGATGCGGCCGCGCATGGCGGCTTTGCGCGCGGCGGTTTGCGGGCTGGTGCGATAGGGCATGGGCCTCCTCACGGCGGCACCCCTTCCGCGGCGCCCGGCAGAGCGCGCCTCCGGAAGCGGCATGTTTCCCGGCGTCCCTCAGTATACCCTTACCGGGCGGCAAACGCTACTACTCACGGGGCGCGGCAGCATCCGGCGCGGTCCGCTCGACGGGCAGGCGCACGGTGAAGACGGCGCCCTGCCCCAGTTCGCTGACCACGCCAATGGTGCCGCCCAGCATTTCGCACAGCCGGCGACACAGGGCCAGCCCCAGCCCGGTCCCGCCGTACTTGCGCGTGGTGGAGGGATCGGCCTGCATGAACGGCTGAAACAGCTCGCCGATCTGCGCAGCGCTCAGGCCGATGCCGGTATCGGCCACGGCAAAGACGAGCCACTCGCCGCCGGGGGCCGCTTCGCGCCGTGCGGTCAGCGTGATGGCCCCGTGGTCGGTGAACTTCGTGGCATTGCTCAGCAGGTTCAACAAGATCTGGCGGGTTTTGAGCCGGTCGGTATGCGCGGTGCCCAGGTCGGGGGCACAGTCCACGGTGAGGCTGTTCCCGTTCTGCCGCAGCAGGGGTTGCGTGGTGCTGACGACCTCGTCTACGAGTTTTGCGATCGGGAACGTCTCCAGGTAGAGATCCATCTTCCCGGCCTCGATCTTGGAGAGATCGAGGATGCTGCTGATCACGCCGAGCAGGTGCATGCCGGCTGTCTGGATGTTCTTGAGATCGGGCACCAGGTCCGTATACCCCGCCGCCGGTGCCTCTTCCTGCAGCAGTTCGCTGTAGCCGATGATGGCGTTGAGCGGCGTGCGCAGTTCGTGGCTCATATTCGCCAGGAAGATGCTTTTCGCCCGGTTGGCGGCTTCGGCCACCTCTTTCGCCTGGACCAGCGCCAGTTCGGCGCGCTGCCGCTCGCGAATCTCCTCCAGCGCCGCGCGCAAGGCGCTGCGCTCGGCCTCCAATTCGCGGGTGCGCGCGCTCAGCGCCTGGTGCGACTCGGCCAGGGCGCCGCGGGCCTGCTCGCTCTGAGCCAGCGCCCGGCGCAGCCGGTCGGCGAAATTCTGCATGACGGCGGCGGACAGGATGAGGCCCAGCACCGGGCTGAAGTACACCCCGCTCCAGGCCAGCGGGCCGGACGGGATCACCGGGAACCAGCCGCTATCCCGCACCCCCACCGCCATGACGTAGAGCAGCACGGCCAGGCCCGTCCAGTAGACGGTGCGCTCGCGTGGTTGCCAGACGATCGCCAGCAGCAGCATGATGCACAGCCCCAGGGCATTGCCGATGATGACGGCATCGACCACGAACATCATGGTCAGCGCGATCACGCCCATCGTGGTGATGATGTAGAGGGTGAGCAGATGGGTGTCTGCGGTGCGCCGGACATGCCGCCACAGGAGCCCGACAAACACCGTTTGGGCGCCGTAGGCCACGGTCAGCAGCGCCGCCGGCCACAACCGGGTCGCGACGAATTGCCCCAGGTTCGACACGGCGAGGATGAGGCAGACCAGGAAGGTCCAGCGCAGCAGCATCGAAAACAACTGGGCCTGGTAGCTGGATAGATGCCCGCTATCCTGCCCGGCCGGCGCAGCAAGGGGCCAGTGGGTGGTCCGTCCCCCCATAACACGATCTCCGTTCCAGCCCTGCCCCGGCAGGGATCGATCCAGGGCGCTCCGATGCACGACGGGCGCCTCCCGTTGATTATAGGCAAAATCGGCCCCTGGCTGCCAGAGACGACAGTCCCAATTCAGGGCCATAGCGCATCCTGCAGCCGGGACGGCAGACCCGATCCTGTAGAGGGTCACGGCGGCATGGCGGCGAGAGCCGGGTCCGTGGGCCGGCAGACATCCGTACCGCACAGCGCAAGGGGGCCGGGGCGCGATCGGCAGACGGCAGAAAATAGCGGGGGTATCGGGAGGGCGGCGGATAGCGCGCGGCCCCCGGTTCTTCGGGGGCCACGCGGCAATTTCAGTTAACAGGCAGGTGTGGGGCTGCATGCGACCGGGAGTGAGGCGGACTCGCCGTGCCCCTCCACGAGACCGGGCACGGTGGGCCGGGCGCTCTCGCCGGCTAGCTCGTTGCTTCCTCTACTTCCTGTTCGCCCGCCTCAGCGTCGGACACCGTCCGCTGCACGGCGGCATAGGTCAGCGGGCGCATCGTCTGGAGCGGTTCTTCTTCTTCCTCCGGCGCGGCCTCCCGCTGCACGGCAGCGTATGTTGCCGGGCGCATGGCCTGCAGCGGCTCTTCTTCTTCTTCCGGCGCGGCCTCCCGCTGCACCGCGGCATACGTTGCCGGGCGCATGGTTTGCAGCGGCTCTTCTTCTTCGGGTGCGGCCTCCCGCTGCACCGCGGCGCCCGTGGCCTCCCCGGCCGCGGCGGCAGCCGGCGCCGCCGGGGCGCCCTGAGCCACGCGGGTGGCGGCCTGCTCGGCGGCCTGCTCGAAGCTATCGCCCGGATCGCTGATCGCCACGCCACCGGCCGCCGGGGTGCCGGCCACCGGCCCCGCCGCCTGCTGCACCGTGTGGGTGGCCTCGTGGGCCAGCAAGTGCAGGCCCTCGGGCGTGCCGGGATTATAGGTGCCCGCGCGGAAATAGATATCCGACCCGGTGGTGAAGGCCACGGCATCGACGGACCGGGCGAGATGGTCGGCTTCGTGATCGGTGTGGATGCGCACGCTCGATAAATCGGCGCCCAGCCCGGACTCCAGCCGGCGCTGCACTCCGGCGTCGAGGTTGCTGCCCTGGCCGGCGCGCGCCTGGATGCGGCTGCCGACATCCTCCTCCGATTCGGCGCCGGCCGCGCGCTGCAACACCCGCTGCACAGCCCGGTTGCCGTACATCTGCTGCATGCGCTGGACGGCGGTGGCCCGCGCCCCGCTGTTGCCCCGCGCGCCGCCGGCGCCGTGCGCGGCCAGGTGCGCCAGCACCGCCGGAGCCGCATCCGCGCTCGCGTCTACCGCCCGCGCCGCCGCACCCCCGCCCGGCGCCTTGCCGCGCTCAAACTCACTGTCGGCGGATTGGTGATTGAACTCACCGGCCATCGCGGAACCCTCCTTATGATATCTGCCCTCTGGGGAAACGAATAGGATTATTATAGCACCGAATCGCCGGCATGTATACCGAAATTTGTCCAAATTGACAGATTCTTTTAGGCAGGCCGGGCCCCCGGCGCGCGGGGTGCCCGCGATGCACACGGGTGCCACCCCGCGCCCCGGACCATTGTCGGGGCGGCCATAGCCATAAAGTACCATTGCCATCGGGCGGGCACGCCTTCCCCCGCGCGCCGGTTTTCCGCTATACTGGAGTCACTACCGGGGCGGGCGCGGCCTGGCCCGCCCCTCTGGAACATCCGCAGCACCGGCCGCCGGGGACCTCAAGCGCATCACCGCAGTGTCTAGCTGACGCGTATTCCAGTGCTCTGATTGATCAAGGAGAACTTCCCCGCCCGCGCATGGGGCTTGCCCGTTGCCGCCTGCCGCCCATGAGAGCCGTGCCGGCGACGACCGGCCCATCCCCGCCCCGATCCCCATCCCGGCCTGCCGCCGGCGATCCCGGTTGCAGGTCGCGCCCTACCCTGTTATGGAGGAACATATGGAATTAGAATACTGCTTGCTCACGCCCGGCGAGCACTGGCCCGATGATGCGGCGTCGCTGGCGGCGGCCATCCGCAGCCAGGGGCCCTTCCAACCGGTCGTCGAGATGGCCGGCCCGGACCTGCGGGTCCACGACGCAGTCACCGGTCTGACCAGCCACGCGCGCCTGGCCCCCTACCCCGCGCAGACCTATGAGGCCCTGATCCAGCCGCCGGGGTACGCCCCGCGCATGACCGAGCGCGACCGCGATACCGCGCTACCCTTCCAGCGCACGGTGGAGATCCGCACCAGTGCCGCCCCGGACAGCGACCCCACCACCGTGGCGCTCTTCCACGCCACCGTGACCGATGGGCTGTGGTGGCTGCTGGGCGGCTTCCTGGCCGATCCCTACCGGCGCACCGTCTGGGGCTGGCGTCGCTGGCGCGGCGATCAGCCGCTGGCCGCCCACGCCGCCGAAACCGCCGCGCACCTGGCCGCCCCCGTGGCGGAAGGAGGCCCGGCATGAGCCACGGCAACGACGCCCCCGATGTGGTGCTCTACACGCTGCCCTATTGCCCCGACTGCCGCGACCTGCGCCGCCTGCTCAACGCGCGGCAGGTCCGCTTCACCGAGGTCGACCTGGCCCGCACGCCCGGCGCGGTCGAGTCGATGCTGAAGATCAACGGCGGGCGGCGGGCGGCGCCGACGGTGCGCATCGGCACGCACGTGCTGGTCGATCCGGCCGCCGGCGAGATCGACGCGGCCCTGCAAACCTACGCCCGCTAACCCCCCGCCCCTGTCATTCTGAGCGCAGCGAAGAATCTTCGTCTCCTGGAGACCGGGACGAGACTCTTCGGTGCGCTCAGCGTGACAAGGGCCGCGCCGCCCCCGCCCTCCTGTCATTCTTCGCTGCGCTCAGAATCTCCGTCTCGTTTGGGGTCGGAGACAAGACCCTTTGCTGCGCTCAGCGTGACAAGTCGGGCCGCATGCGGGCGGCGTCCGTGGCGCACCCGGCCCAACAGTGGCCGGGGCGCGCGACTTGCTGTATAACAGACAGTACAAGGAGCCGCGAATCGCAAGCTATGGACACACCCAGCACCGCAATCACCGGCAGCCCGGCGGCGCCCGGCACCACAGCCGACCCCCCGGCTGTCGCCAATCCGCCGCGAACGGTGGATCACATCAGCCCCATCGCCCGTAACCCGCAGGCGCGGATCAAGGTGATCGTCAACCCGACGGCGGGCAAGAAAGGCGGCATCACCACCAACGCGGCGGGACCGGACGACGTGGTCCGTGCCCTCGAAGCGGCAGGCATCCAGGCCGATGTCTTCGCCACCAGAGGGCCGGAAGACGGCACGGTGCTGGCGATGGAGGCGCGCGACGAGGGCTACGAGATGGTCGTCTCCTGTGGCGGCGACGGCACTACCGACGACGTGTCGGCGGGGCTGATCGGCACCGACATGGTGATGGGCATCATCCCGCTGGGCAGTGCCAACAACGTGGCGCGCATGCTGCACATCCCGTTCGACATCGAGGGGGCGGTGCGCCTGCTGCGCGAAGGCGAAGTGCGCTGCGTGGACGTGGGCCGCGTGGGCGGGCCGAACGGCCATGTGTTTCTCGAAACCGCCGGCATCGGCATGGACGCCGAGCTGTTCCCCTTGCTCAATCAGCTCGACAGGGGCGCCTATATGACCCTGTTCGAGGTGCTGCGCACTTTCTCGCGCGCCCGGCCCCGCCGCATGACGCTGTGGCTCGATGGGCGGCGCCTGCGCGTGCGCGCGTTGATGGTGCTGGTCGCCAACGGCCCCTACTGGGGCTATTCGATCCCACTGGCCCCCGATGCCCAGGTCAACGACCACCGCCTCGACGTGATTATCTTCGAGAACTTCAGCAAATGGGAGTTCGTGCGCCACATCCTGACCGTGTTCTTCGGGCGGGGCAAAGCCATCGACCCGCAGACAGGGCAGACGGTGAACCGGCGAGTCTACCACCCCAAGCTGCGCTACTACCGGGCGCGGCGCGTGGTCATCGCGGCCCGCCGCCCGCTACCCGTCCACGGCGACGCCCGCCCTGTCGCCCACACGCCCGTCGTCATCGAGGTGGATCCGCGTGCCCTCAATGTTGTCGTCGGCCAGGGTGAACACGTCACCACCGATCTTGACTAGCACCCCATCCGCGCACCCCACGCTCACCCGCAGCGACCGCCTGCTCATGGGCGCGCTGGTGGGCTTCGGCGCGCTGCTGGCGGCGCTGCGCTTCAACAGCATCCTGCCGCTGAACGGGGACAACGCCGTCTACCTGCTGCTGGCGCGCAACCTGGCGACCGGCGCGCCCTACAACAATGCCGGGTTCCCCTGGGGCTATCCGGTGCTGCTCACGCCCGGCGCGGCGCTGTTCGGCCCCACCCACCTGCTTGAAGCCATCCCCTGGCTGAAGCTGATCTCGATAGCCGCCTTCCTGCTGGGGTTGGTGCTGCTCTACCTGCTGTTTCGCACGCGGCACGGGCGCGTCCTGGCCTTCCTGACGGTGGCCCTGTTCGCCGCCAACGACATCACGCTGGTCTACACCAACGACCTGATGACCGAGTTGCCCTATGTGGCGGCGGTGGCCGGGGCGCTGCTCTTCTGGCAGCGGCGCATCGACCCGCCACCGGCCACCGATGCGGGCGGCCCGGCCAACCCCGGACGGCGCGCGTGGATCGGCGCGGCGCTGCTGCTGGCCCTGCCCTACTACCTGCGCACCATCGGCATGGCGCTGCTGGCCGCCGCGCCGCTGACCCTGCTCTGGCGCCGCCGCTCCCGCGCCGCGCTCGTGCTGGCGCTGGCCCTGGTGGCCCTGGCGCTGCCGTGGGCCGTGTTCAGCGCCACCACCGACCCCAACCGCAACTATACCGCCTCGCTCTGGCTGCGCGACCCCTACAACCCGGAACTGGGGCGCATCGCCGGGCCGGGCGAGTTTGCCGAGCGCTTCGCGGGCCGCGCAGGCTTCTACGCCACGGCGGTGCTGCCGCCGCTGCTGCTACCCCAGCCCGCCGACCCGGCCAATCCGATCCGCACCGTGGGCGGGGCCGTGCTGCTGGTGGTCGCGCTGGGCGGCTACGGCTTGCGGCTCTGGCGGCGAGTCGAGCTACCCGAGGTCTACATGGCCGGGTTTCTGGCGATCCTGTCTAGCTGGCCCTGGACCGGCGACCGCTTCCTGCTGCCGGTGCTGCCCTTCATCCTGCACTACATCGCCGAGGCGCTGGCGGCGCTGGCCGGGGCGGCGGGCCGCCTGCTGCGCCGCCCGCGGGTGGCCTGGGCGGCGCCGGCGCTGCTGGCGCTGCTGCTGGTGCCCAGCCTGACCCAGGACAGCATCGCCATCGGCGCGAACCTGCGCTACCTGGGCGGCGACATCGCGGCGGGCGGGCTGACCGTCGAGGACCGTGACTTCCTGGCCGCCTCCGTCTGGCTGCGCGATCACACCCCACCGGGCGGCGTGGTGCTGGCGCGCAAAAGCTCCATCGCTGAGATCTACAGCGGCCACCCTGCCGAGTTGATCCCGCTCATCCCGCCCGACCAGTACCTGGCCTGGCTGCGCGCCCGCCACGTCACCTACGTCCTCGAAGACGCCTGGCCCTGGTCGCGACACACCATCGTCTATCTGCGCCCGGCCATGGCCGCCTACCCGGCCCAGTTCCGCCTGCTGCACACCATCCCGGCCGCCACGCCCGGCGGCACACCTACGCGCGTCTGGCAGTTCGTGCCGCAATAGCGACCCAACCGAAACAAGAAGAGGCGGCGCAACGGATGCGCCGCCCCTCTGTCGTTATTGCGTTGGCCTTGTGCCGGCTCAGCCCATGTGGGTGGTGTGCTCCGGCGTGACGTAGACGACCACGCGCTCGTCGCCGGGCTGGTTCCCCTGGTAGACAGCCTGGCCGGTGTATTTCTTCGCCATGGCGTTAATGAAGTGCTTATCCGGGTCCTCCTCGATCTTGCTCACCGTGCCGCGGATTTCGAGGTAGCGGAAGGGATTGCTCGGATCGACGATGGACAGGGCCACGTGCGGGTCGCGCTGCACATTCTTGTACTTCTGGCGAGTCTTGGTCTGGCTGAACAGCACATGCTCGCCGTCCCAGTCAAACCAGACGGGGTTCGACTGCGGTTCCCCATCGGGACCGATCGTGGCGACATGCGCCAGGGCTTTCGATTTCAACAGGTCAGTGTACTTCGACGGGATCATTCGGTCTTCTCCATGTTCGTGTAATCGTTCTGCCCGGTAGATGCCGGGCGGTTGCCAATTGCCTCTGATTTGTACAGATTATAACAAGGCAACGTCCCCGGTAGTGTCCTTCCGGGCGTCCCTTAGCCGTAATCACGGCACTCTACGGGAGGTATCGCATAAAGTGGGCCAGGCCGGCTGCGCGATGAGGAATTAGCGATGCAACAATATTCAATCTGGATTGAAGCCGAGCAATGGGCCTTCGGCCGTTGGACGCCGGAGGATACCAATTCGGACGTAATTATCACATTCGAGGACGGCAGCCGCTGGGTGGCAACCTTCTTCTCCTATACCAATATCAACACGCTGGTCGAGAAGAATCGCCGCACCGGCGAGTGCATGGGCGGAAAATACTTCTGGGCAAGCGACATGATCCTGGTGGATGAGGTTAGCCGCGCCCGTATCGAAGAGGTCGTCCGGTACCTACTGGAAACACGCGAGTTCAAGCAGATCTTCACTGCGCTGCCGCCGGCCACAGACGATGAAGATGTCGCGCCGCCGGGCGTACCGCGCGGCTAGGCTGCGGCCCATGACTTGCTGAATGGGGGGCACTGCCCGCACACGATACGCTACCTGTTGGAGGTCCGGCTACGTCTACTGTCAATGCCGCGCCCAGTTCGCCGTGGAGTCCGCTGGCCCAACCGGTGTTCCGCGCGCTCTGGATCGCTTCGGTGGCGTCGAATATCGGCACCTGGATGCAGAGCGTGGGCGCCGCCTGGCTGATGACCTCGCTCACATCGTCGGCGCTGCTGGTGGCGCTGCTGCAAACCGCGACCAGCCTGCCGGTCTTCCTGGTCGGCCTGCCCGCGGGCGCGCTGGCCGACGTGATCGACCGGCGCCACGTGCTGCTGGTGACGCAGGCGTGGATGCTGGCGACGGCCTGCCTGCTGGGCGCGCTGACGCTGGCCGGGGCCATGTCCGACTGGGGGCTGCTGGCGCTTACGTTCCTGCTGGGCCTGGGGGCGGCGCTGAATGCGCCCGCCTGGCAGGCCATCGTGCCCGAACTGGTGGGGCGGCGCGACCTGGCGGTGGCCGTGGCGCTCAACAGCGCCGGGTTCAACCTGGCGCGCGCCGTGGGGCCGGCTCTGGGCGGGCTGGTCGTGGCCGCGTTGGGGCCGGGCGCCGTGTTCCTGCTCAACGCCGCGTCGTACCTCGGCGTCCTGCTGGTGATCTACCGCTGGCAACGCCGGCCGGAGACGACCACCGCGCCCAGCGAGCGGGTGTTCGGCGCGATCCAGGCGGGGGTACGCTACGCCCGCCACGCCCCGCGTCTGCAAGCGGTGCTGGTGCGCACCGGCACGTTCATCTTCGCGGCCAGCGCGCTCTGGGCGCTGCTGCCCGTGGTGGCGCGCAACGAACTCGGTCTGGATGCGACCGGCTACGGCGTGCTGCTGGGCAGCCTGGGCCTGGGGGCCGTGGGCGGCGCGGCGCTGCTGCCGCGCTTCCGGCGCGCGCTGCCGGTGGACCGGCTGGTCGTCGCGGCCACCGTCGTCTTTGCCGTCGCCACGCTGGCCCTCGGCTTCATCCCTAATCTGTTGCTGCTCGACGCCACGCTGATCGCCGGGGGCATCGCCTGGATCACGCTGACATCGAGCCTGAACGTGTCGGCCCAGAGCACCGCCCCGGCCTGGGTGCGGGCCCGCGTGCTGGGGGTCTATCTGCTGGTGTTCCAGGGCGGGCTGGCAGCGGGTAGCTTCGTGTGGGGCGAACTGGCGACCGAGTTCGGCAACCCGGCGGCCCTGGGAGGCGCGGCGCTGGCGCTGCTGGCCGGGGCCGCCGTGGCGCGGCGCTGGCGGTTGCAGCCGGTGGAGGAGATCGACCTCACCCCGGCGCTCTATTTTGCCGAACCCCGGCTGATCCTCGAACCCGATCCGGAGGACGGGCCGGTGCTGGTGACGGCAGAGTACCAGGTGCCTAACGCCAACGCCCGCGCCTTCGTCCAGGCTATGGAGGCGGTGGGGCGCCACCGGCGGCGCGACGGGGCCATGCGCTGGGGCCTGTTCCGCGATCCCGCCGCGCCCGAACACTACATCGAAACCTTTGTCGTCGCCTCGTGGGCCGAGCACATGCGCCAGCATGAGCGGGCCACCGCCTCCGACGAGACGACGCGGGCGCACGCCCTGACCTTCGTGGCGCCCGGCACCGCGCCGGTGGTTGCGCATTACATCGCGGCGCAGGCCCTGAACCCGGACCCGGCCGCCGCGCCGGCGACTCCGGTAGCGGCCACCGAAGGGGCGTCGAATCCCTAGCGCCGGGTTCCGCGCACCCTCACAGCGGCGCGGATGTTAGCTACCCAGGCGGGCAACGTAGCAGGCGTCGATCAACTGCTCCATTTCGGCGGCGATGCGGTCCCACTCCTGCCGGGCCAGCACTTTGTTCTCGGCGGCGACGCGGGCGGCGCGGGTGGCGCGGTCCTCGGCCAGCGCGGCGTCCACGGCGGCGACGAACTCTTCGGCCGTGCCGGCCAGGCGGACAATGTGTCCATATGGCCCCGCGACATCGGTGATCGGCGTGGAGACAACCGGCTTGTGCGCGGCCATATACTCCAGGGTCTTGGTCGGGCTGATGAAGCGCGTGCTTTCGTTGCGCGCGAAAGGCATCATGCAGACATCGAAGCCTTTCAGGAAGCCGGGCAACGCCGCATACTCCTGCTTGCCGGGATAGTGGATATTCGCCGCCTGGGGCAGATCCGCGGCTTCGATCTTCGCCGTCGGCCCGACCATAATCCACTGGTACTGCGGACGCAGCGCGGCCACCTGCGCCAGGAGGTCGAGGTCCATCCGCTCATCGATGACGCCGTAGAAGCCGACCCGTGGGTGCGGCAACCCGGCCAGCGCGGGCGCTTCGGGCAGGTCACGATCCAGCGCCGTGGCGAAATGGGCGCGCTCCACGCCGCTGGGGAAGCAATAGACATGGGGGTTGCGGCCCCGCCGCGCCTCGTACAGGCTCTGGCCCCCCGTGAACACCAGGTCGGCGCGCTGCATCAGGGCCGCCTCGCGTGCCTTCAACACCGGCGGCGCGAAGCGGAAGGCGGCCAGTTCGTCCATGGCGTCGAACACCACGACCGCGCCGGGCCGGTTGGCGACCACCGGCTGGGCCATCGGCGTATAGAGCCAGAAGACCGGGTTTTGTACCTGTTCCTCAGCGATCCAGGCGTCCACCAGTTGGCCGATGAGCGCGTAGAAGCCGCCGGCCGCATCCGCTTGCTCCAGGGAGAATACGGGCCACGCCACCGTCACGCCCGCGCTCCGCGGTTCGATTTTCAGGTAGGGCGCCGCCGGGTTCTCGTCCAGCAACGGCTCCATGACGAAGAAGACCGGGTGGCGGCGAGCCAGGCGCGACAGCAAATGCTGGGGCCGCTGCCAGACCCAATCCCAGCCGAGATGCGACAGCACAATCAAGGTATAAGATGCCACGGAAGGCACCGCCGCGCGTACCGGCGCCGGGGATGCGGTTTGTATGGTCAATGTGCAACTCCTCAATATTAGACGGCCGGGCCGGGTTGAAACCGGCTCTTACAATACAAAACAAATACAAAACAAACGGATGGCAGCCGCCTGCCGGTGCAGACCTGGCGGGTCCTGGGCGCCGGGCGCGGCGAATCCTCGTCGCCGAAATTGGCGTAGCCGCCCCAAGACGACTATGGCTGTGCTCCTTTGGCAAAGCAGGAATTATGCCAATATGCAACGCATGTCGGGTTTTGCGACAGCCCGGCGCCCGGCCCTTCAAGCGGGGGGCTACCGTTACGAAGCCCGCCCGCGCGGGCCGTGGGGAGGGCCGCCTGCCCGGCCTGGGCAGACGTAGCCGGAGGCTGGAGCATCCGGGTGCCTCTTTGGTCTGCATGCCCGGCTATGGTAGAATAGGGGAAACTTATGCGGTCCATCTGCCGCGCATATCAGACGAAGGAAGTTACCATGCCTATTTATGAATATCGCTGCCCCGATTGCAAGCGCCGGGTCAGCGTCTTTTTCCGCACCATGAGCGCCGCCGAGAGCGGAGCAAACACGGCGGCGTGCCCCAATTGCGGCGGGCAGCACCTCCAGCGGATGGTCTCCAAGGTGGCCTATATCCGCGCCGGCAACCTGGGCGACAACCCCACCCTGGGCGGGGCCACCACCGTCGAGGATCTGGACGACGAGAACGCCTACGGCAGCTACGATGACTCTGAGGGCTTCGGCGAGATGCTCAACGGCGTGGACGAAGACGATCCGCGCAGCGTGGCCGCCTGGGCGCGGCAGATGCAGCGCCAGACCGGCGAGGACCTGGGGCCGGAGTTCAACACGGCCCTCTCGCGCATCGAAGCCGGCGAGGACCCCGACAAGGTGATGGACGAGATCGATCCCGGCGCGGGCTTGCCGGGCGACGACGGCGGCAGCGACAGCGTCGATTTCGATTAAGCGTCCGGCACAATCACTGTAGGGGCCGGTTTGAAACCGGCCCGCCGGACTTGCCCGTTCGACGGCGATCAAGCGTTCGGCACAATCGCTGTAGGGGCCGGTTTGAAACCGGCCCGCGGGATGCCCCATGGCAACCGGCGCACCTCACGCCGCGATCTCAATCGGGATAAAGCAAGACGCCGCCGGGACGTTCCGGCGGCGTCTGTGCGTGCGCGGGCGGGTTACTGCGAGAGCAGTTCGAAGCGGACGCGGTCGTGATCGCCCAATGCGCGCGTCCACAGGTCATGCACCATGGTGGTCGTCTGCTGCCCCACTTGCAGCATGAGCAAAGCCCCGATCAGGAATCCGGCCAGCGTGCCCAGGACCAGCCCGATCATCAGATAATTCGGTTGTGCGCCATTGCCACTGATGCTCAGCATTGAGGTTCTCCTGATCTAGATAGATGGATGCTGCGCCCGGTGCTGGAACGGATGCGGGAGCGGTCCTATTGGATCACCAGGACCCGCGGCGCTTCCGCCCAGAGCTTTTCGAGCCGGTAGTAGTCGCGCGTCGCCGGATCGAAGACGTGGACGATCACGGAGCCGTAGTCCAGCAAGACCCAATGGGCGTCGGCCATGCCCTCGACGTGGATGGCGTTCAGGCCCCGTTTCCCCAGTTGCTCATCGATATCTTTGGCGATGGCGCGGACCTGCCGGTCGCTGGTGCCGGTGCAAATCACGAAGTAATCGGCGATAATCGACAGGCCGCGGATATCGAGCATGATGATATCCTCAGCCTTCTTATCGGCGGCGATTTGGACGATCGTGCGGGCCAACTCATTTCCGTCCAGGCTACTCTCCTTGGACTCCTGCACAGGAGCTACTGCACGTGGTTCTACCAATGAATCTTGTCCTCCCTAACTAAGGTTACGAACCTCTCTATTATTCAAACGGACGGGAGGGCGGATCCGTTTTATCCCCGGCGGCTAGGGCGCCTGCGGGCGCACCGATTGGATCAGCCAGTTGCCGCCGCTCTGCGTCACCTTCACCAGGTAGAGCAATTGTGCGCCACCGCCCTGCGGCGTCAGCATGACATACGATTCGCCGCTGGTGCCGTCGGGCGCCATTTGCAGCGGGGCGCCGACAGCGGTCCAGGTCGGGGCGGCGGCGAGAGTCGTCGTCAGGTTCAGGTCCGGCAGATCGTGGGCGGCGAGATAGCTCGCGCGCAAGTCGGGCGCCAGGTAATTGGCCGCCGCGTCGTATTGCCTGGCGAGATGCGCGGCGAAGAAGCGCTGGCCCACCTGGTCGAAGCGCGTATTGTTGCCGCCCAGCAGGCCATAGACCACAACCACGATGCCGGTAATCAGCAGCGCGGCACCGAGCACCAGCGGCAGCAGGCTGGGGCGCCGGCCCACGGGCCGCAACGTCTCGGTATACGGCGAGACCGGCGCTTCGACAGGCGGGGCCGTGTACTCCACCGGGCGCGCGACGGGCGGCGCGACGGCGACCCGCGCTTCCGGCGCATAGCCGACACCGCGCAACGACGGGTCGAGCGTATCGATGCCGCCGGGGGCCGGTTGCGGCAGCGGGCTGTTGCACAGGGAGCAGACCAGGCCCGTCTGGCCGGGGGCCCCGCAATTGGGGCAGGTCACGCCCTGGGCATAGTCCACCGACAGGTCGTCCAGGCTGCGCAGATCGGCGCCGTCGTCGTCCCAGTTGACGGTGCCCGCGGGTACGTTCAGATCGCCCGCGGCGCGCCAGTCGTCGGGCGCGGCGGGTGCCTGCGGTGCCGGCCCGCCCACGGGGATCTCGGCGGTGGGCGAGCCACCCTGTGGCGCTGGACTCTCCGGCCAGGCCGGGGCGGGGCGCGCGGGCGGTACCATCGGTTCGGTGCGCGGCGGGGCGGGCGGGGCCACTGGCTCGGTGCGTGGCGGGGCGGGCGGCGCGGCGGTCGAGGCCACCGGCGCCACCGGTGCCTCTTTAGCGGCAGGCACGGGCGGCGTACCGGGCGGCGCAGCCACGGCGCCCTGCGGCGCAAACAGCGACGCCAGGCTCTCGGAGGACAGCCCGGCACGCCCCCCGCCCGCCGGCGCGGGTGCGTTGCCCCCCGGCATGCTGCCCGCGGGCGCGAAGGTCGTCGCGAGGCTTTCAGAGGAGAGACCCCCGCGGGCCGGGGGCGCGGGCGGCGCGGCCGCCGGGCGGGCGGGCGACGCCAGGGGCGCCTGCGGTGCGGCCGGCGCGGCAGGGGCCGGCGCGGTCGCCGCGGTCAAGCGCGACATGGCCCAGCGCTGCCCCACCCGCGCCTGCTCGTTGTTCGGGTTGATCGCCAGCACGTGGTTAAAGGCGTCGAGCGATTCCTGGGGATGGGGGGCGACGGCGGCCAGCCACAGCCATCCCTGTTCGCTGCGCGGATCGCGCCGCACCACCTGGCTCAATAACTGGTAGGCTTCCGTCTTCCGCTTGGCCTGCGCCGCCTTGATGCCCAACTGCAACATATTGCGCAGGTTCGCGTCCTGTTGATCCATCGCCGATCACTCCTCGCGGGCTTGCCTCCGCCGTCCGCACGCCGGGAGGCAGGCCGTGTCGCGTGCAGTCAGTGAACATAACTACATATCTGCTATTATAGCATGTCCCGCCCTAATTGCAACCCTGCGGCGGCCACCTAACCCCCCTGCCCCCCTTCCCGCGGCGGGAAGGGGAAAGACGACTCGCTTCCCTGCATGGCCCCTCGTCTCCACTCAGCACTCAGCACTCCGGAGGCCAGGAGGCGCGGGCCTGGGCGTAATCGGCGGGGATCATGGCGTAAATCAGCATGTCGAAGGGCTGGCCGTCGGCGCCCAGGGTGTGGTTGCGCAGGCAGCCTTCGTAGGGGAAGCCCAGGCTTTCGGGCACCCGCCGGCTGCGCACGTTGCGCTTGTCGCAGGCGATCATGACCCGGCGGGCGTGCAGGGTTTCGAATGCGAACGCCGTCAGCAGACGCACCGCGGCACGGGCGTAGCCGTGGCCCTCGGCGGCGGGGTGCAGCCAGTAGGCCAGGTCGAAGGCCGGGATCTTCCAGTCGCCGGGGCGCAAGCGGATATCGCCGACCAGGGCGCCGTCCGCGCGGGCAAAGATGCCCATGCTGAAGCTTTCGCGCCGCGCCCAGTGGGCATGCAGGCGGCGAATCCCCTCCAGCGCGTCCTCGGCGCTCGGCGCCACGTCGAAGCCGGGCAGCCAGCGCGCCAGATGCGGCTGGGCCTCTCGCAGCACGGTATAGAGCATGTCCACATCGTCTTCGTGCAACCGCCGCAACAGCACATGCGCGCCCACGAACTGCTCGGGTATCGGAACCAGGATCGGCCGCGTCATCGTCATCGGTCGCCCCCTTCGCTACTGCTACCGGTCGTAGTCGATGCATAATATACCACGAATGGCGTTACCGCGATAGGCCCTCCTGCCTCACATCCGGTTGAAATGCGAGTTTGCACCGCAGAGACGCAGAGAACGAAGAGAAAACACAGAAATAGGATGGATATAGCCAGGGGAGAGAGTGAACTACCACCGCGATCAAGTACCACAAATAACACTACCGCAACTGATCTCTGCGTTCTCTGCGTCTCGGCGGTGAACACGCACGAATGGCAGCTTCCGTCGTTTGACAACGAAGCCAACCCTCGGCTATATATGAAGCAAGCCCGCCCAATCTGCTGGATTCCTACAACTATTTGGAGACGACTCGCGCATGAAACGCTATAGACGCCGAACCCCACTAAATACTCCGCACCCCGCACTCGGCACTCGGTGTTCGCCATGCAGCATGTAGGCTTCGGCTACGATGTCCACCGCCTGGTGGAGGGGCGCGAGTTACGCCTGGGCGGCGTCGTGGTGCCCTTCGCGCGCGGCCTGGCCGGGCACTCGGACGCCGACGTACTGCTGCACGCCATCACCGACGCGCTGCTCGGCGCCGCCGCGCTGGGCGACATCGGCACGCACTTCCCGCCCAGCGACGCCCGCTGGCAGGGCGCCGACAGCCGCCTGCTGCTGGCCGAGGCGATGCGCGTGGTGGCCGCCCAGGGCTGGCACATCGACAACATCGACAGCACCATCGTGGCCGAGCAACCGCGGCTGGGGCCGCATATCCCGGCAATGCGCCGCGAGATCGCCCGCGTGCTGGGTATCGCCGAGAACCAGATCAGCGTGAAGGCCAAGACGACCGAGGGCCTGGGCTTCACCGGCACCGGCGAGGGCATGGCGGCCTATGCCGTCGCCATGATCGGGCGGCCATGAGGGCGCTGATCCAGCGCGTGCGCGAGGCGGCGGTCACGGTGGCGGGCCAGGAGGTGGGGCGCATCGGGCCGGGCCTGCTGGTGCTGCTCGGCGTGGGCCACGCCGACACCGACGCCGACATCGCCTACCTGGCGCCCAAGATCGCCCATCTGCGCATCTTCGAGGACGCCGAGGGCAAGATGAACCGCTCGCTGCTCGACGTGGGCGGCAGCGTGCTGCTCGTCTCGCCGTTCACGCTCTACGCCGACACGCGCAAGGGACGCCGCCCCTCGTTCACCGGCGCGGCGCCGCCCGCCCAGGCCGCCGCCCTGGTGGACGCTTGCGCCGCCGCCCTGCGCGCCCTGGGCCTCCCCGTCGCCCAGGGCATCTTC
>DASSGZ010000271.1:0-6113 GCA_035693165.1 Chloroflexia bacterium | reverse complement strand
GTCTAGCCCTGGCGCAGGGAAGGGCATCCCCTCCGCCGGGTCGCGCGGGGCGGAGCGGGTAAGGGGTTGCACGCCCATGGCGCGCATGCGGTCGCGGAAATGCGCGGCGTCGATTGGTGAGCCTCCCAGGTGAACCAGCCGCCGGCCCCCCAGGCGGGGGGCTTCTAAGCGGCAAGTATAGCACATTTGTACGCCGGGCGTCAAACGCGACGAGTGGTCAGTGGTCAGTGATTGGTTACGAAAATAGGGTTAACAGCCTTGCCTTCTTTCGGTCGCAATTGCCATGTCTTCTACTGATCACTGACCACCGACCACTGGCCACTCGCTTAGGCGAAAACGATCCGATTTTGGTATACTTTGAGCAACCGATCCGCCCACGACACTACGCACAAACCGGCTGCTTGCCGCGGGCCGGGGCGAGAGGACCTGTATGACCGCAACCACATTCCCCAATGCAGAGGCTGTGGCCGCCGCGCCGCCCGAAGCGGACGAGGCCATCCGCGCGGCGGTGCGCCTGGAGCGCGAGCGGCTGGCCCGCGAACTCCACGACACCCTGATCCAAAGCCTGGTCGGCATCGGCGCGCAGATCGAGCAGGTGCGCGTGGCGGTGCGCGCGGGGAACACGGGCGCCGCCGAGGGGGAATTGGCGCGCGCGCGCGAGATGGTGGACTACGGCCTTGACGAGGCTCGGCGCACGATCCTGGGCTTGCGGCCCGCCGCTTTGTCCGATCACGATTTGCCCGCCGCGCTGGGCGCCGAAGTGGCGCGCATCGCCGAGGGCGCCGGGCTGCGCTACCAGTTCACGGTGAGCGGCACGCCGGTGCCCCTGCCACCGGCGATCGAGGATGGTCTGCTGCGGATCGCCCAGGAAGCCTTGAGCAACGTGCGCCGCCACGCCACGGCGGCCAGCGTCACCCTGCGGCTGGAGTACGACGGGGGCGATCGCGTGGTCTGCCTGACGGTCGAGGACGACGGCCAGGGCTTCGACCGGCGCAACCCGCTGGCCGGGCGCGTGCGCACCGCCGGGGGCGACCCCGATGCCCCGGCCCTCAGCGGGCAGTATGCCGGCGAACAGGCCGGCGACAGCGACAGTTACGGCCTCGATCTGACCGGCTACGGCCTGCTGGGGATGCAGGAGCGCGCCCGGCTGCTGGGCGGCGAGTTGCGGGTAGCGGCGGGCCGGGGCATGGGCACCGTCGTGGAGGTGCAGGTGCCCTATCCCGGCAGCGCGCCCGCCGTGGCGCCCCCGGCGCCTGCCCCTAAAGGGGCATCTAAAGAGGCACCGCCGCGCGCGACGGCACATATCCGCGTCGTCGTGGCCGATGATCACCCGCTGGCCCGCGCCGGGGTGCGGCGCCTGCTGGCCGTCGATCCCGAAATCGAGGTGGTGGGCGAGGCCGCCGACGGCGGCACCGCCCTGGCCGAGGTCGCGGCCTTGCGGCCCGACGTGCTGCTGCTGGATCTCCAACTGGGCGAGATGGACGGCGTGGCCGTGCTGGAGCAGTTGCGCGCTCGCCGCCGCCCCGATGATCCCGGCCCGGCGACCCTGGTGCTGACGACTTATGACCAGGACACCAGCTTGCTGGCGGCGCTGCGGGCGGGCGCGCAGGGCTACGTGCTCAAGCAAGCCGACGGCCCCGAACTGGCCCGCGTCATCCACGCCGCCGCCCGCGGCGAGACATTACTGCCCCCCGCCGTCGCGACCCGCCTCTTGCGCCGCCTGACCGCGGAGCCGGATGGCCCCGCCCTGGAGCCACTGACCGCGCGCGAGCAGGATGTGTTGCGCCTGCTGGCCGAGGGCCTGGGCACCAAAGCGATGGCGGCGCGGTTGGGGCTGGGCGCAGGCACAGTCAAGTCGCACCTGGAGCACATTTATCAAAAGCTCAACGTGGTGGGCCAGGGGCGGGGCGCCGCGCTCGCGGTCGCCCGCGCGCACGGGCTGATCTGAGCAGCCGGCTCTGCCAAACGGCAGAGCCGGCATATCTGCCGCTGCCGGAGGCGGCCCGGCAGTGGTCCGTGGCATAATAAGGGCAGATAGCCCGGTCGTGCCCATGTGGGCGGGTGCGGCCGGGCGATATACTTGTCCTCCGCATGTGCCCGCCCTGGCCGGTGCGCCCGCACTGTGGCCCGCGTGAAAGGGATCTCCCCATGGCTGTGACTTCCTGGGAATATAAAGTGGTGTATATGGACTTCCGGGGTCGGGCGTCCGTGGAAGGCGATGAGCAATTTATCGCCAAGGAAGAGCGCCGCAGCGCCTTCGCGCGCCGGGTGATGAACACGCTGGGAGCGGAGGGCTGGGACCTGGTCGGTGTGCAGCCGCTCTGGCCCGCCGAGACCAGCTACCTGATCTTCAAACGCCCCGGCACCGGCGAGACGCAGGCGCCCGGCACGGAGACCCAATCGGCGCAGCAGCCCGAAGCCCCGGCTGCACCCGCCGAGGCGAACACGCAGCGCCTCGACCCGGCAAGCGACGACACGGGGAAATTCGTGCGGCTATAATACCTCCAGCCGGCACGTAACCTGAACCAACCGGTGTGGCGCGAGGTTCAGTCGGGCAGCAACTGGGGATTCCAGACGATCTCCCAGAGGTGGCCGTCGGGGTCGCGAAAGTAGCCCGAATAGCCGCCCCAAACCTGGTCATGCGCGGGGGCGGTGATCGTCGCTCCGGCCTGTTCGGCCTGGGCGAGAATACGATCTACCTCGGCTTTCGAGCGCACGTTATGGCCCAGGCTGAATACAGGCGGGCCGGGTTGCGGCGGGGGCAGGCCGGCATCACGGGCCAATTCCTGCTGAGGCCAGAGCGCCAGCATGCTGCCGCTGGTCAGCCGGAAGAAGACGACCGCCCCGCCCTCAAACTCGGTGCCGACAATGCCTTCAGTGGGCCATCCCAGGCCGTCGCGGTAGAAGGCCAGCGCCCGATCTAAATCGCTCACGCCCAGGGTGATGACGGAAACGGCCGGCTGCATGGCTGGACCCCCCTTTGGCCCTTGGGCCGTTGAGTGCCGGGCGGTTTACTCCTCGGCGCTGTCGGTGAGCGTGGCCGCGCCGCCCCAGTGGGACGAGCGGTAGGCGGCGCGCAGGGTGCGCAGGTTGTCCAGGCCCGCCTCGCCGCTGATGCTCAGCGGCTGTTCGCCGCGGATGGCCCGGCCAAACGCTTCGATCTCGCCCTGGTACAGGTCGCGGGGGGTGTAGGCGATCGGGCGGGTGCCCGCGCCGGTGGTGATTTCGCCGTAGCCTTCGGCCACCTGGCCGATGGTGCCGGTGGCGACGATGCTGCCCTCGCTGCCGTGGACTTCCAGGCAGGTCCGGCTGTAGGGGGTATTGAAGGCGACATTCACCTGGGCCAGCATGTCGTTATCCAGAACCAGGTTGACCACGGCGGCATCTTCCGCGCTGCCGGCCAGCACCTGGCGGGCGGCGAAGGCTCCCACTTCCTTGACCCGCGCCCCGGTGACAAAGCAGAGCAGGTCCACGGCGTGGCTACCCACATCCATCAGCGGCCCGCCGCCCGATGCCTCCTGGTCGATGCGCCAGGTCTGGCGTTCGGGCCTGAGGAAAAAGGCGTTCTGCACGCGGGCCTGCAAAGGCCGCCCGATATGCCCCTGGGCAATCAGGTCGCGAATCGCCTGGTGGATGGGGTGGAAGCGCATCATGAAGGCGGTGCCCAGCAGCACGCCCGCCGCGCGGCACGCTTCCAGCATGGCTTCGGCTTCGTCGAGCGTGCGGGCGAGTGGTTTTTCGCAGAGCACATGCTTCCCGGCGGCGGCAGCGGCCAGCGTGTATTCGGCGTGGAGATCATTGGCCGCGGCAATGTAGACCGCCGTGACCGCCGGATCGGCGAGCAGGGCGGCCACGGTGCGCGGGTGCGCAAGATGCCGGGCGGCGAACCCGGCGGTACGCTCGGTGTCGCGCCCGGCCACCGCATAAAGTCGTTCGCTTGCGGAGTGCGCGAAGGCCGGGGCCACGCGCACATCCGCAATCTTGCCGAGGCCAATGAGTCCCCAGTTAGCCATGCGTCCTCACGATGCGACTTGCGCCAACTCCGCCACATCCTGATGGACCGGGTTCACGACGGCCGCCGCGGTGCGATGGCTCGCCCGGCCGCGCCGGCGCGGGGCCAGCAGCGGACTCAAGACTTCGGCGACGGTGTGCCCAGTCTGGCCGGGGTGGCGCAAGGGGCCGTCCAGATGCAGGTCGTAGACATTGCAGCGGCCCACCCGATGGCGCGTCAGGTAGCCCGCTTCTTCCAGGTCGGCGATGATACTTTGCGTGGCGCGCTCGGTGATCCCTACTTCATCTGCGATTTGCCGTGCGGTGTTGTTGGGGTTCTTGGCGATGCTTAACAGAACCTGCCCGTGATTGGTGATGAATGTCCAGTGGGCCATGGTAGGCTGGTGCCTCCTGCGTAGAACGTCGCGGGGTGGCCGGTCCCGGCGCGGACGGTGGTATGAGGTTGAGAATCTGAGTCCGGACCACGGGCAGCGTAGATCCGGTAATCTTCTTCAGTATACCACGTTTTTCGCCTCTGTCAAATTCTTCTGATAGAACTTTAATGTATCAGCGAAAGAGGCGTCTGCGGCGCGTCTGAGCCGCCACCAGGACGGCGTGCAGGGCGGCAACATCGTCTGTGGCGAGGGCCTGGCGCAGGTGTTGTAAGCCCGCGTCGAGGCGGTCCAGGTGGGCCAGCACCGCCGCCCGGTTGGTGAGTAAAATATCGATCCACATGTCGAGTTCGCCCGCCGCCACGCGGGTTGTGTCGCGGAACCCGCCCGCCGCCAGCTCCCAGAGTGTGTCGCCTTCGCTCGCCGCCAGTGCCTCGGCGGCCGCCACGAGCGCGACAGCGGTTGTGTAGGGCACATGGCTGATGGCGGCCACCAGTTGGTCGTGCCGGGCAGCATCGAGGACGCGCGGGCGAGCACCGAGCACACGCGCCAGCCCGGCGGCCCGCGCCACGGCGGTCTCGGCACGCCCAGGGACGGGGCAGAGCACAAACGGGGCATGTTCGTAGAGGCGCGGGTCGGCGGCGGCCAGCGCGCCGGCTTCTTTGCCGCACATCGGGTGCCCGCCGGCCACCAGGATGTCGTCGCGAAGAGTTGACATAACATCAACAATCGTGCTTTTGGTGCTGCCGAGATCGGTGAGCAGCGCGCCGGGCCGCATCAGGGCGGCGACTTGCGGTATCATGCGGATAATGGCGCGGGGCGGCACGGCCAGCACGACCGCGTCGGCCTGGGCCACGGCCTGGAGATCGAGGGTGGCCGCGTCGACCAACGGGGCGGCCAGGGGCAGGGTCTCGGCTCGTCTTGCGATGCCGACCACCCGGCGGCACCGGCGCGGGTGGTCGTTCCCGCCGCGTAGCGCCGCCGCCAGCGATCCGCCCATGAGCCCGAGGCCCACCACCGCGATTTCCGCTTCGCGGACCCAGGCGCTGTCGCCCGGTTCCGGTTCAGTCACCGGGCGGCTCCGGCATATGGTGCGGCGGCTCCGCGCTCAGATGGCTTGGCGGATCGTCGATGCGCATCGTATCGGCGCCGCGCAGGTACACATGCACGATCTCGTCCTGGCGCGCGGTGGTGTTCCAGTGCAGCAATACCCGGATGCAGCGCAGCGGGGCCTCCGGCTGATCCTGCTCGACGGCCCCGAGCAAGGGCACATCGACCCAGCCCAGTTGCCGGGCCGCCCGCGCGGGAAAGGCCGAGCGCAGGTCCACCGTCGTGGTAAAGAACACGCTGGCGATGTCGACGGTCGCGATCCCGTTGGCTTCGGCGATGGCCTCCAATAGCTCGCGTGTGGCCTCCCAGATGGCGGCGGGGGTGTCTTCGGCGACGAAGGTCGCACCGCGCACCCCCCGGCACCGCACCTGGCGTTCCTCCCGCGCGGGAGTTTGCTGCTCCGGCATACAGTCCTCCATTGGCTAACCGCTACACAGGGGTAGGGAACATTTGCGGGCAATAAAAAACGCCCTGGTAGAGTATACCAGGGCGCCGTTGCCCAAAAAAAGAGAGACCCGCGACGGCCTAGTCTCCCACCCCCTTGAGGAGGCAGTACCCTCGGCGCTGCAACGTTTCACGACCAGGTTCGGGATGGGACTGGGTGGGACCGCTGCGCTCTGG
>DASSGZ010000270.1:0-42422 GCA_035693165.1 Chloroflexia bacterium | reverse complement strand
CGACGGCGATCTCCGCCAGCGACTGCTGGACATCGCCATACGAGATGAGGTTGAACGAGATATCGACGGCGCCCGCCTGCGCCACCACGGCATCGACATAGGCGCTAACCGCCGCTTCGTCCAGGGCATCGAGGACGGCGGTGGCCGCGACGCCGCCCTGCGCCCGGATGTCCGCGGCGACGGCGTCGAGTTTGGCCTGGGTGCGCCCGGCCAGGAACACCCTGGCCCCCTCGCGGGCAAAGGCGCGGGCCACGGCGCCGCCGATCGGCCCGCCGCCGCCGTAGATCACCGCTACTTTGTTTTCCAGCAACATCGCCAACCTCCCCTGATGCGCGAAGTGACGGCGGCCAGTAGCGCCGCCGCGCACGGTATGGCGGAATCCTCCGACGATCTTCAGGGGATTCCGGACGTCTGAAACAGCCGGAGCGAATGCGATCCTGCGCAAGTCCCTGTAGCAAGGTGCCGGCGCAGCCCCGTGGGACCATGGCTGCTTGTTTGGCTACGCGCGCACGCCTTCAATGATGCTGTTCGGGCCGGCTGTCGCATAGACCGTCGTTAAGGTAAACCCGGCGCGAGCCAGGAGCGCCTTGAATTCGGACTCTGTTCGCTCGCGGCCGCTTTGCATGACCAGCATATTGATATCAGAGAGCTTGGCTGGGTCCGGTCGGTTGGCCGGTTGGATCACGCCATCGATGATCAAGAGCTTGCCATGGTCAGGCATTGCGCTGTGGCAACGCCCCAGTATCGCAACACATTCCTCATCGTCCCAGTCGTGGATGATGTGCCGGAGGACGTAAGCGTCTGCGCCGGCCGGCAGCGTCTCAAAAAAGCTCCCGCTCACGATCTCACAGCGGTCCGCAACCCCTGCGGCTGCCAACACCGGTATGGCATCGGCAACGACGTGAGGCTGGTCGAACAGGATGCCCCGCATCGTCGCCTTCGTCCGCAAGATGGCGGCGATCAGCGCCCCCTGCCCGCCGCCCACATCGACAACCGTGTTGAATGCCGAGAAGCCGTAAGCAGCGACGAGACCCGGAATGTCACGCCGCGAGTTGGACGTCATGACGTCGTTGAAGATTGCATTGGCTTGCGGGCGTGTAGCCCGATACTCCCAGTTGCTCGTGCCAAAGACGTGATCGAATGCCGGCTGCCCCGTGGCGACGCTATACTCAAGCGCGGCCCAGGCGTCCCGGTGGCTCAACTCTCCGGCGAACAGTGCATTGGCCCGCACGGAATCTGGTGCGTCGCTGCGCAACGGTTCGGCGAGCCGCGTCAGACCAAAGCGTCCTTGCCCGTCCTCAACGAAGATTCCCAGGCTGCTGAGCGCACGCAAGAGGCGATAGAGCGATGATGTATGCACGCCGTTGCACTCCGCAAGCTCGGCGCTGCTTTTGGGTCCATCCGCGACAAGGTCGGCGAGGCCGAGGTTTGTCGCTACGCATATCATCTGTGACACGCGGAAGCCGTTAATCATCTGCATCAGCGCTGCCGCCGGCGCCGGGCTCGTGTTGCTCATGTACGCTCCTCCCAATCCCTGATCCTGATCGGCAGCCACAAGCTGATGGTTGCTGCGGCGGGGGGCGATGCGTGCGCTGCAAGTAACACGACCCTCCCGTGGTCAGGTGGAGACCCCCATGGCTAGTGCGATCCCACGGAAGGCAGTGTAGCACAGCGTGACGGCCAACGCAACGACGGGTAATCCTGGTATGTGGTGCCGGGGTTTCGCCGTCCCCGATGCGGGTATACAACTGGGATCATCTTAAGGGATATGTACCTTACAAGCAGCCACAGCCTGACCACACTCAGTCAGGCTGTGGCTGCGCAACCAGGCGCGATCCGGCTAACGGTCGAAGGTGACGCGGTAGACGGCGCCGCCCAGGTCGTCGCTGATGTACATGGCGCCGTCCTTGCCGAAGGCCACGTCCACCGGGCGGCCCCAGTACTGCCCGTTCACCAGCCAGCCGCTGATCGCCACCTGGGCGCCCTGCACCATCTGGCCGGGGCGCAGCGAGACGAAGCGCACATCGGCGCCGTAGACCGGGTCGTGCAGCGTCGAGCCGTGCATGGCGATGAAGGCGCCGTTCTCGTAGCCCTTTGGTAGGCGGCCCCCACCCTCGTAGAAGCGGATACCCAGGGGCGCCATGTGCGCAGGCAACCCCACCGCCGCCGTGTCTTTGGCCTGGCAGTCGGCGGCTGTCGCGTGGAACAGCGGGTCGGGCACCAGCGGGATGCCCAGGCAGTAGGGCCAGCCGTAGTCGCCGTTCTCGTGGATCGGGGTAAAGAGTTCGGGCGGGAAGTCGTTGCCCTCCTTGTTCCGCTCGTTGACCGACGCCCACAGCATGCCGGTGCGCGGATCCACGTCGATGCCGACGGCGTTGCGCAGGCCCTTCGCATAGACCCGCCCGCCGCTGCCGTCGTCGTTGAACTGCATGATCGTCGCCCGGCCGGGCACGGTCTCCTCGCACAGATCACAGTCTGAGCCGACGCTGACGTACATCTTGCCGTCCGCCCCGAAGGTGATCGAGCGGGTATCGTGGTTATTGTCGCCGGCCAGGCCCACGCCCACGCCGAAGGGCAGGTCGGCGATTTTCTGGCCTGGCCCTGTCGCGTGGAGCTGGCCGGGGCTGTAGGGGAAGCGATAGACGGCCTTCTCGGCGGCGACGTAGAGGTAGCCGTTGTGGAAGGCCAGCCCGTGCGGCTTTTCGACGCTGCCGGTAAACAGTTCGCGCCCGTCGGCCACGCCGTCGCCGTTGCGGTCGGGCAAGACCCAGACCCGGTTGCTGCGCGTGCCCGAGGCGAAGATGTCGCCGTTGGGCGCTACCGCCAGCATCCGTGCGCCGTCCACGGTATAGAACAGGCTGACGTGCATGCCCGCCGGGCCGGTCAACTGGCGCGGCGGCTTCCACTTGCCCTCGCCCGCGAAGGCGGCGGGAACCACCAGCGGCGTGGCGGTATCGGCCTGGGGGATGGCCGGGACCGGGAAGCCGCCGATCTGCACGCCCAGCAGGCCCAGCAACACCTCGTAGGGCGTGCCCTTGTTCTCGGGGTGCCACTCGAAGCGGTTGCGCTCGAAATACTGGACGATGTAGGTCTTGCCGTCGGTGGGGCTGCGTTCCTGGAACTCCTCGCTGATCGGGTAGCCGTAGAGCGCCAGGCCGCCGTGCTGGTCCCAGTAGGTCTGGAAGCTGTTGCGCAGATTATGGCCAGTCAGCGGGAAATAGATGCCGCCGGGATAATGCCCGTCGGGGAAGCGCACAAATGCGCCCTCCCCTGCCGCACGGCGCGGCGCGGCCAGGTCGTTGCCCAGCAAGCCCAGCAGCACGCGGTACTGCGGGTCTGGGTTCTCGGGATGGTACTCGAAGCGGTTGCGCTCGAACCATTGCGTGATATACATGCGCCCATTGGTGGGGCTGACCTCCACCACCTCGGCGCTGATCGGATAGCCGAACTGGGCCAGGCCGCCGTGCGCCTGCCAGTAGCTCAGAAAGCCGTGGGCGTCGGAAAGGGTGAAGCCGGTCTGCGGGAAAGTGATATCGCCCGCCGCGTGGCCCGCGGGTGCGGGGCCGCCCAGCAACAGCGCCGTCAGCGCCGCCACGCCGGCCCACCGCCCCATTGCGCGTAGTCGCCTCGTGTTCAACGTGCTCACCTCGTCATTCACCGTGATCAACGGCAGACCCGCGCCCCCTGCGCCGGGCCTGCCCCATTTACGTTAGCGGACCCGGCCATACCGGTGTCATCCGGTTCAACGAGCCGGCGCCGGTGTGGTTGTGCGGGCACAAGACCGGCCAGGGCGGGTTACGCACCCGTCCTGGCCTCATAGAATTGCTGCGCCGCCGGGGCGTTACGATCCGGCGGCGGCTTGATAGTAGATGTCGTACACGGTGCCCGATCGGTCGTCGGTGAGCAAGAGCGACCCGTCGGGGGCCACCATCGGATCGACCGGGCGACCCCAGACATCGCCGCCGCTGTGCCAACCCGTGGCGAAATCTTCGACCAGCAGATCCCCCGCGGCGGTGTCCGGCTGGTTCTCCTTGAAGCGGACGCGCACCACCTTGTAGCCGGTCGGCTCCGAGCGGTTCCAACTGCCGTGGAAGGCCACGAACAGGTCGCCCTGGTAGCCGGGCGGGAACTGCTTGCCGGTGTAGAAGGCGAGGCCAAGCGGCGCCGAGTGGGCCTGCATCTCCACGGCGGGTACGCCAGTCTTTTCGCAGAACCCGGCGGGCGGATCCTGCGTTTTGTCGGGGATGCGAGCGCCGTAGCAGTACGGCCAGCCGTAGTTGGTGCCCTCCTTGATATTGTAGATCGTCTCCGGCGGGATGTTGTCGCCCAGGTTGTCGCGCCCGTTGTTCGTCGCCCAAAGGTCGCCGGTCACGGGGTGGAACACGATGCCGACCGCGTTGCGCAGGCCCGAGGCGTAGACCTGCTCGAACTTGCCGTCCGCCGAGTAGCGCGAGATGGCCGCCCGCTTGGGGTCCTTCTCGACGCAGACGTTGCACGACGACCCCGCCGACACATAGAGCTTGCCGTCGGGCCCGAAGGCCAGCGTGCGGGTCGAGTGCCCGCCGCCGCTAGGCAAGTCATCGGCCAGTATGTCGCGTTTGTCGGCCACGCCGTCCTGGTTTGTGTCCTCCAACCGGACGATCTGGCTCTCGGTCGCCACATAGACCGCATTGTCCTTGAAGGCGATGCCGTGCACACCGGGCAAATTATCGGCGAAGGTCTTCACGCTGTCGGCCACGCCGTTCTTGTCGGCGTCAGGCAGCGTGACCACGCGCCCGCTCAGCAGCGTGGCGTAGACCACGCCGTCGGGGCTGAGGCCCAGCCAGCGCACCTGCGAGAGGCCGGTGGCGTAGACACGCACATGGAAGCCGGGCGGCAGGTTCAGTTGGCGGGCCGTGGCAAACGTGCCCGTCCCGGTGGTGGCGTTGGTTTCCACCGGCACCGGTTGCAAAGTCAGCGCCGGTTCCTCGCCGCCGGCAGCCGCCGGTGCCTCTAAAGAGGCAGTGGCCTCGGCTTGTGGCGCGGTCGGCGTTTCGGCTACAGTAGGCGGCGGGGCCTCGGTAGGCGCCGTGGTCGGCGCCAGGGTGGGCGGCGCGGGCGTGTCGGTGGCCGCGGCAGGCACGCCGGGCGCCGCGCTGGTGGGCGCCGCCGTGGGCGCGGTTGTGGCCGTGGCGGCGGGCGCGCCGTTGTCCCCGCCGCAGGCCGTCAGCAGCATGGCCCCCAGCAGGGTCAGCAGCGGCAGTATTCGCGATTTCATGCTTACCTTTTCCTAACTATGCACGATGATACGCAGGCAAGGGGCTGCTGCGGTAAGGTAAGCAGGATCTGTTCCGCCTGAGCGGCCCGGTCAATGTCCAGAGAATTTTACCGCGCAAAGAAATTTGCTCAATGGACAGGGCGGCGGGTGGATCGGCAGATGGGGTCGCGCCCGCTGCCCTGGCCGGCGGCAGGCGGGCGCGACCGAACACATCCGAGTCTATCCCACCGGTGTGCCGTCGCCGGGTGCCGCCAGTTGCCCCAGGTTGCGCAGGCTCAGCGCCGCATCGGCCAGCGGGTCGGCACTCTTATCTTGCTCCACCACAAACCAACGCACTCCGGCCGCCGTGCCCGCCGCCAGGATCTCCGCCCAGGGCAGCGTGCCCGTGCCCACGGGCGCATAGGCCCGCGTCGCATCGGCGGTCATATCCTTAAGGTGCAACAGCGCCAGCCGCGCGCTGTAGCGGTCGATCAGCGCCAGCGGGTCGGCCCCGGCGAAGGCGGCCCAGTACACGTCGAGTTCCAGCGCCACCAGATCGGGATCGGTGGCCGCCGTCAGCCGGTCCCACATGGTCGGCCCCGGCGTGCCGGCAAACTCAAAGTTGTGGTTGTGGTAGACCAGTTGCAAGCCCGCGGCGCGACAGCGCGCGCCCAGGTCGTTCAGGATGCCGGCCAGTTGCTGCACGGCGGCCTCGCCGCCCCGGTACTCCTCGCCCACCCAGGGCACCACGGCATAGGTGCAGCCCAGCGTGTGCAGATCGGCGAAGACCTGGTCCGGTTTGGTGCGCAGGTCCGCCAGGGGCACGTGAGCGCCGGCGGTCTGCATGCCCAGGCTGTCGAGCAGCGCCCGGATCTCGGCTGTGGGCACGCCACCGTAGCCCGCGAACTCGACCGCCGGGTAGCCGATAGCCCCCACCCGGCGCAGCGTGCCCAGCATATCCGGCTGGGCGAGCTCCCGCACGCTATACATTTGCAGGGCGATCTGGTGCTTGTTCATAAAATGCGCTCCTTATCGATCAGCGGCTAAAGGTCCAGGGTGTTGGGCGGCAGGTCCAGCGGCAACGGCGCGGGGCGGGCGCAGGTGCTGGCGATGTCGACGTGCCGGCCTGCGTCCGACGCTTCCAGCAGCGCGTGCATGATGTCCAGCACGTGATAGGTCAGGTCGCCGTTGGCGCGGTGGGGTCGCCCCGACCGCAGGGCATAGGCCATATCGGCCACGCCCAGGCCGCGGCTGTTCTGCGTGTAGCCAAACGGGATCGGCACGGTGTTCCACTCCTCGGCGCCCGCCCGCCGGATGCGCACCGGCCCGCCGAAAGTGTTGGGATCGGGCAGGCTCAGCGATCCTGCCGTGCCGTAGATTTCGATGCGCGGCACCTCGGCGCTCCACACGTCGAAGCTGGTGACCAGGGTCGCCACCGGCCCGCCGGCAAAGTCGAGCACCCCGGCCACGTGGGTGGGCGTGTTGACGGCGATGCGCGCACCGCGCTTCGGCTGGCTGCCGATGATGCGCTCCGGCGTGGTGATGCGCGCCGAACTGGTGACGCGGCGCACCGGCCCCAGCAGGGCGATCAGCGCGGTCAGATAGTACGGCCCCATATCGAACAGCGGTCCCGCGCCGGGCTGGTAGAGGAACTCCGGATCGGGGTGCCAGTTTTCCGGTCCATGACTGAGCATGAACGCCGTGGCGGCCACCGGCGTGCCGATCCAGCCGTCGTCGATGAGCTTACGGCAGGTTTGCAGGCCGCCGCCCAGGAACGTATCGGGCGCGCCGCCGACGCGCAGCCCGGCGGCGCGCGCCCGTTGCAGGATCTCCTGCCCTTCGGCGCGGGTCAGCGCCAGCGGCTTCTCGTTGTACACCGACTTGCCGGCGGCCAGCGCGGCCAGCGCGACCTCGCCATGGGCCGCGGGGACGGTCAGGTCGACCACGATGGCGATCTCCGGGTCGCGCAGCAACTCCGCGGGGCTGCACGCGACGGGCACGCCATACTTGGCGGCCTGGGCCTCGGCCCGTTCCAGGATCACATCCGCGCAGGCCGCGACTTCGAGCAGGTCGAAAGTCGGGCAGACGGTCAGGTAGATGCTGCTGATCGTGCCGCAGCCAATCACGCCGATTTTTGTGTGCCGGTTCTCCATACGCTCCTCATTTCTATCCACTTATCGCTCCAAAACTAGCCGGCCCGCGCCTCAGTCGTCGGCCCACGGAGATTTGTCATTCTGAGTGCAGCGAAGAATCTCCGGCTGGGCGGCCAAATGGCGCGACTCTTCGCTGCGCGCAGTCGCATCCACGTAGCGGCAGGGTGCCCGGCCGCCGGCCCTCAGTTTCCCGCGCTACGTTGCCCGGCCCTGGAGTTGCGGGCCTACGAGGGGGCGGAAGCCTACATTGGCCCGCTGGTCCACCGTCAGGGCATCCCCGGCGAAACGGCAGGTGAGCGTCCGCGCGAACGGCGTCTCGTAGAACCAGAGCTTCGCTGTATAGGTCGCGGCGTCCGTCCAGGCACCGCCGGCCCCGATCTTCCACAGTTCCGCAGGCTGTCCCGCGAGCGGATGCTGCACGTCGAGCGGACTCAGCCCGCTTTCGCCCCGGCGCCACTGCCCGTAGCCGCACACGACCCGCTGATCCTGGCCGCCGATGCGGACGGTGATCCGGGCCTCGGCGGGGTCAAAATCGAAGCGGATCGTTTCGATCCCATCCGGATTAGCATCCACGGTGTAGGACCGGCCCGCCACGCGCGCCGCTATCGGCGACAGCGCCTGCCCGGACGGCGGCGGTAGGTGCAGGCTCGCCAGCTTAGCGGCCAGGGCCACCTGCGCGGCCTCGTCGTCCGGCAGCGGCGCGGCGCCCATGGCGGGCAGCAGGTGTTGCCAGACTAGGTCGAGCGGTGGCTGCATATCGTCCAGCCCGCTGGTGATCGCCAGGACAGCGTCCTGGTCGGGCATGACCACGCAGTACTGGCCGAAGGCCCCGTCGCCGCGGTAGGCGTCGTGGCGGCAGCGCCAGAACTGGTAGCCGTAGCCTTGCCCCCAGTCGGGATTGTAGGCGGGGCCGTTGTCCACCTGGGGCGCGGTGGCTGACTCTACCCAGGCTTCCGGCAGGATGCGGCTGTCCTGCCACATGCCCCGCTGCAAGTAGAGTTGGCCGAAGGCGGCGATGTCCGCCGTGGTGATGCTCAGGCCCCAGCCGCCCACGTCGATGCCCTGGGGCGAGGTCTCCCAGCGCGGATCGGCGATGCCCAGCGGCGCGAACAGGCGCGGCTGGAGGTAGTCGATCATGCGCCCGCCGGTCAGTTGCTGCACGATGGCCGAGAGCATATAGCTCGCGCCCGTATTGTAGAGAAAGTGCGTCCCCGGTGGATACTCGACGGGCTGCGCGAGGAAGCCCTGCACCCAGGTGCGGCCCGGCTGCTCGGCCATCGGCCCCGTGGTATCCTTCGCATGGCCGGTCGTCATCGTCAGCAGATGGCGCACGCGCATGGCCTGGAGGTGCGCGCCTGGCTCCGGCGGCGCGTCGTCGGGGAAGAAGCCCAGCACCGGGTCGTCCACTGCCAGCCGGCCCTCGGCCACCAGCAGCCCGATGGCCGTGGAGGTGAAGCTTTTGCTCACCGAGAACAGCATATGCCGGTCGTCCGCGCGGTAGGGGTCCCACCACCCTTCCGCGACGACCTGGCCGTGGCGCAGCAGCATGAAGCTGTGCACCACGTCGAGGTCGCGCTCCGCTGCTTCCACAAACGCAAGGATCGCGGCGGAGGAGATGCCCTGGGCTTCGGGCGTGCTGCGCGGCAAGGAATCGAACGGGGTCATGGCGGCTCCTGATTTAATAAGACGGACGGTGGGCGGCCGGCAATGGGCCGCGGGCCGGTTTCAAACCGGCCCCTACACCGGCATATCGGTATGGGCGGCAATACGACCGCGGGCCGGTTTCAAAACCGGCCCCTACACCGGACAAGCGTGCCAGCGGGCGCGTCAGGCGGGCGGGCGCAGGCCCTCGACGGTCGCCAGCAGGTCGTCCACCTCGAACGGCTTGGCGACAAAGCCGGCGGCGCCGATCTCCTGCGCCCAGCGGCGGGCGTCCTGCGCCGCGGTCATCACCACGATGGGCGGGCCGCTGCCGCGCTCGCGCAAGCGCCGGGCGAAGCCCCAGCCGTCGAGCACCGGCATACGCATATCGAGCAGGATCAGGCTCGGTTGCACCTGCTCCACCAGCGCCAGCCCCTCGGCGCCGTTGCCCGCCTTGACCACGGCGTAGCCCTCGAATTCGAGGATGTCGGTCACGGTGGACAGGATGCCGGGATCGTCGTCGATCACCAGAATGGGATGGTCAACCATGGGTAGCGCCTCCCTGTGCTGTGCCGGCAGGCGCCGCCGCGACGGGCGTGGCCTCCTGGGTGGAAGATGCGCCCGGTTCCGCGCCGTCGGGCGGGGCCGCACCGGGCAAGGCCACATGGAACGTGCTGCCGCTGCCTGGCGCACGGGTGGCCCAGATGCGCCCGCCATGCTGCTCGGCAATGCCCCGGCAGATGAACAGGCCCAGGCCCATCCCGGCAAAGCGCCGGTCGTCCACATTCGTGCCGCGATGGAAGCGCTCGAACACGTGCGGCAGGTCCTCGGTCGGGATGCCGATGCCCGAATCGGTCACGCTCAGCCGGTTGGTGCCGGCCTCCTGCCAGACCTGCACCCGCACCGGCCCGCCCTCCGGGCTGTACTTGACGGCATTCTCCACCAGGTTCTCGATCAATTGCATCATGCGCACCGGGTCGTAGACGCCTTGCACGGGCCCGGCGGCGTCCACCCGGCAGGGGTGGCGCGGCCCGGTGTGCCGGGCGCAGATCTCCTGCGCCAGCGCCACCAGGTCCACATCCTCGCGCTGGCCCACCAGCCGGCCCTGCTCGGCGCGTGCGGCGTCGAGCAGTTCGAGCACCAGCGTCTTGAGGCGTTGCGCCTCGCGCACCAGCCGGCGGATGCCTTCGACATCGGCGGGCGCGCCGGGCGTGCGCACCGCGCGGCGCTCCAGCAGTTGCGCCTGGGCCACCAGCGTGGTCAGCGGCGTCTTCAGGTCGTGGGCCGCCGCCGAGAGGAAATCTTCCTTGAGCCGGGTCACTTCCTCGCGCGCGCGCACGCGGGCCGCTTCGTCGATCAGCGCCCGGCTTTCCAGCACCACAGCGGCCTGGTCGGCCAGCAACTGCACCAGGGCCAGGTCGTCCTCGGCGAAGACCGGCGCGCGTGAGGAGTAGACCACCAGGGCGCCGAGGCGTTTGTCGCCCGCGGTGATCGGAGCCACCAGCACGGCCATCACGTCGTAGAGCTGGTGGGCCTCGGCCTGAACCGGGTTCGTCAGGTCCACCTGGGGCCGGAACAACGGTTGCTGGGCCAAGAACGCCTGGCCGGTGATCGTCGCCGGAGTGGGCGCAAGATCGACCGTCTCGCCCTTGTAGGTAAATTGCAGGACCCCGGCGTCCGCGTTCCAGAGGCCGATGCCGGCATGGGGCGCGCCCAGCGAGGTCGCGGCCCCGCGCTCCATCTCGCGCAGGATAGCCGGGGTGTCTGGCAGGCGGGGCAGTTGGGCGGCCCGGCTCAGGAACCGGCGCAACTCCGGCTCCTGCCACGCCCGGCGCAGCAGCGCGGGCGGCGCGAAGCCGAGGAAATAGCAGACGCCGGAGGCCAGCCCCGCTACGTCGCTCAGTGCCAACAATAAGCCGGCCCACGCCGGGACGAACAGGCTCGCGCCGAGCAACAGAAAATCCATGCACAGCCAGATCGATCCCGCCGCGGCCAGCCGCAGCCGCCGCCGCGTCACCCCGTTCGACGCTCGCGACTCGCGCAGGAACGCGACCACACCGTACAGCAAGAACCCGATCAGGTAGACGAGTTCCAGCAGCGCAAACCCCGCCGGCGGGTCAGGCGCCAGCACGAAAGTGCCGATCACGCTGACGACCAGGCCGCCCAGCGCCAGCCGCATGAGCCAGGGCGGCACCTCGGAAAAATCGTCGACCAGGCGCATCGACATATAGGCCAGGCTCAACAGCAGCGTGCTGTTGAGCAGGCCGATCAACGTGTTGTCCTGCGGCAAGAGGCCCACGGCGACACCGACGCTCAGCGCGATAATCACGGTGGACACGCTGAAAAACAACGCGATATCGATATTCGTCCGCAACGGGCGCCGGACCGCGGTGGCGGTGGTCTGGACGAAGATGACGATATAGACGAACCAGGACAGGTACTTGATGAGATCGTCGGCGCTCATGATGTTTTCACGCAGGTATAAGCCGAGTGGGTCCGCGACTCGCTGTGCTCCGCCGCCTGGATAGCGAACCCGGCGCGGACGAGCATCGGTTCGAGCAGCCAGCTAAAGGGGCTGTACTCCTCGCGCAGGTGGGTCGCCAGTTCGGCGCGTGTCCAGCCGCCCGCGGGGTCGGCGGGCGCCTTTGCCAGCCAGGCGCCAACTACCTGGGGCGTTTCGGCGAGATCGCAGGAGAAGATCAGGTCGCGGATGAACAAGACGCCGCCCTCCCGCAGCATGGCGGCGATCCGGGCCAGGGCGAGGGCCTTCCAGAAATCGGGCAGGTGGTGCAGGGCGTGGCGCGAGTAGGCAAAATCGGCGGGGGCGCCCTGATGTGTGTAGCTGAGGAAGCCCGCCTGCACGCACTCGATATTCGCCACGCCACGCGCGGCGGCCTTCTCGCGCAGGCGGGCGAGCATCACCGGCGACACGTCCACGGCGACCACGCGGCGGCAGAACGGCGCGGCGGCCAGGGCGAAGGTGCCGGTGCCTGCGCCGAGATCGACCAGGGTATCGCCGGCGTTCAGGCCCTGGGCACGCAGCAGCGCCAGGTCCTCCGCCGGGTCGGTTCCCGCCTTCGCGTCGTAGGTGGGCACATAGCTGGAATCGAGATGTTCGCGGCCCGCGTGGGCCAGTTCGTCGAGGAACCAGGACGGCGTGTCCATGGGTTGTGTACGCGTCTCCTTCAGGGGGCCGGGCGGCTGCGTCGCCTCTACCCGCCGGCTCCGGTTACGGCGCGAACCACAGGTCTACAATGGCGCGGTCCACAGGGGCGCCTTGCTGCAACTTTAATGCCACTGATTCGGCCAGACAGCGGCGGGAATCGCGTCAGGGTGATCCTTCCCCGTCGCCGTGCGCGATCAGTGGGGTCAGCACCAGCGGGGCGATGTTGGTGTAGCCGGTGATATAGGGTTCCAGATCGGCGGCGCGGCTGGGCAGGCAGACCCAGAAGACCGGGTGCGCCTCCTGGTGATAGGCGGCGGCGCGCGCCGCGAGATCGCCGGGCGGGGCCGACGCCGGGTCATGGACGACGACATGCACCACCCGCGGGTCCTCATTCGGGCCGGGACGCAGCAGCACGTGCGCGCCGCCGAGCGTGGTGCCGCGCCCGCCCGGCGGGAACGGCTCGGGCTGCCAGTGCAGGATGGCGCCGCCCTGGGCGGCAAGCTGTTGCTCGATGTGCAGGCGCGCCTCTTGCGCCAGGATCAGCGCGCGATAGCCGGGGATGGGCAGCCCGCGCAGGCGGGGATAGCCGGCCTCCGGATCGAGCAGGGCATAGCCCTGGGCGGCGGGCAGATAGACCCCGCGATAACGCAGGAACGGGATCGGCAGCTTGACCAGTTGCAGGTACCCGGCGGCGACGAGGCGGCGCAGCATGGGATCGCCCGGCACGCGCAGGCCGAGCAGCGCGCAGTGGTGGCGCACCTGGGGGGCCCCGGCCAGCCCCACCGCGCCGATCCAGCGCAGGATCTCGCCTGTGGCGTCGAGCGGCGCGGCATCCGCGGCCAGGCCGGGGTCAGTCGTCGCGTCGTGCATGGTGCGTTGGGCCGGTCTGCGGGCCGGCAATCGGGCCGGTTGCAAACCGGCCCCTACAGGCAGCATCGGCGATCCCCACCGGCGCCGGGATCAGAGGGTGGCGCCGAGGATCCACGGGTCGAACTCCTCCTCGCCGATGCCCTGGGCCTCGCTCTTGCTGGCCTGCCCGGAGGCGACGGCCAGCAGCAGATCGGCGATCTCGCGGGCCACCGTCGCCAGGGGCACGCCGTCGAGCACCACCCCGGCGTTCACGTCCATATCGTCGCGCATGTGCTCATAGGTCACGCTGTTGGTGGCGATCTTGATGCTGGGCGCCACGGCGCAGCCGAAGCAACTGCCGCGCCCGGTGGTGAAGGCCACGAGATTGCAGCCGCCCGCCACCTGCCCCGTAACCGACACCGGATCGTAGCCGGGCGTGTCCATGAACACGAAGCCGCGCCGGTCGATGCGCTCGGCGTAGCGGTAGACGCCGTTGAGCGGCGTGCTGCCGGCCTTGGCGACGGCGCCCAGCGATTTCTCGTGGATGGTGGTCAGGCCGCCGGCCTTGTTGCCGGGGCTGGGGTTGTTGTCGAGTTCAAACCCGTGCATGGCGGCGTAGTTTTCCCACCAGCGGATGCGCTCCAGCAACTGCGCGGCCACCTCCGGCGCGGCGGCCCGGCGGGTCAGCAGGTGCTCGGCGCCGTAGATTTCGGGCGTCTCGGCCAGCACCACTGTGCCGCCCTGGGACACCAGCCAGTCGGCGGCCAGGCCCAGCGCCGGGTTGGCGGTGATGCCGGAGAAGCCGTCGCTGCCGCCGCATTGCAGCGCCAGCACCAGCTCGGACGCCGGCACCGGCTCCCGGCGGGCCGTATCGGCGGCCGCCAGCAGCGGCTCCAGCGCGGCCAGCCCTTGCGCCACCGTGGCCGCCACCCCGCCCTCGTCCTGGATGCCCAGGAAGCGCGGGGCGGAGTCGTCGAGGCTCTGGCGGGCGATCAGGTCGGCGAACTGGTTGGCCTCGCAGCCGAGGCCCACGATCACGGCGCCCGCGACGTTGGGGTGGCGCACATGCCCGGCGATGGTCGCTTGCAACACGTCGAGTTCGGCGCTGCCGGCGCGCGTGCCGCAGCCCGCCCCGTGGGTCAGCGCCACCACGTTGTCCACGTGAGGGAAGCGCGGTAGTAGCTCGGCCCGCGCCCGCGCCGCGATGCGCCGAGCGGTATGCGCCGAGCAGTTCACGGTTGTCGCCACGGCGATGATGTTGCGCGTGCCCACCCGCCCGCCGGCGCGGCGGTAGCCCAGGAACGTGGCGCGCTCGACTTCGGGCGTGAAGGCGACCGGCTGCGCATCGGCACCCACGGCGTAATCGAGTTGCAGCGGCGCCACATGCAGATTCTGCGTGTGCACGTGCCCGCCCGGCGCGATGGGCGCGGTGGCCGTGCCGATGATCTGCCCGTAGCGGCGCACGGGCGCGCCCACCGCCACGGCGTGCAGCGCGAACTTGTGGCCGGGCGGGATGGCCGCCTGGAGCGTGATGCGCTGCTCGGCCACGGTGATCGTCTGCCCGGCCCGCAGCGGGCGCAGGGCAATCGCCACGTCGTCCGCCGGGTCGAGCCGGGTGGCGGGCAGCGTCTGGAGGCTAAGGGTCGTCATAGGGCGCCTGCCTGGAATGGGAGCATCGAACCGTCCTCCTGTCTGTGCACCCCGCAGCCCTAGCGGCCCGCGGAGTCATACTCCCCTCAGTATAGCACAAACACCCGCCGCCTCGCGTATCCCCGGCCCGTTGCCGTCATTAATATATGCGGTCGGCGCCGCGCGGGCAGGGTCAGGCATATGTAACCGTGACCGCGCGAGGTTCCCACACCAGCAGTACCGAGACCACCGGGAATCCTTCCGCCGCGCCGCTAATGCGACTCATAGGAGGCACTTCGTTTCATGTTCGACCATCATCACAAAAGCGCGTCCGGGCCGGGTGGCTGGGCGCGCCGGTTCCTGGCCCTGGCCCTGGCGCTGGCCGCCGTACCGGCACTGGCGCCGGGTGCAGCCCCGGCCCAGGCTGCCGAATCGACCACGATCACCGCCGCGCCCCGGCTACAAAGCAGCGGCCTGCAAGTGGTGCAGGAGCCGGGCGGCTTTCTGCTGACCGCGGGGGCCGGCGGGCGCCCCTCCTGCTGCGACGCCCAGTGGCGCAGCGACCCGCCGCGCACCGGCGAGCGCATCACCGCCGCGCTGAGCATCGAGAACACGTCGTCGCAACCGATCACCGTGGCGCGGCTGCTGGTCGCGGCCCGCGGCCCCGGCGCCGTGCAGCGCGAGTGGAGCGCGCCGGGCGTGGACTTCCCCGCCGTCTCCAACCTGGTGTTGCAGCCGGGCCAGCGCTACGACTATCGGCAAAGCCGCACGTTCGCCACGGCGGGCGACTACTTCGCCGAGCCGGTCTACCAGGACGCGCAGGGCCGCTGGCTGGGCTTCGGCGGCGACTACCACTTCCCGTTCGACGTGGTGAGCGCGGCGGCGCCCGGCACGCAGGTGCAGGGGGAAGAGATCGGCAGCGTCTACGCCATGGCCCTCGACGCCGCCGGGAACGGCTGGGCCTGGGCCTCGCCCAAGCCGCAGACCTTCGCCACCAGCTTCCTGCTGCGCATCGAGAACGGGGCCTGGCGCGTCGCCGCCACCAGCACCGACAACCCCACGCTGCTGCCGCCGGAAGTCTTCATCCAGCGCATGGCGATCACCGCCGACGGCAACGACGGTTGGGCTATCGGCCATATCGGCAACTCTTATCCGCAGCCGCCGATCCTGTGGCGGTTGCAGCAGGGCGCCTGGCGCCTGGCCCGCAACAGCTTCACGCCCACCTTCCAGATGACCGACCTGGCGCTGAGCGCCGACGGCCGTGACGGCTGGATCACGGCGCAGGAGACCAAAAACGAGCAGGACTACCGCCTGCTGCGCCTGCGCAACGGCAGTTGGGATTTCGCGCCGCAGCCCACCGAGGGCGTGCTGGAATACGTCGCCATGAGTGCCGACGGGCGCAGCGGCTGGGGCATCGGTCCCAGCGTGGTGACGCCGCGCGGCAATGAGGGCGCCTTCCGCTGGAACGGCACGCGCTGGATCGCGGTCCACGACGAGGCGGTGCCGCTGGGCGAGGTGGCCGTGCGCGTGGCCGCCGACAACGCGGGCAACGGCTGGCTGATCACCTTGCCGGTGCACGAGGGCGAGGCCGACGGCAGCGTCGTGCGCTTGCGCCCCGATAAGGCCCCGCGCCCCGCGCCGCTTAACCTGCACCTGCCCGGCGCCGACGCCGACCGGGTGCTGCGCCTGCGCGATGTGGTCGTCGATGGCCGGGGGCGCGGCTGGGTCACCGGCTCGTTCGACCTGGGCGACAACGGCGAACTGCCCAACCCGAAAGCGCTCTACCAGCCCGAATTGCTGCGGCTCAACGGCGACAACGTAACGGTCGTGCCCATCGCGGGCCAACCGATCTTGCAGGACAAGGACAACGACCCGGTGGCGCTGGCGATCAGCCCGAACGGCGGGCACGCCTGGCTGGGCGGGCGCAACGGGTTCGCACAGGGTCGCCTGGGCGAGTTGCGCGAGCCGTGGGCTCACGCCACCCCGGCCCAGGCGGCCCCGCTGCCGGGCGCGGCGATCTGCTTCGCCGAAGTGCCCTACTGCCTGCGCGGCACGTTCGCCCGCTACTGGACCAGCCACGGCGGCCTCGGCCAGTTCGGCTTCCCGATCACGCCTGAAGTCCAGGAGACCATCGGCGGCAAGACCTACACGGTGCAATACACGCAGCGCAACCGCTTCGAGTACCACCCGGAATACGCCGGCACCCCCAGCGAGGTGTTGCTGGGCCTGCTGGGCAACGCCCTGGCCGACCCGCGCAAGAACGAGCCGCCGTTCCAACCGGCGCCGCAGGTGGCGGGCGGCCGCTGGTTCCCGCAGACCGGCCACAACATCGCCGCGCCCTTCCTGGCCTACTGGCAGGCCAAGGGCGGGCTGCCCGTCTTCGGCCTGCCGCGCTCGGAAGCCTTCATCGAAGGCAACGCCGCCGACGGCAAGCCCTACCTGGTGCAGTATTTCGAGCGCAACCGCCTGGAGTACCATCCGGAGAACAAGGCCACGCCCTACGAAATGCTGCTCGGCCTGCTCGGCGTCGAGCAATTCAGCAAGACCTACGGCTTCACGCCGTAACCAGCCACGCGGGCGGCGGACCCTCGTGATCCGCCGCCCGCGCGGCCTCACGCGCCCAGCTTCGCGGCCAGATCGCGGAAGTCGGTCGCCGTGAGGTCGAATGTTACCCCCGGCGGCACGGCGGCGGCGCGCCCCAGACCCCACTCCTGCGGGCGCGGCACGAACGCCGTCCGCATGCCGGCCCGCGCCGCCGCCTGCAAATCATCGGGGTGCGCGGCGACCATCAGGATCTGCGCCGCGGGCAGGTCGAGCAAGCGCACGGCGGTTGCGTACACTTCCCGGTCGGGCTTGTAGTGTCCGGCCATGTCGGCGGAGAGGATGCAATCCCACGGTAGGCCGGCGTGACGCGCTATGTTGGTGAGCAGGGCCAGGTTGCCGTTTGACAGCGCCGCCGTGACGAAGCGCCGCCGCAACCGGCGCAGGCCCGGCACGGCGTCCGGCCAGGGTCGCAGGCGATGCCACACCCGGTTCAACTCGTCGCGCTCGGCGGCGTCCAGGTCGCCCAGGCCGAAACGGTCCAGCAGCGAATCCAGGATCAGGCGGTGCAGCGCGTCGAGGTTGGTCCAGGGCAGGTCGCCGCGCCGCACGCGGTCCATCGCGGGCCGGTAGCCGCCGCGCCAGGCGCCGGCGAACGCCGGCCAATCGACGCGCATGCCCTTCGCCCGCGCCAGCCGGCGCCCCTCGCGGATGATCGTCCCCCGCCAATCGACCACCGTGCCGAACACGTCGAACGTGAGCGCTCGCACCGCCGCGAGATCCTGTTCCGTCACTACACCCTCCCCCGACGCAATCAGATGCCCGGTAAGACGACTGTCTGCCCGGTTTGGTACACGGTGGCGCCGTTGCCGGGGCGGTCGAACACCGACACGGTCTGCCGGCCCCAGACCTGCCACGAGTCCGCCGCCGGGAAGCGCACCAGGGCCGTGTCCTCGTCCACGCCGATGACGCAGGCCCCGGTGGGCGCCGTTTGCACCATGCGCCGCAGCACCGCCCGCCCGATGAAGTTCGCCATGCGGTCGAAATGCGGTAGCACCAGCAACGGCGGGACGAGGCCCAGCGCCGGGTGCCAATCGCCGGCCCGCCCGGTGAAGGCGGCGCGCAGGTTGGGGATCCAGCCGCCAAAGGCCATAGCCCCGGCGCTGCACCCGGCCAGGACGGCGCCTGCCCCGTGGCGGCGGCGGATGACATCCCAGGTGGGCGTCCCGGCCAGGATCGCGGCCAGGTATTGGGGATCCCCGCCCGAGAAATAGTAGAAGTTGGCCGCCTCCAGCAGGTCCAGCCACCGGGGATCCTCCGCGTCGGCCCGATTGAGGATCATGGCCGGCTGCACCTGGGCGCCCAGGCGCGTGAAATGGTCCACGCCCAGCCGCGCCCAGCGCGCGGGGCTGGCCGGTTCCTCGTGGCCTGCCGCCGTAGGCAAGACGACTACCTGGGCCGCGCCGGGGCCGCCCAGCGTCTCCAGCAGCGCGCGGTCGGTATCGTCCATCGCCGCGATATACTCGCCCGATCCGACCAGCGCAAGCGCGCCCGGCGCCGGGCCATCCGCTGTGGCTGCCATTGGCGTCTCCCCTCCATCTGCCGCCCGCGGCGGGCGGGCCGGCCCGCCGCCCGTCGCCGGTATTATAGCACCCGCGCCCTCCGGGTGCGGCAATCCGCCGGCCCCCGCCCGCTACGCGCTGTGCCGTGGTCGCGCGGCCGGTTCACCTGACAATTGTATCCCGGATCGCGATCCATTATATCCCAACATACTATATAATATGGGTGTGAAGGCGCACGCGTGGAGCGGAGCCGGGCCGCAGGGAACTCAGCGCCGGCGGCAAGCGTCATCCCAGTGGGCGCGGTATGGCGTATTGAGGGAAGCGTGGAGCACGTCAGCAAGCAAGAGGCGCTCGATTACTGTCTGGCTAATCCCGACAGGTTGAGCGCCGCCGAATTACTCGCCAGGTTCCCCGCCTATCGGGAAGACCTGGAGCCGCTGCTGGTCCTGGGCGACCTGTTGCGCCAGGCCCCCGTGCCTGCCGTGCCGCCGGATCGGCGCGCCGCCATGCGCCGCCGCCTGATCGCCGCCGCCGAGCGCGCCCGCACCGCGCCCCCCCGCCCCCTTGCGGCGGACGAGCCGCCGGCGCTGCCGCTGCGGAACGGGCACCCCCTCGCTCACCCGGCCCCGAACGGCGTGCACGAACCCGCCGCGCCTGTCCCCTTCGTGGGCCGCCAGGCCGAACTCGACCGGGTCCGCCGGCTGATCGACCGGGCGTTGCGTGCCCCGGCGCCCGCAGGCCAGGTGGTCGCCATCACCGGCGGGCCGGGCATCGGCAAGTCGCGGCTGGCCGGCGAAGTCCTGCACGAGATCCGGGGCACGCTCCCCGCCGTCCAGATCGCGAGCGACCGCTGCCGCAGCGACGAACAGACGGTGCCCTATGCAGCCATCGGGCGCTTGCTGCGCCAGGTGCTGCGCCTCGCGCCGCGGACCTCGCGCCGGGCCCAGGCGCCGGCGCTGCGCCGGCAGGTGGGCGACCTGTTGCCCGGCGGGGAACGCTTCGCTCCGCTGCTGGGGGCGCTGCTCAATCTGCCGCTGCGCGATACGCGGCTCACCGGCGCGCTGACCGGGGCCCAGCGGCGCGACCGGCTGCACGATCTGGTCATCGGCCTCTGCCGGGCCGCGGCCCAGCGCCGGCCGCTCGTCCTCGTCCTCGACGACCTGCAATGGATCGACCCGTCGAGCCATGCGCTGATCGCCCGGCTGGCGGCGGAACTGGCGGACAGCGCGATCCTGCTGCTGCTTGTCTACCGGCCCGCCGCGGGACTCGCCGAACCGTGGACCGCGCTGGGGCACAGCACGACGCTGGCCCTGGCCCCGCTGCCCCGGCTCGCCAGCGCGGCCCTGCTGGGCGCCCTGTTGCAGGGCGAACCGCCCGCCGAACTGGCTCCGCTGATCGACTACGGTGCGGGCACCCCCTTCGTCCTCGAAGAATCGGTGCGCTATCTGCGCGAGTCGGGCGCCTTGCAGCGCGACCGCATGGGCGACTGGATGTGCATCCGCCCGCTCGACCGCGCCGCCCTGCCCGGCGCGGTCGACGCGCTGATCAGCGCGCGGCTCGACCGCATGGACGCCGCCACCCGCGCGGTGGCCCAGGCGGCGGCGGTGGCCGGGCATGGCTTCGCAGCTCCCCTGCTGGCGCGCGCCCTGGGCAGCGCGCCGGCACTCACCGCCCGGCTGGATGCCCTGGTCGGCGCGGCGGTGCTGGTGCGCGAGGGATCGGCCGGCCCGCCCCAGTACCAGTTCCGGCACACCATGATCCGCGACGCGGTCTATGACGGCCTGCGGCCGGCCCAGCGGCGCGAGCTCCACGGCCAGGTCGCGGCGGCCATCGCCCAGGCCCCCGCCGCCGATCTCGACGAGCAGCAGGCGCTGCTGGCGCAGCACTACCAGCAGGCCGGGCGGCCCGCCGAGGCCCTGCCGCATTTCCTGGCCGCCGCCCGCCAGGCCCAGGCGCGCTATGCCCATGCCGAGGCCCGCGCACTCTATGCCCAGGCGGCCCTCTGCGCCCCCTGGCGCGACCGCGCCCTGGCCCCCGCCGACCTGCCGCCGGCGCTGCCGCTCTACGAGAACTGGGGCGACGTGCTGGCGCTGACCGGCGACTACGCCGAGGCGCGCGACCATTACACCGCCCTGCTGGCGGTGCTGGCCGAGAGCACACTGCCGGACCGGGCGCAGCAGCAAGCGCGCTTGCAGCGTAAGATCGGCAGCACCTACGAGAACCAGGGCCAACTGCCCACCGCTCTGGAGTGGCTCAATCGCGCCGCCGCCGGCATGGCCGCCGCGCCGCCCTCCGCCGAGGCGACGCTCGAAGACGCGAACGTGCGCAGCGATCTCGGCTGGACCTACTGGCGGCAGGGCGATCTGACGCAGGCGCAGCAATATCTGGAGCAAGCCCTGGCCCGTGCCGAAAGCGTAGGCGGCATCGAGCAGCAAGCGCGCATTCTCAACCGGCTCGGCGGCGTCGCCTGGGCGCGCGGCGACATGCCGATGGCCCGCCAGTACGTCGAGCAAAGCATGGTCGCCTACCGGCGGACGGGCGATCTGGTGGGCCAGGCCAACGCGCTGAACAACCTGGGCGTGCTCGACGAGCGCCAGGGCCGGCTGGGCGACTCCGTCCGCCATGGCAAGCAGGCCATCCTGATCAACGAGCGGCTGGGCAACCGCCGCGCCCAGGCGATTGGCGCCATCACCGTGGGCTATGCGCTCTACGACCGGGGCGACTACACGCAGGCCCGCTACTACCTGGTCCAGGCGCTGCAACATGCCGGGGCCGTCCACGACACCTATCACCGCATGCTGGCGCTGCTGAACCTGGGGCGCGTGCTCACCGCGCTGCACCACTGGGACGCCGCCGCGGTGGCGCTCCAGGAAAGCGCGACCATCGCCCAGCAGTTGCAATTGCCGGCGGAACAACTCGACAGCTATGCGGCGCAAGGCGAGCTCGCCTTGCAACAGGCCGATCTCGCCGCCGCGCACCAGGCTTATGAACAGGGCCAGGCGCTGGCGCACCTGCCCGATACCCCGGAAACCGAAGAACTGGCCCGGTTCGAGCGCTTCCGCGCCCGCCTGGCCCTGGCCCAGGGCCAAACGGCCGCGGCCCGCGATCTGCTGGACGCAGCCATCGCGCGCTTCACCCGCCTGCAAAACATCCCCGAAATCGAGCGCACGCAGCACCTGCGCGCCCAGGTCGCGGCCCCGGATGCGCCCGGCTGACGCAACGCGCGCCAAGCACAGGGCAAAACGCGAGGGCGGGTGGCATCGGCTACCCGCCCTCTTTTGCGATCCCGTCCCGCGACTCCATCTATCCTTGTCACTCTGAGCGCAGCGAAGAGTCTCGTCTCCTGGCCGACCCGACGGAGATTCTTCGCTGCGCTCCGAATGACAGGTCCTGGCCGACCCGGCGGAGATTCTTCGCTGCGCTCCGAATGACAAGGGGGGCGTGAGAGGGGACTCAGGGATCGCCCAACTCCACGCCGTCGGTGGACGCGCTGTTGAGCGAGGCGGCGCCCGTGGTGCCGGCCCAGGCCGTGGTACCCCCCGCCCAGAGGGCCAGGTTGCCGGCCCAGGCGGTGGTGCCGCCGGCCCACGCCGTCGTCCCGCCGCCCCAGGCCGTCGCGCCCGCGCCGTCCGCCAGGCCGAACATGCTCGTGGCCGGGTCCCAGGTCGTGTAGCCCCAGTAGTGCGTGGTGCTGGTCAGGTCGAGGTCGAGGTCCAGCCCCGTATTGGCACGGCCCGCCGGGCCGGCCAGGATGGCCCGCGGCGCGTCCACCCACCCGGCGCCTTGCTCCCAGACGCTATAGAGCGCATGGCCGGTTGCCGCATCGATGGCCGTGCGCGCCGTCGCCATGAGGCGATACTTGACCTGGTCATTAGTCAGTTGCGGGTGGACCTGCAGCGTCAAGGCGGCGATGCCGCTGACCTCCGCCGCCGCCATGGACGTGCCGCTGAGCTGGTAATAGTAGCTCTGGTTATCGCGCGGCTGGCTCAGGCCGTAATTCACCTGGGCGGCGGCCTGCAACCGGGCGGCGGGCATCTCGCCGGTCAGCAGCGCGCCGGCGGGCAGCGGGGCGATGGTGCGCGAGGCGGGTACCAGCACATCGGGTTTGACGAAGGCCGACTCGGTGGGCCCGCGGCTGGAATAGAAGGCCAACTCGTCGTAGCCGCTGGTGGTGTAGCGCCCGCTCTTCACTGCTCCCACGGTGACGACGTAGGGCACGTTGCCCGGCACGGTGATCGTGCCCGCGCCGGGGCCGTTGTTGCCCGCCGCCGCCACGACGACGATGCCCGCCTGCCAGGCGCGCATCACCGCCTGGTTCAGCGGGTCGGCCCAGTACGGCCCGGCGATGGGCGCGTAAAGCGAGAGGTTCAGCACGCGCACGTTGTAGCGCGCCTTGTTGGCGACGATCCAGTCGATGGCCGCGATGACCTGGGCATAGGTCCCGGCGCCGGTCTTGTCGAGCGCGCGGGCCACCAGCAGATTGACCTGCGGCGCCACGCCGATGGGCGAGGGGGGCAGCAGGGCGGAGAGCCGCGCCCAGCGATTGTCGGCAATGGTCGAAATCACGTGGGTGCCGTGCCCGTTCTGGTCGATGCTGTTGCCCGCGGCGGCCCCGCTGTTGCCGTTCGCCGCCGTGCGCGGCAGGAAGTCGCGGTACACCAGGCAGCGCCCCGCGTATTCGATCGACAGGGTGCCGGTGGCGCTGTCGGTGCTCGTCCAGCCGGGCGGGGTGCGCATGGGCAAGAGGCCGGAGTCGATCACGGCGACGGTCACGCCCCAGCCCTGGAGGGGCCGCGTCTCTTGCTGCGTGGCCGACACATGGACCTGCCCATTGGCGCACGTGGTTTGCGGTCCCCGCACTGGGATGTTCTGCAACTGGTTCACGTGCGTGGCGGCCGCCGGGAAGAGCAGCAACCCGCGCGTATCGACTTCCCGGCTGTCGGCGTCGGCCTTGAGCACGGGACCATCGGCCTGCACCCGGATGCCCGGCGTGGCGCGCAGGCGCGCGACAGCCGCACCGTCGAGCGTCGCGGCGACGCCGTCGATAATCCCCAGGCGCGCCGTGACGCCGCCCCCCACTTGCCCCACCGCCGCCGCCGCAGCTTCGGTGCTGCCCGCCTGCACCAGATAGCTGCCCGCAGGCGCGGATGCGCCCAGGCCGGCGGGCACAGCCCCGCCCAGCCCGCCGAGCAGCAGCAGGCCCAGCATCATCCGGCCCAACGCCGGGAAGAAGCGCGTCATAACCCGATCTCCGCCGCCACGGCCCCGGCGTGGCATGATTCGCTCAGGATACACTTGTCCATGGGTGGCACGACTCATAACCCACGGGCCGCCTGGGTGCGGCCCCACCGGCCCAATCCCCCCGGCGTGATCACTCGCATAGACTATTCTAGCACGCTCGTCCCACCGGCACAATAGCCGGTCAGCCCCATTCCAGGGACCAGGGTCCTACAATTTAGCGAGAAATTAAGGGATATGTCGCGCTTTATCGGACCGGATTAGCCGCCCGGCGTAATCAGCGAGCCGCGCATGGCGTAGGCCGTCAGGTAGCACCCGCTGCACAGCGCCGTGGTGAGGAACATACCGAGCAGCAGGCCCACGGCGACCGTCCGGTTGCGCCGCAAAAGCGCAACCCCGGCGATCAGCCCGCCGATCTCGAACAGGCCCCAGGCGACTGTCAGTTCAAACTCGTGGGGCCGGAACAGCGCGCCGGGCGGGTCCTGGTAGTTGGGGTCGATCAGCCCCAGCAGATCGCCGGCGATCGTGAGCCACAGGAACAGCCCCAATCCGAAGCCCACAGCGGTCGCGAGCACCACGGCGATCATGCGCCAGCGCAGTTGCCCTGGCGAGATCGGCGCGTCGGGAACGGATGGTAGATTGGGGCTGGCGTCCATGGGCGATACTCCCTGCGGTCGGGCCGCTCTCCGCCCACCATACCCGATTGCCCCCCGTGCGTCAACCGGCGCCCCGTTTATTTCACCGCGAAGGCGCGAAGCGCGCGGAGATTATGATTAATATAAGTAGTGTCCGCACCACCCGCGCCACTGCGGTATGTCGGGAACACGGAAATACAACTAATCTAAAGAACCTTCGCGCCTTCGCAGTGAAAAAAGATCGTGGTGCTAGCCGCCGGGGGAGGGCCGTGCTATAATCACCCCGCCCGGTCGCGGATGGGCCGGGCAGCAGGCGGGAATCCGCCCCCACGGACCCAAGGAGCACACAATGAGCGAACTTTCCGGCAAGGCGGCCCTTGTGACCGGCGCCGGGACGGGCATCGGCCAGGGCATCGCGCTGGAACTGGCCCGCCAGGGCGCAGCGGTCGCCGTCCACTATGCCGGCAACGCGGCGGGCGCCCAGGAAACCGCCGCCGGCATCGCGCGCGCGGGCGGCCACGCGCACCTGATCCAGGGCGATCTGAGCCGGGTAAGCGAGTGCCGGGGCGTCGTCGCGGCCGCCGTCGAAGCCCTGGGCGGCCTCGACATCCTGGTGAACAACGCGGGCATCACCCGCACCCTGCCCTTCGCCGAGACCGGCGAGGCCGTGTACAACGACGTGTTCGACCTCAATATGCGCGGCTATTTCTTCTGCGCCCAGGAGGCCCTGCCGCACCTGGCCCGCCGGGGCGGCAGTATCGTCAATATCACCTCGATCCACGGCGCGGAGGGCATGGCCGGCTACGTCGCCTACGCCGCGAGTAAGGGCGCCATCATCGCCTTCACCCGCACCCTGGCCGTGGAACTGGCGCCCCAGCATATCCGTGTCAACGCCATCGGGCCGGGGCTGATCGAGGTGCCCCGCTACTACGCGGGCGGCGACTACGACCGCGAAGCCGCCGCGCGGTTGGTGCCGTGGGGCCGGGTGGGCTACCCCGCCGATGTCGCGGCGGCGGTCGCCTTCCTCGTTGCCGATGCCGCCGAGTTCATCACCGGCCAGGTTCTCTACGTGGACGGCGGCACCCATGCGCGTATGGGAATGGACGGGTAGACCGGCGCACGATGCAGGGGCGAGCCGGTTTGAAACCGGCCCCTACAACGTTGCGGCGCCCGCTCGCCGGCGCGGGAAGTAGAGCCGGCGCACCGCCACCCCGACCAGCAGCAAGAGCAACGCCGGGACCAGGAAGTAGGACCAGAGCGGTTCCCGGCCCGGCGCGGCCACGGTCAGCCCTTGCCGGTCCAGCGCCGCCGCGGCGGTGGTCAGGTATGCCTTGCCCGCGGCCAGCGTCTGCAGCAGCGGGTCGTTGGTGCCGGCGTGCAGCAGTTCGGGGCCGGGCGGCACGCTGAAGCCCGCCGTCTCGCTCACCGTCTGGCCGGTCTCGCGGCGGGTGAAGCGCGCCTCATAAGCGCCCGGCTCGGCCAGCGGCAGGTCGCCCTCGTAGCGGCCCGGCGCCGTCTGCGCCAGCACGGTGGTGGTCACGGTGCCCGACGGCGCGCGCACCGCCGCCGTGAGGTTGGCGAGGTCGGCGAAGCTGTTGTCCGCATGCAGGCTTTCCACGGTCAGGTGGGCCACGCCGTAGCCGGTCGTCGCGCCCGCCGGGCGGCTCACGGTGATGGCCGGCTGCAATTGCGGCTCGACCGGGCTGGGCATCGACCAGCGCACCGCCTGGTCCCAGAAGCGGGCGAACTCGTCCCACAGCAGCCAGGGACCGGCCCAGCCCGGCCCGGCATCGGATGTGAAGGCGACCACGCGCCCCAGCCCGTAGCTCCACTGGGCCAGCAGCGGCTCGCCCTGGTCCGTGACCAGGCCCACCGTGGCCGTGTCTTTGGCGGTGGTGCGCTCATAGCCGCGTAGTTGCGGCAGGTCCTGCGGCGCGAACCCGCGCAGCACGGGGCTGGGCACCAGCAGTTGCGGCTGCACCGCGCCCTCGACCAGCGGCTCCTTCATCGCCAGGTCCAGCTCCTTGAACACGATCTTGGGGATATTCTGGGGCCGCTCGGTGAAGTAGTAGCGGCCCTGGCCCAGCTTCGCCAGTTGCGTCAGCAACTCCTGGTCGGTGTCGCTGCCGATGCCGATGGTCGACAGGCTCACGTCCGCCTTCTGCAGCTCGCTCAACACGGGGCCGTAGTCCTCATAGCCGAACTCGCGCCCATCGGTGAGCAGCACCAGGTGCTTGGTGGGCGCGGTGATCGCCTCGATGGTGCGCGCGGCCTCCTCCACCGCCGGGTGGATCGATGTGCCGCCGCCGGGCCGGATCTCGGAGATCAGCCGCTTGGCGCGCTCCTTGTCGGCCGCCGACTGGATGGGGCCGGGCGGCAAGGCCCAGATATTTTCCATGTCGAAGGCCAGCACGCCCAGGATGTCGCCCTCGCGCAGCGCGTCCACGGCTAGTTGCGCGGCCTGGCGGGCCATGGCGAGCTTGGTCACGCCGTCGTCGAAGACGCTGCGGTCGTTCATGCTGTACGACCGGTCGATGATGAGGATCAGCGCCGTCGTGCCCTGGGCCGGGCGGGGCGGGGGCTGCGACGACACGGGCAGCACTTCCTCGAACACGCTGTCGGCGTAGCCGCCACGGGCGTAGCTGGTGCGCCCGCCGACCGTGACCAGGCCGCCGCCGTGCCGCCGCACATACTCCTGCACCGTCCGCTGCTGGTCGAGCGTCAGGCTCGTCGCCGCGACGTTATTCAGGATGACACTGTCGTATTGGTCAAGGCCGCCGGCCTGCGCGGGCACTTTGTCCGGGCTGCCCACGTCCACCGCCATCCCCCGCGCGGTCAGCGCGCTCGCCAGGTTCGCCGCCTCGCCGGCGCGGTCTTCGAGCACCAGCACCCGCGGCGCCGGTTTGACCACCACCGACGCGCTGGTGGTGTTGTTGGCCGCCGTCGAATCCGCCGCGGTATTCACCGTCACATCGACGCGATGGAAGCCGGGCGTTTGCGCCTGCTGGTCGAGCGTGATGTGGCTCGTGCCTGCGGGCAGCGTCACGCTCTGCCGGCCCTGGACCTGGCCGTCCACGCGCACCTGCACCGTGGCCGAGGTGGCGCGCGTGCTGAGTACCGTTAGGTCGCTGGACAGCGCATCGCCGACCCGCGCGTAGGCGGGCATCGCCAGCCCCTGGGCCACCACTTCGGGATCGCCAAGCGCCTGCAGCGCGACCACGTTCAGGTCGATGCCGCGGGCCTGGAGGCGCGCCGCTTCGTCGGCGGCGCGGCCCTGGGTTTCCCACCCGTCGCTCAGCAAGACCACGCGCCGCCGCCCGCTGTCGGGCAGCAGGCTCCCGGCAAGGCGCAGGCCGGCGGCGAGGTCCGTCCCGCCGCTCGCCGCGCCGCCATCCGCCGCGTTGTCCGGCCAGGCGTCGCCCGCCAGGTCCGCGGGACTGAGCAGCCGGGCGGTGCTGTCCGCCGCCACCACGCGCACGTGGTCGGTGGGACCGGCGCCCGCCAGCACGTCCTGGGTGTAGGTGCGCGCCTGCGCGCGGCTCGCCGGGCTGAGGCTCGCCGAGCTGTCCAGCACCAGCACCAGGTTCATGTCCTGGTCGGGCTTGGGCAGCACCGGCTGGGCCAGCGCCGCCAGCAGCAGCAGCATGGCGACGCCTTCCACCGCAATCACCATGCTGCGCCGCAGACGCGTCAGCCCGGCCAGCCGTCGTCCGGCCAGCAGCAACAGCGGGATGCCCAGCGCCAGCCAGAGCACTTCGGGACGCAAGAAGACGATGTTGCTCACAGGCGGCCTCGTTTCCAGCAGTACAGGATCCATTCGGCGCCGAGTAGCCCGGCGGCCAGCGCCGCCAGCAGCGGCCAGAACTCCTGCTGAGTCTGCGAGTCGGGCGCGGCAAGGGGCGCGTCACGCTGCAATTCGGGATGGGGCCGGGGCGCCAGGGCCGACTCACCGGCATCGGTCATGTTCACGGCGAAGGTGCGGGCCGGTTCCGCGCCGCCCGTCACCTGGTACAGCCCGGCGGCTTCGGTGCCCGCATACACGCCGCGCTCGCCCACGCGGGCCGCCGCGCCGTCGGGCGCCGTGACCGTGGCGGCGGGCGCCAGTGGCACCGGGTCGCCGGGGTGCAGCGCCTGCACGCCCACCAGCGGGTCGAGCCATTCGACCAGGTTCGCCAGCAGCAGCGGGAAGGCGGCCAGGCTCGGCAGATTCGAGTCGCGCGGGTCGAAGGTCAGCACGGCGATGCGCCGCCCGTCGCGCGTCCCGGCCAGCAGCAGCGGCCCGCCCTCGGCCACCATCACCGGGTCGAGCCAGGGCACGGCCCCGATCTGCTGGGCTTTGCGCACCTGCAAAGCCTGCAAATCTACTCCCGCCAGCAGCGGGCTATCGAGGCCGGTGGCAGTGGGGCGGACGTTCGCCAGTTGGCCGGTGGCGGGCAGGAGCGCGCCCGCCGGGTTGACCAGCAGCAGGCTGCCGCCCGGCAGCGGATCAGGCAGGCGGCCCTCGATGATTGTCAACTCGGCGGCGTCCGGTGCATCGGTGCTGGGCGCCAGGCCCGGCAACCCGGCCAGGGCGCGCAGGTAGAGATCGGGCGCCGCGCTCTGCACATGGACCGGGTGCTGCCCGGCGGCGGCCAGCAGCAAGACGGCCTGGTCGTCGGCGGGCAGGCCGTCGCCGGGGGTCAGGCGCACGGTGAAGCGGGCGGTGCCGGGCGGGATCTCCCAGATCAGGTCGGCGTGGCCCCCGGCGGGCAGCGTGACCCGCCGCGCAGGCAGCGGCACCGTGTCGGCCAGCGCGGTGATCTCGGTGTTCGCCGCGGCCTTGCCCAGGTTCTCCACTCGCGCATAAGCGGTGTAGCCGGGGCTGCCGTCGGGCGGTTGCCGCGCGCTCAATACGGTGATGGCCCGGTTATCCACTGACCCGCCGATGGGGATGAAGCGCACCCGCGGCGGCAAATCGGCGCTGGGCAGCGGGGCGAACGCGCCGTCGGAGACGACGACCGTTTCCAGCGAGCCGCCGCCCTGCTGTTCGGCCAGCGCCCGGCTCACGGCGAAGGCGGCGGATAGATCGGCGCGCGCCGCGCCGGGGCGTACCCCGGCCAGGGCCGTGCCCAGGTCGGCGCGCAGGCAGGCGGCGCACACGGTTTCCACCGTCGCCCCGACGCGCAGCAGCGTGGCGCGGTCTTCGGGACCCAGCCCGGCGATGAGATCGCGCAGCGCGGCGCGCGCCTGCTCAAAGCGGGTAGTCACGCCGTCCTGGGCCAGCATACTGCCCGACCCATCGAGCAGCAGCACCAGGTGGCGGCCCGCCGGGGCGGTGAGCGCCGGGCGCAGCAGCGCGAACGCCCCCGCGGCCAGCAGGGCGGCCTGCAACAGCAAGAGCAGCGACAGCGGCGGGCGGCGCAGGCGGGTGCGCGTGTTCTGCCGTTGCGGTAAATTGCGCCACAGCCGCAGGCTGGAGATCGGCATGCGTTGCGGGCGCGGGCGCAGCAGGTAGAGCGCGACCAGCGCCGGCACCAGCAGCAACCACCACGCCGCGCCCGGTTCGAGCCAGGTCATGCCGTGACCCTCCCGTGGCGCAGCAGTTCGAGCAGCGCACGCTCCACGTCCCAGTCGCTCGGCACCAGGATATAGGTCACGCCCTGCAGGCGGCACCACTCGGCCACCTCGGCCCGCCAGGCGGCGAGTTGCCGTCCGTAGGCGGCGCGGCTCTCGCGGTCGAGCCGGATCTCCAGTTGCTCGCCGGTCTCGCTGTCGATCAGTTGCAGATCGCCCTCGGCGGCGGGGTGGAGTTCGTCGGGACTCAGGATGTGCAGGATCGTGACCTGGAAGCCGGCGGCCACCAGCCGGCGCACTCCGGCCTGGTAGTCGTCGAGCAGGAGATCGGAGAGGAGGACCACTGGGCGGCCCGGTGTGGCCTCGGTGGTCCACCCGGCCAGGATGCCGTCGAAGCCGCTGACCGTGGCCGGTTGCAGGTCGTGCAGGGCGCGAAAGAGCGTACCGGCTGCGGCCCGGCTGCGCACCGGGTCCAGCCCCGCGGCAGCCTCCGCCGCGGCGCCGGCCCGCGTCCGCCCGCCCGGCGTGCTGAGCACCACGGCGTCGAGGTGGGCCAGGGCGATATAGCCCAGCGCCGCCGCCAGCCGCCGCGCCGCCAGGAATTTCGACGGCGTGCCGAAGGCCATCGACGGGCTGGCATCGACCAGCAGATGCAGCACGGTGTCATGCTCGGTTTGCGACTGCTTGATCTGCAGCGTGCCCAGGCGCGCGTAGGCGTTCCAGTCCACCCGGCGCAGGTCGTCGCCGCTGACATAGGGCCGGTAATCGGCGAATTCGCTGCCCGGCATGCGCCGCGCCGCCCGGTGCTCGCCCATCAGCCCGGCGACCAGGTCGCGCCCCAGGCCGATGGACAGCCGATCCAGCGTTTGCAGCAGCGGCCCATCGACGATCGCGTCCCCGCGCCCCGCGCGCCCCGGCGGCGTGGCCGCTCCGCGCGCCGCCCGGCTCCGCCCCAGCGCGGCGCGCAACCCCGCCAGCCGATTCACGGCTTGACCTCTTCCAGAATGCCTTGCAGGATCGCATCGGCGTCCACGTTCTGCAACTGGGCTTCAATGTTCAGCACCAGCCGGTGGCGCAAGGCGGGCAGCATCACCCGGCGCAGGTCCTCGTAGGCCACGTTGTAGCGGCCCGACAGGATGGCGTTGATCTTGCCGGCCAGGATGAGCGCCTGGATGGCGCGTGGGCTGGCGCCGTAGCGCACGTACTGGCGCGCCGCCGGGGCTACCTCCGCTCCCTCCGGGTGGGTCGCCATGACCAGACGGGCCGCGTAATCGAGCACCGGCTCGGCAATGGGTACGTCGCGCACGACCTCTTGCAGGCGCTGCAACGACTCGCCGTCGAGCACCACGCGCGGTTGCGCGGTACGGCTGCCGGTGGTCCGCCGGGCGATCTCCTTCAGCTCCTCCGGGCGCGGATACCCGGCGATCAGCTTGAAGAAGAAGCGGTCGAGCTGGGCCTCGGGCAGCGGATAGGTGCCTTGCAGGTCGATCGGGTTCTGGGTCGCCAGCACGAAAAACGGTTCGGGCAGGTGGTGCGTCTGCCGGCCCACCGTCACCATGTGCTCTTGCATCGCCTCCAGCATGGCCGACTGCGTGCGCGGGGTGGCGCGGTTGATCTCGTCGGCCAGGATCAGGTGGGCGAAGATCGGCCCCGGCTGGAAGGTGAACCGGCGGCCATCCTCCCCTTCGGTCAGCACATCGGTGCCGATGATGTCGGCGGGCATCAGGTCGGGGGTGAACTGGATGCGACTGTAGCTGAGGTCCACGCAGCCGGCCAGGGTGCGCACCAGCAGCGTCTTGCCGAGACCCGGCACGCCCTCCAGCAGCACATGGCCGCCCGCCAGCATGGCCGTCAATACGCCGCGGACCATATTGCGCTGGCCCACGATGATGCCGGCCAGTTCCGCTTCCAGGGCGGCGACCTGCCGCTGCACTTCCGCGCCGATGGAGTTGTTGGTCACGATGGTCTACTTTCTTCTAATAGCCGGCCCCGGTAGCTGGGCGGGCGGGCCGGTTTGAAACCGGCTCCCACAGATCAAGATTACCCTGGCCGGTTTGAAACCGGCCCCTACAAGGCTAGAAACGTCGATGGCCGGCCCCGGTAGCTGGGCGGGCAGGCCGGGCCGGTTTCAACCCGGCCCCTACAAGACCGCAAAGGTCTGGCGGCGGGCCGGTTTCAAACCGGCCCCTACAAGCAAGCGGCTAATTATCCGGGCTGAAATAGCGCTGGACCAGTTCCCAGCGGCTGACTGGCGGGCGGGTGGTCTCGCCCTGCGCGGTGACGGCGCTGCCGGGCCGCACCGGCTGCGGGGCGCCGATGCCGGCGCTCTCCCCGGCGCCCGGCCCCTGCGGATCGCTGTTGTCGCCGGGCTGGGTGGGACCGCTATCGGGACGCCCCTCCAGTTCAAACGGGTTATCGCCGACGTTCAGTTGCTGCTCGTCGGGCGGGCCGAACACGCGGGTGCCCTGGCCCGACCCGGCGCCGCCGGCCCCGTTGGGGCCTTGCTGGTCGCCCTGGCTCGGCTGGTCGCCCGGCGCCTGCTGGTCGCCTTGCCCCTGCCCTTGCTGATCACCCTGTTGCTGGCCCTGCCCCTGCCCCTGTTGATCGCCCTGACTCGGCTGGTCGCCTTGTCCCTGCTGATCCCCCTGGCTCGGCTGCTGGTCGCCCTGCCCCTGCTGAGCCGCCTCGGCGGTCGCCTGAGCGTCGGGCGAGGTACCCGCGCCGGGCGTGGGCGGCGCGGGGAACTGCTTGGCGAGCTCTTGCTGCGGCACCACCTGGTCGGCGGTCTGCCGGGCGGCGTCGGCCAGGTTCTTCAGGCTGTCGGCGATGCTCTTGTAATCGCCGCTGTGCAGGGCGTCGGCGGCATCCTGCTCGGCCTGGCGCAGATCGGGCGGCGTGGTGGCCGGGTCGCTCGCGGCGCGCTGCAGGGCGTCGCCCAGGCCCTGCTTGGCGTCGGGCGAAAGCTGGTCGTTCTGCTGGCCCAGTTCTTCGAGTTGCTGGGCCGCCTGCTCGGTGTTGCCCTGGCGCAGGTTGTCACCCGCCTGCTGGGTGGCGCTTTGCTCCCCCAGCGCCTGGGCCAACCGCTGCAACGCCTCCTGGGCGGCATTCGAGGCTGCGGCCTGCTGCATGGCGGCATTGGGATCGGTCGCGCTGCCGGAGGTACCGCCGGGGTCGCCCGCGGCGTTGCCGGGGGACGGCGTCCCGCCGCTTGTGTCGGCGGGCGGCGGGGTCGGGGGCGTGGCGCCCGGCAAGCCGTCGGGCGGGGTCGGCGAGAGGGCCGCTGCGGCCGATTGCGGCGTATCGGGCCCGCTGCCTGCCTGGAACGGCGCGAAGCTGTCGGGCACGCCCTTGAGGATGAGCAGCCCCAGCGCCAGCGCGAGCAAGCCGGCGCTGAAGCCCGCCACCGGCCAGGGGCTACGCACCGGATAGACGGCATCGGCCGGGGCCGACTCCAGCAGCGCCGCCGTGGTCGTAAGCTGGGTGGCAGCCAGCGGGGCCGGCGCGCCCGCCGCCAGCAGTTCCACCGCCGTCAGCACGCGCTGGCGGTTGTCGAGCCGCGCATCGAGCATCGCCGCGATCTCGACCGGCGTGGGCCGGTCCCACCACTCGACCAGCAGCGCGGCCAGGGGCAGCAGCACCGTCCAGGCCAGACCCACCGGCAGCCACTGGGGGAACGGGCGGTCCAGGTAGTACAGCCCGGCCACGAGTAGCCAGTACCCGGCCACGGCAAGCGCGGCCCAGGCCAGGTACTGGCCGCGCCGGTCGCGCCGGATGCGGCGCTGATAGGCGGCCAGTTGCGCGGACAGGTCAGGCGGGCCGGGCGGCGGGGTCATAGCCATGACGCGGTCTCCTCTGGTAGCGCCGGGGGGCGTGGTAGCCGGGCGGCGCGCAGACGGAGGCGGACGGCGGCCAGGGCGGCGCCGATCAGGCCCAGCGCGCCCGCGCCGAGCGCGGCCAGGCCCGCCGCCCGTTCCATGCCCCAGATATCGGCGAGAATGCGGTTGGCCTGGGCCACGCGCGGGGCGTCGCCCAGGGCGGCCAGCGCCGCCCCGGCCTCGCGGGCGGCCTGCTCGGCGTCGGTCACGCGCCACGCTTGCTGCGCGAGGCGGGCGCGGTCCAGCGTCGCCAGCGCCTGCACGCCCTGGGCCCCCTGGTCCGCGATGCCCGCCGCCTGGTTCCGCCGATCGGCCAACTGGAGAGCGGCGAAGGTGGCGGCGGCGGTGGTCGCCTGTTGCTGCGCGCCGGCATAGTCGTGCGCGGCCAGGGCCGTCCCGGCGGCGGTGGCCTGCTGCGTGGCCTGCTGCGCGCGCTCGGCGTTGACGCGGGCGTTCATCGCCGCGGTCAGTTGCGCCATGCGGCCCAGGTCGCGGTAGAGCGCCTCGGATTGCTTGTAATACGCGGCGGCCTCGGCAAACTGCCCGGCGTCATAGAGCGCGCGCCCCGGCGCGAGGTCGGAGGCGCGCAACACGTTCTTGCGCCAGCCGTCGCTGAAAAAGCCGGGCAGCCAGTCGCGCCACTGCGCCTCCAGCTCGGCGGCGGAGACGCCGAAGCCCTCGGCCAGCGCGGCGGACCATGCGTGCCCGGCGCGCAGCCCGGCCAGGAAGCGCGTATAGGCGCCCATGCCGTAGCGGTCCGCCAGGAACGCCATCACCGTATAGCTCTCCGGGTAGGCCACGTCGAGTTGCCGCTGGAAGCGGCTCGTATTGGTCAGGTCGTCCCAGGAGAGCAGATCGACGCTCTGGGCCTGGGCGGCTTGCAGCGCCTTCACCACCTCGTCGGCGCGCGTGTCCGACAGTTCGTTGTACTGGGCCAGTCCTTCCTGGAAGCCGATGGGCAGTTCCTGGTTGGACAGCGCGCCCGCCACCACATGGGTCATCTCGTGGCGAAAACTCTCGCGGGCCAGTTCGGGCGGCGCCGCGCGCAACCGCTCGACGGCCACGCCGATCTCTTTGCGGTCGGGGATGGCGTGGGCCAGCACGCCGGGATGGAGTTCGGCCAGGGGATTGGCGGCGGTGTATTCGGCCTCGGTGTTGTAGATCACCAGGATCAGCCCGGTGACGGGGTCGGCGCCGAGGAGTTCGCTGACCGTGCTGTCCATGTCGTCGACGAAGCCGGCATACCAGTTGGCGGTCTGCTCTTCGCCCGCGGGATAATAGATGGTGAAATAGCGCGTGGTGAGCTGGGGTCCGTCGGGTTCCGCGGCAGACACACGCGGGGCCGCGGGCAGGGCCAGCAAGAGCAAGAGCGCCAGGCACCCCACCCCGATGCGGATTGCGGCAACAGCACGGTTCATGTCTGGTCTGCGCATTCTAGGGGGTCGCCGCAGGGAGCGATCACCCAGGAGAGGCCATTATACCATATTATGGCGTGATTGTACTCCTGTTTTGCCCCTGATCACGCATGATTTTCCAGATCAAATTCGCGCCGCCTCCGCCCTCCAGTCCGGGCTACAGGGCAAATCAGCCCTGCGCGGGGTCCGCCTCCAGATGTAGACCCGTCCACCCAAATTCCGCCTCGCGAGATCCAACAAGGGCCAGATGCCCGATCCGGCGGTCTCTGCTAAGATATTAATGACGGCAACGAGGACCCACAATCCAGAGGCCGCAAACCAGCGCAAATTGCAGTAGACTTCGCGGCAACGCGAACAGGGGCCGGCCCCCCACAGGCCGGAGAGCAGGAAAGATCAGGGTGGCACAGATGGAGATCGAGCAGACGGCTAGCGCGAAAATTCGGGTTTTGATTGTCGACGATTCGCCCTGCATGCGCGACAGTCTGCGCACGGCCCTGAGCTTTGACCCGGTCCTCGAAATCGTCGGCGAAGCCACCGACGGCGCCGAAGCGGTGAAGATGGCGGCACATCTGCAGCCCGACGTGGCCCTGGTTGATCTCGAAATGCCCCTGGGCGACGGCTATGTCAGCATGCAGGAACTGACCGAGCGCCGGCTGGCCCGCGCCGTCGTCGCGCTGAGCATCCACAGCGACGCCGCCAGCCGGGCGCGGGCCCGCGCCGCGGGCGCCACCGTCTTCCTGCCCAAGGGCACGCCTATCGGCCCGCTGGCGACCGCCGTGCGCCGGGCCGGCGAGCAGGCGACTCCCCGGCGCACCGGGGAGTCCGCCGCCCGGCGGGCGTTCCAGATCCGCTCCTGGGCCCTGCCCGCCGCGACGCCCGCCTCGTAAGCCGGAGGGCGCGGGCCGGTTGCAAACCGGCCCCTACACCGCAACTGCACCGTGGCGGGCGACCCGCCGCCACCCCAGCCTACCGGACCACGCGGTATGTGAGATGCGTGGCACCGGAGGCCGCGACCGCCTGGGTGCGTTCGAGTTCGATCGGCGTGCCTTGCAAGTGGTCAAACAACCGGATTCCCGTGCCCAGCAGCACGGGCGCCAGGTCGATGTGAATCTCGTCCAGCAGCCCGGCGTTGAGGCACTGCTGCGTGACGCTCGCCGTGGCGACGGCCACGTTCTTGTCCCCGGCGGCTTGCCTGGCCTGGCGCACCGCGCTCTCCACGCCGTCGGTCACGAACGTGAACGGCGATCCCTCCTTGACCCATTCCGGGGGCGGGGCATGGGTGATGATAAAGCAGGGCGTAAAGGGCGGATGGCCCGCCCAGGCGTGGGCCACATCGAACATACGCCGGCCCGCGATCATAGCCCCCGTGGTTCTAATGGCTTCCTCCAGCAGTGCGGCGCTCTCCGGCGCGACCTTGAGCACCAGCCTGCCGTCCTGGATCGGGATCTCCGTGCTGCCGCTGAAGTACCACTTGAAAAGCGGCCCCACCTCGTCATCCGGTAGGGCGATAAAGCCGTCCAGCGACATGGTGATGGCGGTAATGACTTTGCCCATGGTCCTGTTCCTTTCTTGCGGCCTTTACGGGGTGCCGAACTCTGCGGCCCAGTGGCGTAGCAGGTCGTCGCGGGCAAAGGCCCATATGCATCCGTATCCGCCAGTGAGCGCCGATAACGGAACTAGCGCCGCGGTCCCCGCCTGCCTCGCGTAATCCCGCACTCTCTTCATATACCCACAAACCTGAATCGCCGGTCTACGTAAAACGGCGTAGGCTCAACGCGCGCGAGCGGCGGCCGCGGTGCGCCCGCGATACCGCAATCCTTACGATGCGCGCCGGGTGCCGGCGTGCTATGGTAACTGCAGGAAGCGCCCGAAACTCCGAATGGAGGGCGGCCCGGCGGGGCGCCATTCTAACATAAGCAAAGGAGAAACCGCGATGTCTACGGAAGCGAACAAGGCCCTGGTGCAGCGGCTGCTGGCCGAAGGCTTTAACGGCGGGAACATGGCACTCTTCGACGAGCTCCTGGCGCCCGACTTCGTGAACCACGATCCCTCGGCGCCCACCGCGGTGGATCGCGAGGGACTCAAACAGTGGTGGATGGGGATGCGGGCGAGCTTTCCCGATCTGCATACCGACAGCGAGGCGTTGATCGCGGAAGGCGACATGGTCGTAAAACGCGCCATTGGGCGCGGCACGCAGACGCAACCATTCCACGGCTTCCCCTCGACCGGCAAGACCTTCGTCAATCCGACGATCAGCATCTACCGGATCGTGGACGGGCAGGTCAAAGAACTCTGGTGGGGGTATGACAGCCTGAACGTCCTGATGCAGTTGGGCATGATCCCGCAGCCCGAACCGGCCACCGTGTAAGCTCCGCCACCGCAAAATGAGCAGTAATCGGGCTGTTGGGTGAACAACGCGGACTGCTATGCTATAGACATCCGGCGGGAGTCGGGTTCCTGTCAGGTTTTGGGCGGGCTTCTTGTGCGGATCACTTCGTCGCTTGTTATGCTTTAATAGACTTACGCGAACACGAAACCGCGCGGGCGCCGGCGACCATGAACGTAGAGGCGCGGCCCGCGCAGGCAGTAAGAAAGCAGAGCAGTACCGATGAACACCAACATCCTGTGGCTGGGAACCCCGCAATGTGATAATCCCGCGCTGGTGGGCGGCAAGACCGCCAACCTGAGCCGCCTGGCCGCCCGCGAGCCGGTGCCGCCGGGCTTTTGCCTGACCACCGCCAGCTACCAACGGGCGCACGAATCGCGCCGCCCCCGCACAGCCACGGGCGGGTCCGCCGTGGCCTTGCCCGCGGCCCTGCGCGCCGAACTGGTGCGGGCCTATGCCCAACTCGCCGCGCGCAGCGGCCTGGCCGCCCCGCCCGTCGCCGTGCGCTCGTCGGCGGTGGACGAGGACGGCGGCGCGGCGTCGTTCGCCGGGCAACACGAAACCTACCTGAACGTCGCCGGGGCCGGCGCCGTCGTGGACGCCGTGGCCCGCTGCTGGGAGTCGGCGCGGTCGCAGCGCGCCCTGGCCTACCGGCAACACTACGGCATGGGCACGCAGGGCGCGCCGGTGGCCGTCCTGGTGCAACAACTCGTCGTGGCCGATGTCTCCGCCGTCGTCTTCAGCAGCGACCCCGTGACCGGCGCGCGCGACCGCATCGTGATCAACGCGAGCTGGGGCCTCGGCGAGAGCGTCGTCGGCGGCATGGTGACGCCCGACACCTACACCGTCCACAAGTCCGACCTCGCCGTCGTCGGGCGCCAGATCGCCGAAAAGCGGCAGATGACGGTCGCCGTGCCCGGCGGCACGGCGGAGGTGCTCGTGCCGCGCTTCCTACGTAACCAACCGGCGCTGGACGGCGATCAGATCGATATGCTGGCCCGGCTGGCCCTGGAACTCGAAACGACGATGGGCTGGGCGGTGGACCTGGAGTGCGCCTACCAGGACGGCCAACTTCACCTGCTGCAATGCCGGCCGATCACGACCCTGGCGCAAGCCGCCTAGCGGGCGGCTCGCCTGGCCGCGAGCCGCCTCACCTGCCGCGCCCCGAAGGGAACCCGCCATGATCGCCATCGCCACCGAGCTTCCACCCCCGCCCGCCCCCGCGCTCCCGGTGCCGGATTTCCCCGTCACGTGGGACGACCCCGCCGACGCCCGGCTGGCCTGGACGTTCGACAAGGTCCACTGGCCCGACCCCATGCCGCCGCTGGTCTTTGCCGTGGCCGGCGAGGCGCTGGCCCGCGGTCTGACCCGCGCATCCCAGGCCCAGGAACGCCCCATCGCGGCTATCCGCGTGCGCCACATCAACACCTATCGCTACCAGGCCATTGTGCCGGTCGAGGCGCCGCCCGAGGAGGTGGCGCTGTACGGCGTGCGCGCCGCCGGGCAACTGCGCGCCGACATGGGCCGCCTGGGCGAACGCTGGTCCGATGAATGGATGCCGGAGATCCAGGCGCATCTCGCCTATTGGGAAGGCTTTGACCTGGCGGGGGCCGCCCCGCCCGCCCTGCTGAGCCACCTGGACGCGACCCTGGAGCGGATCACGCGCCTGTGGGAAATCCACTTCCTGCTGGCCGCACCCATGTACGCCGCGATCCGCCAGTTCGGGGCGCTGTACCAGGAGATCTTCGAGGGCCAGGGTGTGCTCGACGCCTATCGCCTGCTGCAAGGCTTCCCCAACAAGACGATGGAGACCGGCCAGGCGCTCTGGCAACTGAGCCGGCGCCTGCCCGCGAGTCCCGTCGTGCTGGCCGCCTTCGCCGGGCTGCCCGCCGCCGAGGTCATCCCCGCGCTCGAACGCTCGCCGGAGGGCCGGGCCTTCCTGGCGGACCTGCGGGCCTACCTGGACGCCTATGGGCGGCGCGGCGACAGTTGGAGCCTCGACACGCCGTCCTGGATCGAAGACCCGCGCCCCGTCATCACCAGCCTGAAAGAGTACATCACCCAGCCGGACCGCCCCCTGCTGGACGAGCTCGCCGTGGCCGCCGAGGAGCGCGAAGCGCTGATCACCACGGCGCGTGCCCGGCTGCAAGGCTATCCCCGCCCGGTGCTGCACGAGTTCGAGTTCCTGCTGAAAGCCGCCCAGGTCGCCACCGTGCTGTCGGAGGATCACAACTTCTGGATCGATTTCCGCAGCATGTACGAGGTGCGGCGGGTGTTCCTGGAGTGCGGGCGCCGCCTGATGGCCGCGGGCGCGCTCGATCAGCCGGACGACATCTTCTACCTGACCATCGACGAGGTGCGCGCGGACCTGGTGCGAACCGGCAGGCGGCCCCGGCAAGCGCTGGTCGCGGCCCGGCGCGCCGAGATCGCGCATTTCTGCGCGGTCACGCCCCCGCCGGTGCTGGGCACGCGGCCCCCGCAGCAGGGCAAGCACGACGCCCTGGGCCGCGCCTGGGCCAACTTTGCCGGAACTGAGAAGCCCACCGGCCAGGAGCCGGGAATCCTGCGCGGCACCGGCGGCTCGCCCGGTTGCGTGCGCGGTCCGGCGAAAATCGTGCGTAGCCCGGCGGATGCCGGCAAGCTGCGGCCCGGCGATATCCTGGTCGCCCCCGCCACCACGCCCTCCTGGACGCCGCTGTTCGTGACCGCCGCTGCCGTCGTCACCGACACCGGCGGTATCCTCAGCCACTGCGCGGTGGTCGCCCGCGAGTACCGCATCCCCGCCGTGGTTGGCGCGCCCGGCGCCACCGATCTGCTCGCCGATGGGCAGATGGTGGAGGTGGACGGCCGCAGCGGCCTGGTGCGGGTGGTCGTCCCTGCTTCATAGAGCATCACCGAAGATCTGTCATTCTGAGCGCATAGAGCGTCACCGAAGATCTGTCATTCTGAGCGCAGCGAAGAATCTCCGTCTTGTTCCCTAACGAGACGAGACTCTTCGCTGCGCTCAGAGTGACAAGTGTCTTGTACGAGCTTGCGTAAGCCGGCATCTATGCATCCTTGCAGACATAAGGCATAAATGCAACACGCCGGCCCCGTGTGGGACCGGCGTGTGCGCTTTGTGGAGCGGACGGGCAGGGCGTCCGGTTAGCGAACGTTGAGCGTCTGCGTGAACTGGTTGTTGGCCTCGTTCGACTCCGCAACGCGGTTAAACGGATCCACGATGGCCGTGATGGTGTGGCTGCCGCGCTGGCCCTGCGTGTTCCAGTTATAGGTAGCCGTCGCGGTCTGGCCCGCGGCCAGCGTCAGTGGGGCGCTCTCGCCCAGGAGCGTCTGGCCGTCGCGGAAGTGGACCACGAAGCTGCCGGCGTTCGCCGTGCCGATGTTGCTCACCGTGGCCTTGAGCGTGATGCTATGCGGGCGGGTGTAACTGGCGACGACAGCCGTGTCCGTCAGGTCGGGCTGATCGAATTGGGCGAACAGGCGCTTGCCGGAGACCTCGCGGGCGATGGTGCCGAGGGCGCTGAACGAGTTGGGGCCGCTCTGCACGCAGGCGCCGATGCAGCCGTCGGCATAGCCCACCAGCACACGCCCCTGCGCATCGACCGTGATGTCGATGAAGTCGAGCAGGTTGCGGTCGCTGCCGCAGGTGGTGCCCGCGGTGCAGATCGAGCCGCGCTGGACCGGGTCGTTGGGCGTGGCGTCGCTCGTCACCCAGGTGCGCCCGCCGTCATAGGTATGCGCGACATACAGGTGCCAGATGCCGGTGAAGTTGGCCGTGTCCTGATAGTTGCCGCCGGTCGGCGTGCCCAGGAAGGCGAAGGCCGCGCGGTCCGCATCGCCCGCCACCACCGTGGGGAAGACGGTATTCTGGATACCGAAGGCCGTGCCGACATCCTGGTCGTTGGTCCAGGTCTGGCCGCGATCGTGCGAAACGGCGACGCGCGGGTGGCCGTCGGCGTTCTGGTAGCCGAAGTAGACGGTGCCGTCGGCGCCGATGCCGACCGAGGGGTCGCCGTCGCTGGGCGTGCTGCCGCTGACTTTGCGCACGGTCCAGGTGAGGCCGTTATCGGTCGAGACCACGACGGCCTGCTGCCCGCCGCAGCCCCGATTGGGCACGTACACGGTGCCATCCGGTGCCACCTTCACATGCCCGTGTATGCCGGTGCACTCGGTCAGGGTGTAGATGGGCACGCCCACACCGAAGGTGAGGCCGCCGTCGTCGCTACGGGCACAGAAGGCCGTGGCGATGGATTGCGAGCAGTAGTAGACGGCGTCGGGATACAACTGGACGGGCAGCGCCTGGGAATACGGCCCCGCGCCCACGCTCTGGTGGTCCACGCCCGACGGGATGCCGCCGCCCTGGCTCGGCAGCCAGGTCTCGCCGTCGTCGTCGGTCACGGCGGACAGGCTATCCTGGCCGGTCAGTTGCGACACCTGCGTGCGCCCGGTGCGCTGGTCGGTGAACAGGATCGGGTCGAGGCTCACCACGGCGTTGGGCGCGCTCCTGTCTTCCCAGGTGGCCGTGGCCGGCGCTGCGCTGTCG
>DASSGZ010000269.1:0-2427 GCA_035693165.1 Chloroflexia bacterium | reverse complement strand
GGGCCGCCCGTCAGCATCGTAAGGCGCGCCCCCAGCCGGACCAGCAACGCCTCCGGCGCGAACAACCGCACCCGAGCCGCGGCCAACTCGATCGCCAGCGGCAGCCCGTCGAGCCGCGCGCAGATTTCCGCCACCGCCGGGGCGGTCTCATTAGTCACCTGGAAGTCCTCGCGCACGGTGCGCGCGCGCTCGACGAAGAGGCGCACCGCCTCGTACTGGGTGAGGCGCTCCAGCGGGGGCAAGGGTTGGGTGGCGGGGAGCGCTAGAGGTGGGACGGCATGCTCCTGTTCGCCGTAGAGATGCAGCGGCACCCGGCTGGTGGTGAGCACCTTGAGGTGGGGCGCTCGGCGCAGGAGGGTATCGACGAGCAAAGCTGCGGGCCGGACCTGCTCGAAGTTGTCGAGCACCAACAACAGGGTTTTGCCCCTCAGATAGTCATGCAACACATCCTGAGCACTCCGGGCGGCGCTTTCCTGCAAACTGAAGACCTCGGCGATGCTGCCCGCGACAAGGGCCGGGTCGGTGAGCGGCGCCAGGTCGACGAACCACGCGCCGTCGGCGAACTCGTCGAGGAGGTCGGCCGCGACCTGCAAAGCTAGGCGGGTCTTGCCGGTGCCACCGGGGCCGGTTAGTGTGAGCAGGCGTACCTCGGGTCGGTGCAGCAGGCCGGCGACAGCGGCGATCTGGGCTTCGCGGCCGATGAAGGCATTGGGCTGGGCGGGCAGGTTGTTAGGCCGCGCATCGAGCGTGCGGAGGGGTGGGAACTCGGCGGGCAGCCCATCGGCGCGCACCTGCCGGACCCGTTCGGGGCGGATCAGGTCTTTGAGCCGCCGCTCGCCCAAGTCGAGTAACTCCACGCCGGGCGGCAGATGGTCGCGCACCAGTTCGTATGTGGTCGCGCTGAGCAGGATCTGCCCGCCATAGCCGGCACTCATGAGGCGATGGACGCGGTTGAGCAGCGGGCCAAAGTAGCCGTCGGCGCGCTCCTCGACGGTGCCGGTGTGCAGGCCCATGCGCACAGGGATCGGCCCCGGTGCGTCCCACGCCTCGGCGACTAGCCCCTGCTGGGCGGCGATAGCGGCGGCGAGCGCAGCGGGCGCGGTCTGGAAGGCGGCCTGGAAGGAATCGCCGATCTGCTTGTAGGCCCAGCCGCCATGGGCGGCGATGGCGGCCCGCAGGATGGCTTCATGGCGGCGATGCGCCTGCTCCATCCAGGCGGCATGCTGCTCCCAGAGCTGAGTGCTGCCCTGCACATCGGTAAACAGGAACGTGATTGTGCCGGTGGGCCGCTCCGCCATACATCCACTCCCGGACGGTGCGCCAGGCGCACACCCGCCAATGAACTGCTCTCGATTCGCGTGCTACTGTCCCATCCAGTAACCCATTCGAGTAGGGTGAAGACCGGACCAGTGTCCTTCGTCACCTGATGCAGAGGGTTCGCACGGCCCTATAGTAGAACCAAGCCAGGTCACTACCCCATCAGCACCAAGGACCGGGATCGAACAACAGCAGAAAGACAGCGGGCAATACTGCCGTCCCTTACCCGCTACTACCATGGCGAAACGCCGGATGTGTGGTTCATTATACCACGGTTCGCATGGGCCGCAACATCAGGCGGGCAGCGAAAGGAAAACGACGACGTTTCAAGCGTACATCTGTATGGGGCAAGTATAGGGCTCGCGTATAGGAGACCCCATGGCTTGAACCACCCCCTGCTCGATCATGTCCAGGTCGCCCATCCACTACTCAAATTAAGTAGACTCCTTCTCACGCAAGAATACCCAACTAGGTGATGTATGCATCCAGGCATTTTCCTATACTGATAACAGTAAGCGCGAAACGCAGCGCGAGCAATCACGAACCGTCGCGGATCACGAGCTACAGAAAGGACGGCATCCCAATGATGAACAACATTTATAACCTGGAACTACGCATGCACGAGGAAGTAACCCACCGGGCAGCGGGCGCCAAGCGCCGCGATCTCTCTCGCCGGGCGGTGGTCCGTACTGCGCCGGTAGTTGCCACTCGTATCGTGCTGCGCTTCGGGCGCCTGGTCATCACCTGGCCCTAGTCGCGGATGGGGCGCCGCACTAGGTGCGGCGCCCCGCAGAGCCAGGCCCCGGCGCCGCGGAAGCCTCGGTATCGCTCGATGCGAAATTATGCATCGCAGCCGCAACATTACAGCAGGTCGTCGCCACCCGCCGTCGGCTTGTATCCTTGCTTATGAGTGAGCAGCTTGCCTGCGCCAGGGCCGTTGCCTCAATAGCGATCTCCTTCAGCAAGCCTCGACCGCATAGGTTATGCTATAATAGCCCTGGGTCCAGTTTGGCTACTGCGCGGCAATGCCCCTACAGGAGACGCTCCCCGATGACTGGCCGCCCGACCGGCATGGTCACTTTCCTGTTAACCGACATCGAGGGCAGTACG
>DASSGZ010000268.1:0-4579 GCA_035693165.1 Chloroflexia bacterium | reverse complement strand
CAGGTCTACCACATGGATATAGTCGCGCACGCCCGTGCCGTCGGGCGTCGGGTAGTCGCCGCCGTAGACCGCGAGTTGCGGCAGCTTGCCCACGGCCACCTGGGCTATATACGGCACCAGGTTATTGGGGATGCCGTTCGGAGCCTCGCCGATGCGGCCGCTCTTGTGCGCGCCCACCGGGTTGAAGTAGCGCAAGATGGCGATATTCCAGGTCGAGTCCGAAACATACAGATCGCGTAGGATTTCCTCGATCATCAGCTTGGAGCGCCCGTAGGGGTTGGTCGCCGACAGCGGAAAGTCCTCGGTGATCGGCACCCGGCTGGGATCGCCGTACACCGTGGCCGAGGAACTGAACACCAGCTTCTTCACGTTGTGCGCGGCCATCACCTCGCACAGGATGAGTGTGCCGGTGATGTTGTTGTGATAGTAGCGCAGCGGCTGGGCCACCGATTCGCCTACCGCCTTCAGTCCAGCGAAATGGATGACCGAGTCGACGGGCGCCCGGTCGAACACGGCGCTGAGCGCCTCGCGGTCCAGCAGATCCACCTGGTGGAACTCAACGGGCTTGCCGGTGATTTCTTCCACCCGCCGGATGGCTTCGACGCTGCTGTTGACCAGGTTGTCGACCACGACCAGTTCGTAGCCCGCCTCCAACAATTCCACGCACGTGTGACTGCCGATATACCCGGCGCCGCCGGTGATCAATGCTCGCATGAATGGGGTTCCTTTTGCCTCTCGTTGATGAGCCAGTTCAATCGCCGCCAACTCGCGCGCCGTTGCCGCCACGGCAGCCCACTCGCACCGCATCGCGGGACCAGCCCCCGCAGGGCAGGACAGGAGGGGCGTGACACGGGGAACCGGAGCCAGGCCCCGCATAAGCCGGACTCACACGGGCTGGATCAACCCGGAGGAAGCACAGGAAGCGCAGGCGCGAGGTCCATTGTAGCATTGGCCCCGCCGAAAATCAACTTGCGCGGCGGGGTAGCCGGAGGCTAAAGCCTCCGGCTACCCTTGTAAAGGCCGCCTGCACGGCCTGGATCTCAGCCCGCGCAGGCGGGCTTCGTAAATGTAGCCCGCCCGTTGACGGGCCGGGCGAGGCACCGGATGGAGGGCAGGCCGGTTAGCGCAGGCGCGGCTGGTCGCGGGGCCAGCGGCGGAAGCCCATGTCACGGTCGCCTCGTACCGGGCCGCCCGGCGGCGGCTGCTCCAGGGCTGCCCGGTATGAGGCGCTCAGCGCCTCGGCCAGCGAGTCGCACGCCTCCATATAGGCTTGCCACAGCGCGCGGGGAATCTTTTCCTCCAGCACCTGACGGAAGTGGGCCTCATAGGCGGCCAATTCCGCCAGGTCCGCCGGGTCCTCGAACACGCGCGGGGGGTCGTGGGGCGCTTCGGCCACGGGGTAGCCGGCCAGCCGGTCGAGTGTGGTGCGCGGCACGTCGAACGTGTCGGCGATCTGCTGGAGGTAGCGCAGCGTCGGCACCACCTGCCCCCGCCGCCAGCGCGAGACCTGCGTGTCGGCCACGCCGACCGCGCGTGCCAGTTCCGCCTGCGACAGGCCCCGGCTTTGCATCGTCACATTCAACCAGTGGGCAAACGGATTTTGCTCGTCATCCATGCGGCGCCTCCTCGTGATGCCCGTTGCCATTCGTGTGGGCCTGCCCGGCGACATACTCCGGCGCGTTCGTGATCCCGCTCGCCATCCCGGTCATGATCTCATCCACGATCCCATAGTCCAGCGCCTGCTGGGCATCCATATAGAGATCGCGGCCGAAGTCGTGCACGATGCGCTCCAGGGGTTGGCCGGTGTGGCGGGCCATGATGTCGAACGTCCGCGCTTGAGTGCGTAGCAGCTCCCGCGCGTGGATTTCGATGTCGGGCGCGTAGCCGCCGATCTGGCCGACGCCCGCCGGGTGCATGTGGATCGTCGCGTTGGGCAGGGCCATGCGCTTGCCTTTGGCTCCCGCGCAGAGCAGAATCGTGCCCATGGACGCCGAGAGGCCCACGCAGATCGTCGCCACGTCGGGGCGGATGAACTGCATGGTGTCGTAGATCGCCAGCCCGGCGGTCACGACGCCGCCGGGACTGTGGATATACAACTGCACATCGCGCTCCGGGTCCTCGTAATCCAGAAACAGCAACTGCGCCACGACCGCGTTGGCAATTTGGTCGTCAATCGCACTGCCGATAAAGATAATCCGATCGCGGAGCAAGCGCGAGTAAATATCGTAGACTCGCTCACCGCGGTTGGTCGCCTCGACCACATACGGCACGACGAGGCGGGGCGCGTTCGACTGGTACATGTGCATCCTCCTAGCCTGTATTCGCTGCCGGCCATTTCTCCTTTCGCTATTATACATCCTTGTCATCTATCTTACAAGAGAGATAGGCAACAAGATAGATAAAGCATAACCAGTCGAGCACGACGACTGAGGCCCCACGATAAGGCGGCAAGATTATCTGGGCCGATGGGCGGCGGGGCGGGTCAGGAGACCGCAGCGGCCCCGGCAGGCAGCGCGCGGGTATCGGGGCGCTGCCCGGCGATGACGCTGCCCAGCACCAGCAGCGCCCCGGCGATCTGCACCACACTCAGCGTCTGCCCCAGAACCACGTAGCCCAGGATCACGGCGACGATCGGGCTGAGTAGCATCAGAAAGGTGATCGCCGTGGCGGGCAGCCGCACCACGCCGCGGAACCAGAGGGCGTAGGCCAGGCCCGTGTTGATCAGCCCCAGGTAGACGTACCCGAGCCAGTTGGCGCCCGTCAGCGGGGGCGGCGGCCCCTCGAACGCGAGCGTCAGCGGCACGAGCATCAGCCCGCCGACCACCAGTTGCCAGGCGGTGAACACCAGCACCGGCGCGGGGCGGCCCCAGCGCTTGCCCAGCACCGTGGCGAGCGCCATCAGCGCGGCGCCCCCCAACCCCGCGGCCACGCCCAGCGCGTCGAGCCGGGCCGCCGGCCCCAGCACCAGCATGGCGATGCCCAGCAGGCCCGCCCCGGCGGCCAGCATCGTGCGCCGGCCCGGTCGCAGATCCAGCAGCGGCCAGCCGAACAGCGCCACCAGGAAGGGCTGGAACGCGCCGAGCGTGGCCGCCACCCCACCCGGCAGCCGGTAAACGCCCAGGAAGAAGAGCGGGAAAAACAGGCCGATGTTCAGCGCGCCCAGCACCAGCGTCCGCCCCCACCACACGCCCGCGGGCAAGCGCCGGAACAGCAGCAGCAACAACAGCCCCACCGGCAGCGCCCGCATCAGCCCGGCCAGCAGCGGCCGGTCCGGCGGCAAAAACTCCGTGGTAACGATATAGGTGGTCCCCCAGATCAGGGGCGCCAGCGCCGTCATCCCAATGTCGCGCATCCTGCGATCATCCTCCGTCCTGTCCAGCCGTCGGGCGCAATCCCGCCCACTCCCATGCCGAAGCATAAAGCGCGCCGGAGACGGCGCGCTCAGGGGCCGCCCGTCCAGCCGGCGGAAATAATGGTATAATAATAGCGGATTGTGATAGTTTTCACTAGCTCTGCGCGGGCAGGCGTGATTCGCGCAGGAACAGGCCCGCAGCGGGCACGGAATGTGCCGTGTACGTCGGGTAGCGATGGGCCGGTTCAGAACCGGCCCGACCGGCGAACCGCTCGCGCATTATGGTGAGACAGGCGTGCGGCGCCGCCGCGGCATTCTACCATCCCAGAGGCCGGGCGGCGCGGCGGGCGCGCCAGGAGAACAGACAATGATGCAACTCGACGACCCGCACGCCGCGACCCCGGCCGCCGAACAACCGGGCCACGTGGCCCCCCATAGGATCGGCCTCGCCGACGGCACCGCCATCGTCGTGCGCGGGATTCGCCCGGAGGACGCGCCGGCCCTGCGCCGCTTCCACCGCCGGCTCAGCGCCCAGTCGATCTTCAACCGCTTTTTCGCCTGGCTGCCCGAACTCTCGGAGGAACGCGCCGAGTATTTCACCCATCTCGATCCGGCCTACCGCCAGGCGCTCGTCGCCCAGGACCCCGACCAGCCGGAGGAACTCATCGGCGTCATCCGCTACGATCGCACCCCCGGCACCGACCGGGCCGAATATGCCGCCGTGCTGGCCGACCGCTGGCAGGGGCGCGGCCTGGGCCGGCGCATGACCCGCGAGTTGATCCGCACCGCCTGGCGGCAGGGCATCCGCCACCTCGACGCCTATATCCTGCCCGACAACCGCCCGATGCGCCAGTTGCTGGCCCACATGGACCTGCCCATGACCGTGCGCTGGGAAGACGAGATGATCCACGTGGAACTCGATCTCAACGAAATCGAGCACCCCGACAGCTACCCCATCGGCTGAGATGCCGGGTCCGCGCCCGGTGCCCCAAGCGCCACGTCTCCGTAGCGGCGCCATAAATGGCGCCGCTACGAATCAATCTGTAACATTTCCCGCACCCACCGCCCTGCTGCCGCTGTAGGGACCGGTTACCGCCGCCGCTCCAGGCCCGCGATGGCCCTGGTGACGGCGGGATCGGGCGGGGCCAGGGCCAGCGCCTCCAGCAGCAACTCGATTTTGCGCGGGTCGCGCTCCTCGGCGGCCACCTCCAGCAACAGCGCCTGCTC
>DASSGZ010000267.1:0-5615 GCA_035693165.1 Chloroflexia bacterium | reverse complement strand
ATCGGCGTAGGGACCGGCGCTAGACGCTGAACGAATGGCGGGGGCGGCCCACGGCGATGGTGCCGTCGACAAAGCGCAGGTTGAACGCCACGCCCAGTTCGTGGCCCCAGCGCGCGGCGATCTCCTGCTCGCCCCGCCGGTTGATGTCGTCCAGCACGATGGTGTAGTCGGGAGCCAGGGCGGCCTTAAAGTAGGGCACGGCGGGATAGCGGGCGTAGCGCAGATCCTTTGTATAGGCGGGCGGGCCGTCCACGATCAGCAGATCGATCTTGCGATCACGCTTGAGGGCGCAGAGCTTCTCGTCCGCGTACCAGGCGCCGCGGGCGCCGTCCCAGCCGAGGGGGGTATCAACCAGCGGCGCGTGGATCACCGTGGCCTGGTCGCCCAGCCCCTCGGCGTTCAGTTGTTGCTGCAACAGCGCGGCCCACTCGGCGTCGTGCTCGATGGAATAGAGGTGGCCGGGCCGGTCGCGCAGCAGCCGGGCGATGAAGAACGTCGAAATGCCGCCGCCGCACTCCACGATACAGGTGCGCCGGTTGATCACGATGTCGTTGAGCACGGCCAGCAGGCCGCTGGGGCGCATGGCTGCCTGGCTCCAGGGCAAGAACCCCTTGGCGAGCGGGGCGAGCGCCTGCAACGCCAGGATGTCCTTGCGGTCGCGAGTCGCGTCGAGCAAGAATTTATTGAGCACGCGATGCACTTGATGCTGTGCCGTGTTCACCGATTACACCTTCCTACGTCCAGCGAGACAGGACGCCACGCATTTAGTACGGGCAATAATTACAGGGGACCGTCAAGCCTGGGGTTGGACGGACAGGGCGTCGGGCAGCCCGTCCGGCCCACCCACCAGGGCCTCGTAAATGGGCGCGAAGCCCGCCGCCACATGGGTTTCGTCGAAGCTTTCGGCGCGCTTGCGGGCGGCGACGCCCATGCGCGCCCGCAACTGCGGATCGCGGGCCAGGGTGACGATATGAGCGGCCAGGGCCGCCGGGTCGCGCGGCGGCACCAGGAAGCCGGTGGTCCCGTGGATGATTTGCTCCGGGATGCCGCCCGACTCGGCGCCGATGACCGGTTTGCCCGCGGCCATCGCCTCGGTTACGGCCAGGTTCCAGGCGTCGCCCAGGGCGGGCATGGCGACCATGTCGGCGGCGGCCAGCAATTCCGGGGCGTCGGGGCGCGCATCGGCGATGATCAGGCTGTCGCCCAGCCCGGCCTCGGCGCAGAGATGCTCCAACTCGGCCCGGTAGCCGGGGAAGGGGCCGCTGTAGCGCGGGTCTTCCCAGCCGACCAGCAGCCCGCGCAGATCCGGGACTTCGCGCCGGGCCAGGGCAAAGGCGCGCACCACATCTTCCTGCCGCTTTTGCTGGATAAGCCGCGCCAACTGCAACACCAGCGGCGCATCGGGCGCGATGCCGTACTCCCGGCGGATGGCCGCGCCGTCGACGCCGGGGTGGAACCGCCGGCAATCGACCCCGTTCACCACCACGTGCGTGCGCGCGGCGGGCATGCCCATGCGCGGCACCTCGGCGGCCAGGAAGCGCGAGACGGCCACCGCGCGGTCGGCGCGGCGGGCCATGGCCGCTTCCAGGTAGCCGCGCGGCCCGCCGTAGCGGCCCGGCAGCACATGGTAGTGCAGCAGCAGGCGCGCGCCCGCCAGGCGCGCCAGCACCAGGCCCAGCGTGCCCGTGCGCGGCGCGGGGGAACACTGCACAATCTGGATGCCCTCGCGCCGGGCGTAGCGCACCAGCCGCAGCATGCTGCCAGGCAGATGAATCCCTGTGCGCAACGCCCGGCCCAGCCCGCCGCGCAAGCCCATGCCGAACTTCCAGCGCACAATCGTCACGCCGTCGGCGGCGCTCAGGCCCACCTCGCCCTGCGCGTCGCGGTTGAGCATCAGGTAGACGGCAAACCGCCTGCGGTCCAGGTTGCGGATGATCTGCCGGTAAACGGTCAGCTCCGGCCCCAGGAACTCGTTGGGATAAAGGAACAGGATCTTGATCTTGTCGCCGTTCGCGTTACTCATCGTGCTTGGTCCCACCCTTGGTTCAGCTTCGCCCGCGCCCGGCTGGTCTCAGAGTTGTTTGACCACGCGCGCCGGCACGCCGACGACCATGGTATTCGGCGGCACATCGCGCGTGACCAGGCTACACCCGGCCACAACCGCGCCGTCGCCGATGGTGACCCCTTTCATCACCATGCAGCGATTGCCCAGCCAGACCCGGTCGCCGATGGTCACCGGCTCCGGATCCAGCGCCCAGGCGCGGTCGCCCAGGTTATGGAAGGTCGAATCCATAATGTTCACATAGGTGCCGATGAGACAGTCGCGCCCGATGCGGACCGCCCCGGCAGCGGCAATGGAGGTGCCGTAATTGATCGTCGTGCCCTCGCCGATCTCGATCAGGCCGCCCGCCCAGGTCCCCAGTTCGCAATCGGCGGTCTCGGCCCGAAAGCGCACGCCGTTACGCAGCACTATGCGGCCTTCGTTGTGCACGCGCACGCGCCCGCGCACCCGCACCCACCGGCCCCGCTCGACGCCGCGCAATTGCAACTGGGCGCGGATCAGTTGCAGCCCCACGGCCACGAACCAGTGCGGCCCATGGCTGCGCAGCGCTGCCCGCAGCGAGCGAGGCGGATGGGGATCGTGCAGGTCGGCGGGGATCGGGATCCGGCTCGTGCTGTCCGGCGCGCGATCCACCGGCAGCCCGTTGCCGTCCGCCGCCCGGTTCGCGACGGCCCCACTCGTGAGGTCGCCGCCGGCTAATGATCTAGAGTCGATCATATCATAATTCCTATACTACGCGCACACCCACCCACGCATATAACGGTCTCAAGTGCCGGCAAACACACCATCGGTCAGGCCGGTGGAATGCCCATCCAGGGCGACGGCCGGCGATGCCTCTTTAGAGGCAGGTGGGGTATCGTCGATGCGCCGGAGAACGCGGGCCGGGATCCCGGCGGCGATGCTCATGGGCGGAATCGAGTGGGTCACGACGCTCCCCGCGGCGACCACCGACCCGTAGCCGATACGCACGCCTTTGAGGATCGTGACCCGGTTGCCGATCCAGACATGCGGCTCCAGGATCACCGGCACGCCCGGCGGGCGCTCGTCGCGGCGATACAGTTCCACATAGTGGAAGTCGCTGTCCATGATGATGCAGTGGGTGCCGATGCGGCACTCGTCGCCGATGGTAATCTGCGTGGCCGCGCAGATCTCGGCGCCGTAGTTGATGAAGGCGCCGTGGCCGATGTGCAACTCGCCGCCGGGCAGCACGGCCAGTTCCGTCGTCGCCACCTGGGCATGGAACAGCACCTGGTTGCCGATGGTGAGCCGGCCGCGGTTGACCACGCGGAGCCGGCCCGTCAGCTTCACATACCTGCCGACCGCGTCGGCGTGGCGAAGGCTCCAGCGCGCCCAGAGGAGCCGCCGGGCCAGGCTCAGCGCCACCCCCGGCGAGTGCCGGCGCAGCAGCATGATCTTGCGCGACCAGCTCGCATCGGGGCGTAACATGCGCCGGGGGGCGTGAGTCTGCATTAGTCCTGATCTCCCGTCAAGCGTTGATACCCGATTATAGCGCGTAGCGCCCAGAAAATAGTGTATGCGACCGCGCTTGCCGGGCACTGAACACCGCGCCATGGTCTAGTTACAAATCTGTCATCATTTTCGATCCCCGATTCCCCTATCGGCTAAGCGCGCGCCGGGCGGGCTGCCCGGCGGTGCAGAAAATCGGCGCCCGGTTTCCTTGCAATTTCGCAAGAATTGACCTGGATCGCTCGGTTATGGGATTGTCAGCCGAAAATGACAGATTCCTGCCTGCTCAGGCACTACATCTTATCAAACGTTGAGATACGGCCCTGCCCGGTTCAGAGGCTGATAAGTCTCGGCGGATAAGATAGTACCATCACGAACTACACCGGACCGGCAAGACACAACGAAGTGCGGTCCACCAGGGCGTCACTAAGGAGAGGGAGTTACGATGAACAGCCAGGTTCGTATTCTCGGTGCCAACATCGATCAGGTTCGCATGGACGAGGCCATGAAGACGATCCACGAGTTTGTCGTCTCCCAGCAGCCGCACCAGGTGGTCACGGTCAACCTCGACTTCCTGCGCATCGCCCAGGAAAACCCGGAGTTCCAGGGCGTCATCAACCGCAGCGACCTGGCGGTCGCCGACGGGATGCCGCTGGTCTGGGCGTCGCAGTGGCTGGGGGCCCCGCTGCCGGAGCGCGTGACTGGGGTAGAGCTGGTCGATGAGTGCTGCGCGCTGGCGGCCCGCGAAGGCTACAGCATCTTCCTGCTGGGTGGGGCCGAGGGCGTGCCGGACGCCGCCGCCGCCAAGCTGATCGAGCGCCACCCCGGCCTGCGCATCGCCGGCACCTACTCGCCGCCGATGGGCCCGTTCAGCGCGGAAGAAGACCAGAAGATGGTCGACATGATCCGCGCCGCCAAGCCGCAGATGTTGTTCGTGGCCTTCGGCGCCCCCAAGCAGGACATCTGGATCGCCCAGCACCGCAACGTGCTCGGCGTCCCGGTCGCCGTCGGCGTCGGCGGTGTGTTCAACTTCCTGACCGGGCGGGTGCGCCGGGCGCCGGAATGGATGCAGCGCTCGGGGCTGGAGTGGCTCTATCGCGTGAGCCAGGAACCGCGCCGGCTGTGGCGCCGCTACTTCGTGCAGGACATGCCGATCATGATGCAGATGGCGGCGGAGGCCATGCAGGTCCGCGCGTTCGGCCCGGTGCAGCCGGCCCCGCACGGCTTGAACCCGATCGCCGTCGAGGTCGCGCCGGCCCGCGTGCTGCCGCGCAACCTGCCCAACTAGACACTCTCGACGCGCACCTGCCCGCGCGGGGCGCCGTCCCCCTGGTGGGGACGGCGCTCTCCGGGCGCGGGGTCCCGTTCGGCACCGAGCGCGACCTACGCGCGGTTCCGCCCAACAGCCAACTCTTGGGCGGAGCCGCCCGCAGGTCGCGCTCGTCGGCGTAATGCGGGTCTGCCGCACGGCATGGACCGCGACGATCCCAGGGGACACACCACATATCGGCGGGTCAGGCCGGACGTGCTCCCAATGATCCGCCTCGCGGGGCCGGACTCTCCGGCCCTCGTCGTTTATTCGCTCTAAGACAAGGTTGTCTGTATGCCACACGCCGGCACCATTCTGTTGGCGGAACTCGATAGCGTCTCCACCCAGTTGCTGCTGTTCATCTTGCAGCGTGCCGGCTTTGAGGTGCTGACCGCCGCCGGGGGCGAGGATCTCGTCCGCCAGGCCCGCCGGCGGCGCGTCGATCTGATCGTCTCCGAGGTGCTCTTGCCCGACGCGGACGGCCTGGACGTGTGCCGGCAACTGCGCGAGGACTGGCACACCCGCTTCATCCCCGTCGTGCTGCTGACCGCGTTCTCCGACGCGGAGTACCGCGTGGGCGGCTTGCTGGCCGGGGCCGACGACTATATCACCAAGCCCTTCGATTCCAACGAACTGGTCCTGCGCCTGCGCCGCCTGATCGAAACCTATCGCGCCTGCTTTCAATATCATCCGCTGACCCGCCTGCCGGGCGTCACCCTGATCCAGGCCTACCTCAGCACCGTCTGCCTGCACCCGCAGGCCGGCCCCTGGGCCTAC
>DASSGZ010000266.1:0-2956 GCA_035693165.1 Chloroflexia bacterium | reverse complement strand
CAGAAAGCGGTCGAGGGCCTGGCGACGCTGGGCGATGCCGCTACTGCCGCGCCGCTCCGCGCCTATGCCGCCCGCGAAAGCGACGCCTACCTGGCCGGCATGGCCCAGCGCGTCGCCAGCGACCTGGAAAGCGGGCCCTAGCGCCGGGCTAGCACCGCCGCATCCCACCGCCTGATCGCTTCCGCTCTACCCCGGCCATACGCTTAAGCGAACATCCCACCGCTATCTCGCCGGGATTTCCTTCCCATGCCCGCCGTTTGCCGGTCCCTGTTTGCCCTTTCGTACAGGCCGCAAACTGACCGGGCGTCCGGCGCGGCCCGCGGACCGGCGCGCTACAATGATACCAAGCAGATGTGCATACTCTCCCTCCTGCCAGGGAGCTTAGAAGGAGAACCTTTCATGGCTATTAAAGCACAACAGACCGCGCTGATCACCGGCGCCTCCCGCGGGCTGGGCCTGGCGCTCGCTCGCGAACTGGCCCGCCGCGGCTGGACGCTGATTATCGACGCCCGTGGCGCCGAAGCCCTCGCAGCCGCGCGGGCCGAACTGGCGGCACAGACTACCGTGGTCGCGATCCCCGGCGATGTGACCGAGGCCGCGCACCGCCACGCGCTGGTGGGGGCCGCGCGCGAGGCCGGGGGGCTGGACCTCCTGGTCAACAACGCCGGCATTCTGGGGCCCAGCCCGCAACCGGAGCTGTTCGCCTACCCGCTCGACGTGCTGGAGCAAGTCTACCGCGCCAACGTCGTCGCGCCGCTGGGGCTGATCCAGGCCGCCCAGGATGCGCTCAACGCCGGGGCCCGCATCATCAATATCACCAGCGACGCGGCCGTGGAGCCGTATCCCGGCTGGGGCGGCTACGGGTCGAGCAAGGCCGCGCTGCAACAGCTATCGGCGGTGCTGGGCGCGGAGAACCCGAACCTGCGCGTCTACGCGGTCGATCCCGGCGATATGCGCACACAGATGCACCAGGAAGCCTTCCCCGGCGAGGACATCAGCGACCGGCCCCTGCCCGAAGAAAGCGTGCCCGGCCTGGTGCGCCTGATCGAAGGCGACCTGCCGAGCGGCCGCTACCAGGCGCGCGCGCTAGCGGCGGAAGCGGTGCCCGCGTGAGCGGCCAGGCTGCCGTCCACGGCTTGCGCGTGGCCCTCACGGTCGCGGATCTCGACGCGGCCGTGCGGCTGTTCCGCGACGGGTTCGGCCTGCCGGTGGTCCAGCAGTGGACCGTGGGCGAGGGCCGGGGCATCGTCCTGGCCGCCGGGCCGGACACGACCATCGAATTGCTGAACACCACGGAGGTCGCACGGGTAGACGGCATCGAAGCGGGCGGCACACCATCCGGCGCGGTGCGCCTGGCCTTCGCCGTTGCCGATGTGGCAACCGTGGCCAAGGCGGCGCAGGCCGCCGGCGCCCAGGCCGTCCACGCGGCGGTGCCCACACCCTGGGGCGACTACAACCAGCGGCTGGCAACGCCCGACGGCTTGCACATCACGCTGTACCAGCCCGACGCGGTCGCGCCGGCACAGAACACCTGAAGATCGGCCAGGCCGGGTTGCAACCGGCCCCTACACCGTATGATCATCAAGCCGGCTACCGGCTTACTTATGGACACGACAATGACAACCGACATTCTCCCTACCAAACACATGACCCTGCGCCGCCTGGATGGATCGGCCATCCCCGGCTTCCACGCCCTGGACTTCGACCTGCCGCCCGAGCTGGAGGCGGGCGCCCCGCCGGAGGCGCGCGGCCTGGCCCGCGACGAAGTGCGGCTGATGGTCTCCTACCGCTGCGACGACCGGGTGATCCACAGCCGGTTCCGCGACCTGGACCAGTTCCTGGGGCCGGGCGACGTGCTGGTGATCAACACCAGCGGCACCATGAACGCCGCGCTGGCGGCGACCCGCGTGGACGGCACGGCGGTGGAATTGCATCTGTCCACCCACCTGCCCGCCGATCTATGGATCGTGGAGGTGCGCCGGCCCACCCTGGCGGGCACGCAGCCGTTCTACACCGCCACGGCGGGCGAGACGTTGCAGTTGCCCGCAGGCGCCACGGCCACCCTGCACACGCCGTACCTGGCCGACCGCACGGCGCCCGCGCCCGGCCCGACCCGGCTCTGGATCGCCACCCTGCAACTCCCCGGCCCGCTCGACGCCTACCTGGCCGAGCACGGCTTCCCGATCCGCTACAGCTACGTGAAGGAAGGCTGGCCGGTGAGCTACTACCAGACGTGCTACGTCACGGAAGTGGGCAGCGCCGAGATGCCCTCGGCGGGGCGCGCCTTCACGCCCGAACTGCTCACCCGGCTGATCGCGCGGGGCGTGCAGATCGCGCCGCTGATCTTGCACACCGGCGTGGCGAGCCTGGAGGACCACGAGCCGCCCTACGAGGAATACTACCGGGTGCCCCTGGAGACCGCACGCCTGGTCAATACGGCGCGGGCGGCGGGCAAACGGATCATCGCCGTGGGCACAACGGTGGTGCGGGCGCTGGAGACGGTGACGGACGCCGAGGGCGTGACCCACCCCGGCGAAGGCTGGACCCGGCTGATCGTCACCCCGGCCCGCGGCATTCACGCCGTGACCGGCCTGCTGACCGGCCTGCACGAGCCGCGCGCCACGCACCTGGCGATGCTCGAAGCCCTGGCCGGCGTCGGGCATCTGGAAGTGACCTACGCGGCAGCCCTCCGCGCCGGCTACCTCTGGCACGAGTTCGGGGATTTGCATCTGATCTTGTGAGGGGTCAGTAAGACCCATCCGGGCCTTTCTCCGTTGCCTGATTGTCCTTCCCCTCATTTTGACTATCTACGGTTTGCAAGCGATCCGGTCGCCGCTGGCGCAAAACGTTGGATAGTTGAGCAACCGCAGGTACGGGACCGAGGAGCCGGCTGGTTCGGACTGCGACCGGCACCAGAGTAGCCAAGTCTGCGCACTCGCCAGATCGCGACTAAGCC
>DASSGZ010000265.1:0-9823 GCA_035693165.1 Chloroflexia bacterium | reverse complement strand
CCCGCTCAGAGTCTCGTCGTTGGGCCGACCAGACGGAGATTCTTCGCTGCGCTCCGAATGACAACAGTCGAGATCATCCACGCCTTGTCACTCTGAGCGCAGCGAAGAGTCTCGTCGTTTGGGCTACGCGACGGGGATTCTTCGCTTCGCTCAGAATGACCGAGCAAGGGGCGCTTGTTGATAGCCTTCTTTATCCGAATCTCTGCATCCTCCGCGCCTCGGCGGTGAAGATAGACGACCGTTGGGATGAGGATTGGGCGCCGGTATGCTATAATCGGGGGTGAGCAGCACCCCGATTACCGGCGCGGCGCCGCATGCGGCGCCTGCCCCTAAAGGGGCATCGCAAGAGGCACAGCCCCCCGCCTCCCGCCCCCACCGTCCCTGGCCGTGGGGCCTCGTGGCGATCCTGGCTCTGGCGGCGGCGATCCGCGCGGTGCCGCTGGTGGCCGTGCTCGCCAACGGCGGCAGCCCAATCATCGGCGACGAGGGCAACTACGTCGAGGCGGCGCAGGCGCTGGCCCACGGCCTGGGCATCCCAGACCGCTGGCTCTGGATCCGCCCGCCCGCCTACATCGTCTTCATCGCGGGCGTCTTCCGGCTCAGCAACGACAGTCTGGTCGCCTTGCAGGTGGCCCAGATCGCCGTCTCGCTGCTGACCATCGCCGCAACCTACGGCCTGGTCCTGACGGCCTTCCCGCCGGGCGCGCTGGGCCGGGTCAACCCGCGCCACGTGGCGCTGGGCGCGGCGCTCATCCTGGCCGTGCAGCCGTCGCTGGTCCTCTACACCGGCTTCTTCCTGACCGAGACGCTGTTCCTGCTACTGCTCACGGCGCTCATCTGGGCGCTGGTGGCCTATTTTCGCGCGACCACGCCGCGGGGCGCGGTGGGCTATGCGGCCTTGGCCGGCGCGCTGGCGGGGCTGGCGCTGCTCACACGGGCCAGCATGACGCCGCTGCTGGTGCTGGTGGCGGGCGCGATCCTGGTCCGCCGCGGGCTGCCCCGGCGGCCCCGGCTCGCGGCGGCGGGCGCTTTCGTCGTCTGCATCCTGCTGGTGCTGGCGCCGTGGGCGGTGCGCAATGCCCTGCACTATGGCCGCTTCCTGCCGCTCGACACCAGCGGCTACTACGTCATCTGGACCGACAACACCGACCTGAGCCTACCCGAACTGCGCCAGGAACTCTACAACCTGCCCAACCCCGCCGACCGGGGCAACTACGCGCTGGCCCACGCCGTGAGCTGGATGATCGCCCACCCGGCGGAGTTCGTGCAGCGCAGCAGCCAACGGATGATCGACAGCCTGGCGCCCGACGACTTCACCGAACTGGGCTACCAGTTGCGCGAGAAGCTGCCCGGCCACGACTGCGACGAGCGCGACGTGTTCAGTTTCCTGGCCTGGTGGGGGTGGGTGGTGCTGTTCGGCGGGGCGCTGGCCGGGTGGCTGCTTGCGCCACGCAACGCGCTCTGGTGGCTCACGGCGGGCACGGTCGCCGTCTACGTGCTGACCGGCGCGCTCACCCACAACGAGTTTCGCTACCGCTACCAGTTGTTCAGCGTGCTGGCGGTGTTCGCGGCGCTGGCGGCGCTCACGGCCTGGGCCGGGCTGCGCGATGCCGCGACCGGGCGGTGGCGGCCCGGTCGCGCGGCGCTGCTGGCGGGCGGCGCCTGCCTGCTCTGGATCGCCGCCACTCTGCCCACCTTCGTGCCGGGCATGAGCCGGGCGCTGGAGGCGAACGCCGCGATGGCCCAGGCGGCGCAGGCCGCGACGGCGGGCGATTTTGCGACCGCTATCGCGCAGTACACCACCGCGGCGGGGCTGGAGCGCACCTGCGCCGCCGTGCGCCGCGACCTGGGCCAGGTGCAGGTGCGGGCCGGGCAGCCGGAGGCCGCCGTCGGCGCCTGGCGCGATGGCCTCAAGCAGGAGCCGGGCGATTGGCGCACCCGCGCCCTGCTGGCCGATCTGCTGCGCGGGCTGGGCCGCCCCGCCGAGTCGGGCGAAGTGGCACGCGCCGTGCCCCCCACCTTTAACGCGATCTTCCTCGACTGGGCCTGGACGCAGTTCGGCCCGGCCCCGACCACACTGGCCCCCGGCCGCGACGACATCGGCTTCGTGCGCGGCTTCCAGATTGGCGAGTTGGACGCCGGCGGCACGCCGTTCCGCTGGGCCGGCCCCGGCGCCCAGTCGAGCATCCGCCTGCGCGGCGGCCAGCCGCAGGGCGCCCGGCTGACCCTGATGTTGGGCAGCCTGCCGCCGCCCGCGCCCCAGCCGCCCACGCGCCCCGTCGCCGTCGCCGTCAACGGCCAACCGCTCACCACCTGGCAGGTCGGGCCGGGTGTCAACAGCTACACGCTCGACCTGCCCGCCGCCCTCACCGCCGGGCACGCCGACCTGGTGATCGCCTTCGACTCGCCCCCCCAGCAAGCCTCGCCTACCGACCCGCGCTTCCTCAGCTTCGCGCTGCACAGCGCCACGATTGCGGCCGCCGCCGGGCCGTAGGCGCGTGCCCTGCCGGCCTCTGCCGCAATAATATATGCGACAGGCAGCCACCGGGGCGCGCCCCGCCCGCCGGCGCGTGTTGGCGCCCGGCGTAAGGACTATCGGCCCGTTGCTTGTACCGCTAACTGTACCATTTCCAGGCCCGGATGGTCCTTGTAGGCCGGGCGGCGAATCTCTATACTGGAACCATACTTCCCGTCGCGGACGGGCCGGGGGCCGAACGGCGATCCCGGCAGGCGCCCGATCCGCGGCCCGCACAAGCGACCCATTTAGCCCTAGTTGAAGACGAGGAATCACGGATGGCGCAGGTTTTTCAATGCCCGTCCTGTAGCGGCCCCCTGAAGCCCGATGGAGCCGCGACGACAGTGACGTGCCCATACTGTGGCGATTCGGTTGTTGTCCCTCCGGAGCTGCGGACCCCCGCCCCGCACCCGCCCGCCGCGCACACCGTCGTGGTGCAACTGCCGGTGAGCCCGTCGCCGCCCGTCATGGCGAGCGGCACAAGCCGGGGCATGGGCGCCGGATGCGGCGTGCTGCTGGTGCTGTTCATCCTGCTGACGGTGGGCCTGCCCCTCTACCTGGCCGGCAACGAACTGTTCGCCAAGACCAACCCGCCTTCGTTCGATTTCCGCACCATGCTGCCGGTCCTGCCGAGCCCCACGCCGGCCTTCGCCGATCCGGTGCAGATGGTGGCCGGCACGGTGCCAGGGCCGGGCGCGTTCAACGACTCGCGCGCCGTGGCCCTGGACGGCGCGGGCAATATCTACGTGACCGACTCGAATCCGGGGCGCGTGTTGAAGTTCGATCCGCAGGGCCGGTTCCTGGCCGGCTGGCCCGCCGGTGAGCAGTATCCCGACTCGCTGAACGTGGACCGGGCAGGCAACGTCTATCTGGTGACCAGCCAGGCGATCCGCAAGTACGACGGGGCGACGGGACGCCTGCTGGATACGTTCACGTTCAAGGACGACAAGTTCGGCTTCTTCGGCTTCGGCGAACTGCTCGTGCTGCCCGACGGCACGCTGCTGGCGACGATGGGCCACACCGGCAACCTGGTGCAACTCGACGCGCACGGCCAGGAGCTGCGGCGCTTCCTCCACCCGCTGCAAGGCCACACCGCGACCGAGGAGGACGACCTACGCCTGGCCGCCGACGCCCAGGGCATCCTGTATCTCCTGGGCCGCAACAATGCCGCCGTCTATAAGCTGGCGGCAGACGGCACGTTCCTGGGCACGCTGATCGGCAAGGGCGACACCCCTGGGCGGCTGGACAGCCCGCAAACCATCGCCGTGGACGCGCAAAACCGAATCTATGTGCACGACAGCCAGGGCATCCAGGTCTTCGACGCCACCGGGCGCTACCTGGGCCTGGTCGATCCGCTGGGCGCCGTCGGCACCCTGGCGCCGGTGGGCGACGGCGAGTTCTTCGTCGCTCTGCGCGACCGCGCCGTGAAGTACCGGCTGCGCGGGCTGGGCGGCGCGCCAGTGCCCACCGTGCCGCCCCCGCCCACGCTCCCGCCGACGGTCCCGCCCTCCGGCCCGCCCACCGAGGTGCCGACGGCCACGCCGCTGCCCGCCGTGGGCGGCACGGTGGACTTCGAGGGCTGGACGATCTCGCTGGCCCGCGCCGAAAGCCGGCCCACGCTGGTCCTGCCCAAGCAGCGCCTCACGATCCGGCCCACCGGGCGCTTCTATCTGCTGTGGGTCGATGCCCGCAACCAGCAGACCAGCCCGCACGATCTCGCGCAATCGTTCCGCTGGCATCTGCAGGAGGCCGACGACCACACCTACTACCCCCTGCCGCTGGAGAACAACGAGATCTTCGGCGCCTTCTTGCAGCAGGAAGGCCGCGCCGGCCTGGACGCCGCCGTGCCGGCCCAGGGACTGACCCACCCGCTGCTGGCCTTCGACCTGCCGGAGGACACGCTGTCCCTGCAACTGGTAATCCAGAGCGCGCTCGGCAGCAGCGAAGTGCACTTCGCCCTGCCGGACAAGTAGGCGGAGGATCTATCGCGCCCGCGCTGATACCCTGATTGCTCCGTGTAGGGGCCGGTTTGAAACCGGCCCCTGCGTTTGCCTGGACTAGGTGCGGGGCGGCACCCGCCGGGGCGGGTAGGCGCGGAAGCGGACGGAGGGATCGACCAGCACGCTGAGCGGCTGGGCCACTTCGGCGGCGCTGAGCAGGCCCCAGTGCTGCCAGGGGCCGCAGACGGCCTGGCGGACCTGGCCGGTCCAGGGCTGCATCTCCACATGCTCGACGGGCAGCAGGCCCACGCCGCCCCGCCGGTCGAGGTAGTAGCCGAGCAGGCGATGGGTGAGGAAGTGGGCGCCCTGGGTGGCGTCGGGCCAGAAGAGGCGCTCGCGACCCGGCTCGCAAGGCCCGGAGGCATCCAGGATCGTCGGGCCGAGCGGGCTCGCCAGTTCCATGCGCACCTGCCAGGTGCCACCCCGCGTGCGCGGCACCCGCCCGGCGAAGCGTGCCGAGCCGTAGTAGACGTTGGGCGACATCAGCCAGGTGGGCAGCCAGGGCAGGCGCGCGCTGACGAAGTTGCCGAAGAAGTACACGCCGGTCGGCCCGCCGGCGTGAGGCTGCACGTAGGTCCGATAGTTGGCCTGGGCGAAGGTGAGGCGCAGGCGCGGGGCGAGCCGGGGGTGCATGTTCACATTGAGCACGGCGGCCACGGTCAGCAGCGCCAGGGGGGCGCCGCCAGGGCCGGGCACGGTGTCGAGCAGCAGCGGCGGCGGGACGTGGGGGCGCACGCGTTCGGCGGACACCGCCCAGGTGACGAGCATCGCCGGGCGCAGCCAGTCGTCGATGGTCAGCCAGTCGCGCAGGGCCATGGTGCTAGTGCCCGCCCGTGCCGCGCACGCGCCACAGGCTATAGGCCAGCAGCGCGACAATCGCCAGCGGCAGCAGGAACGCGGCGGCGACATCCAGCGCGGGGCTATCGGCGTAGCGCAGGGCCAGCCCCAGCACCAGCAGGCTGATCACCACTCCCGCCGCCACCTCCCAGGCATCGCCGACAATGAAATCGTACCAGAAGGCGAAGAAGCCGCGGATGTACTTCATAGCTCGCGCACCGCCTCTCCGCGCGCCGGGGCCTGCCCGCGCAAGGCCAGGATGATCAGCCCGGCCACCACCGCGTAGAACACCAGCAGGCCCAGGATCGCCAGGTCGGCGCCCGGCCACTCCAGGCCGATGCCCTCCCCGGCCCAGAAGGTGCCGAAGGCCGAGAGCATGATGCCCACCACGAACTTGAGCGTGTTCTCCGGCACCCGGCTCAGCGGCTGGTGGATGACGACGGCCACGGCGACCACGACCACGGCGGCAGCCACCGCGCCCAGCAGCGGCGGCGTGAGATCCCCGGCGCTGAGGCCGAAGGTGATCACGATGAAGATCACTTCCAACCCTTCGAGCAGCACGCCCTTGAAGGCCACGGTAAACGCCGTCCAGTCCATGCCCGCCTGTGCGCCCGGCGCGGCTTGCAGTTCGGCCACCTCGCGCTGGTAGATGCGCGACTCGTCGTGCAATTCCTTCAGACCGGTGTAGCGCATGATGGCCTTACGCAGCCACTGTAGCCCGAAGATCAGCAGCAGCGTGCCGATGACGATGCGCAGCACGTCCAGCGGGATGAGGCCCTGCAACGCCGGCCCGAACACCACCACCAGCACCGCCAGCGCCAGTGCGGCACACCCCACGCCGATCCAGGTGCTGCGCCAGCCGCGCGTGACCCCGGCGGCCAGGACCAGCGTCACCGCTTCAACCACCTCCACGGCGCTGGCGAGAAAGCTCGATAAAAACCCGATCCAGGTGTGCATGCTTATCCATCTCCGTCGTGCAGGGCGGCCTGGACCCTGGCGACCAGCATGCCGATGGCCACGCGATTATGCCCGCCGCGCGGCACGATCACATCGGCGTAACGCTTGCTCGGCTCGACAAACTCCAGGTGCATGGGCCGCACCGTGCTCATGTACTGCGCGATGACCGACTCGACCGACCGCCCGCGCTCGGTGAGGTCGCGCTCCAGGCGGCGCACGAAGCGCACATCCGCGTCGATGTCGACAAAGACCTTGATGTCCATCAGGTCGCGCAGTTCCTTTTCGACCAGCACCAGGATGCCTTCGACGATAATCACCGGGCGGGGCGCCACCGGCACCGTGGCATCCAGGCGCCGGTAGTTGCGGAAGTCGTAGCAGGGCACCGCCACCGGCCGGCCCGCCTTCAAGGCCGCGACATGGGCGATCAGCAGTTCGTCTTCAAGCGCGTCGGGGTGGTCCCAGTTGATCGCCAGGCGCTGTTCCGGCGAGAGCGCGCCGAAGTCGCGGTAATAGGAGTCCTGTTGCAGCAGCGCCACCTGCTCGGCGCCGACCGCGGCGATGATCGCGTTGGTCACGGTGGTCTTGCCCGATCCGCTGCCCCCCGCGATGCCGATGACCAGTGGTTGCATGCCGCTGCCGCAGTTCCTTCGCTATAACCCGAGCCGATCCCGCCCCCGCTACCCCCGACCGCCAGGCCGGGCGGCCGGTGTCGCCCAGGACTGATCAAGAAGTGGGCCATTGTCCCGCCATCCTGTTTGCGCGGGTGCCCGGTCGGCCGGCATGGGCCGGTTTCAAACCGGCCCCTACACCGCCATGCCGGCAGCGCCGCGCGCTTGTCATGCTATGGCACATGATCTGCTTGCGCGAACCATGGTGCCGGCTCTTGTATCGCGGCGGCGTCCGTGTTATAATATGATTGCGTTATGTAGAGTCGTGGCGCCCCGTGACGTGGGCTCGTGCCGCGAAGCGTCACACGCAGGTTACTTATGGATCAACAGGCGAATCCCGCCGCGCCGGCCCCCCAGGAGCCGGCCCCGCACCTTCCGGGCGTCCCGGCCCCCGCCGGCCCCGCGGACGCCGCATCTCCGTCCCCCGACCCCTACACCGTCGCCGGTGTGCGCTTCGCCCACCGCGCCGAGGTCGAATTCGCCCAACTGCTCGAATTTTACCAGATCGAGTGGCGCTACGAACCCGACGAGTTCCCGCTGGAATGGCGCGACGGGCGCGTGACCCGCCAGTTCCGCCCCGACTTCTACCTGCCGGAGTACGATCTCTACATCGAACTGACGGTGATGAAGCAGAGCCTGGTGCGGCGCAAGAACCGCAAGCTGCGCCTGTTGCGCCAGCTTTACCCGCACATCCAGATCAAGCTGCTCTATCGCCGCGACTTCCAGCGCCTGCTGGCCGGCTTCGGACTGCCCACCGCCGCTATCGAACCCCCGCCCCCCGTGCAAACCGGACCTGACAAGTGCGCGGCGGCATAGCAAGCCCCGGCGCCCGCGCCCTGGATGCAAACATCGCGGAAGTGATGATTGACGAAGCCACGTTGCAGGCGCGCGTGCGCGCGCTCGGCGCCGAGATCACCGCGCGCTACGCGGATGGCCCGGCGCCCGTGCTGGTCGGCGTGATCAAGGGCGTGACGTTCTTCATGGCCGACCTGGTGCGCGCCATCGACCTGCCGGTGGAAATGGACTTCCTCGCCATCAGCCGCTACGGGCCGCACGCCCGCGGCAGCCGGGCGGCGGTCGCCGTCCTCTACGACCTGACCACGCCGATCACCGGGCGGCCCGTGATCCTGGTGGAAGACGTAATCGACACCGGGCTACCGGTGGCCTTCCTGCTGCGCATGTTGCGCGCCCGCCAGCCGGCCTCGCTCGAAGTCTGCGCCCTGCTCGACCGGCAGAGCGTCCGCCTGATCGACATCCCCCTGACCTACGTGGGCTTCCGCATCCCCGACCGCTTCGTGGTCGGCTACGGCCTCGACTACCAGGAAAAATACCGCAACCTGCCCTACATCGGCGTCCTGCGCCCGGAACACGCTGAGGATAGCCCCCGGCCGCTGGCGGGGTAGATCCGCCGCAGTACTGCTTCCAGCCTACGTTGTCATGCTTCACTGCGTTCAGCATCTCGTCTTGTTCCCTCACGAGACGAGACTCTTCGCTGCGCTCAGAGTGACAAGGACGACGGGAAACGGCAGGCAGCAGGCTGCGTACCGCGCACAAAAAGGGGGCGAGTTTGCACTCACCCCCGCGATTGCCGGGCCGGGCTTGCGGAGCTAGGCGCTTTCGGGCAGGTAGCTCGCGTCTTCCAGCTCGTCTGCGTTGATCTCCCGGTCGGAGCGGGAGAGGAGCAGCGGCGGGCGGCGGTCGTTGATGACCTCGCCGGTGACGACACAGCGGCGCACGCCTTCCATCGAGGGTAGCTCGTACATGATGTCGAGCAACACCTCGTCGATGGTGCTGCGCAGGCCGCGGGCGCCGGTCTTGAGTTCGAGGGCGCGGTCGGCCACGGCTTCGAGGGCGTCGGTGCTGAAGGCCAGTTCCACCCGGTCGAGGGCGAAGAACTTCTGGTACTGCTTGATCACCGCGTTCTTCGGCTCGGTCAGGATGCGCATCAGCGTGCCTTTGTCCAGCGAGTTGAGCGACACGACCATGGGCAGGCGCCCGACGAACTCGGGGATCAGGCCATATTTCAGCAGGTCCTCCGGGATCACCTGGGACATCACCTCGGCCTCGGCCTTGTCGGGGTCCGCCCCGCGCTGGAAGCCCATGGCCCGCCCGCCGCCCACGCGCCGCGAGATGATCTCCTCCAGCCCCTCGAAGGCGCCGCCGCAGATGAAGAGGATGTTGCTGGTGTCGATCTGGATGAAGTCCTGGTGCGGGTGCTTGCGGCCGCTCTGGGGCGGCACGTTGGCGACCGTGCCCTCGATGATCTTAAGCAGCGCCTGCTGCACACCCTCGCCCGACACGTCGCGGGTGATCGACGGGTTGTCGCTCTTGCGCGCGATCTTATCGATCTCGTCGATGTAGACGATGCCCTTCTCGGCGCGGGCAATATCGAGGTCGGCGGCCTGGAGCAGGCGCAGCAGGATGTTCTCCACGTCCTCGCCGACATAGCCCGCCTCAGTCAGCGCCGTGGCATCGGCGATGGAGAAGGGCACGTCGAGAATCTTCGCCAGGGTCTGGGCCAGCAGGGTCTTGCCCGAGCCGGTGGGGCCGAGCAGCAGGATGTTGCTCTTCTGCAACTCCACATCGTCGCCGCGGTTGTTGCTGCCGATGCGCTTGTAGTGGTTGTAGACGGCCACCGAGAGCACCTTCTTGGCGCGTTCCTGGCCGATCACATACTGGTTCAGCAGTTCGTAGATGCGCTTGGGTTTGAGGATGGTGCGCCCGATGTTGACTTCGGGCTTCTGGACGCTGGTTTCCTCTTCGTCGATAATCTCCCGGCAGAGGTCCACGCACTCGTCGCAAATATAGACGGAGTTGGGGCCGGCGATGAGGCGCCGGACATCATC
>DASSGZ010000264.1:0-2891 GCA_035693165.1 Chloroflexia bacterium | reverse complement strand
CATCCTCTTCGCCGCCAACCGGCCCCCGCACGTGAACATCGACGAGATGATCATCAAGCCGCTAGACCAGGCCAGCGTCAACAAGGTCATCCGCCGCCCGGCCACGGACGCCCGGCGCGACTGATCGCCGCCCCGGTGGGCTACCGCCGCAGGTAAAAACGAGGTTCCTCCACCGCGAAGGCGCCAAGAACGGGAAGAATGAGAATGGTATAAAGAAACTTCGCGTCCTTCGCGCCTTCGCGGTGGAATTACGCAGCGATCCCGGCAATGGGTTCTTGCCGGGCCGGCTGACGGTATGGTACAATCATACGTTGCGGTGGTGGACCGCGCGTTACCAGTATGCAGCATTCCCGCGCGGCGGGCTGGGTAGGATGGCGAGCATGAACGAGGCACAGTACGATGTGATTGTGGTGGGCGCGGGGCACGCGGGGTGCGAGGCCGCGCTGGCCGCCGCGCGCATGGGCCGGCGCACGCTGCTGCTGACCCTCAACCTCGACAGCGTGGCGCTCATGCCGTGCAACCCGTCGATCGGCGGCCCGGCCAAGGGCCACGTGGTGCGCGAGATCGATGCGCTGGGCGGCGAGATGGGCCGCAACACCGACCGCACGTTCATCCAGATCCGCATGCTCAACACGAGCAAAGGCCCCGCCGTGCAGGCGCTGCGCGCCCAGTGCGACAAGAAGCTCTACCAGTTGACCATGAAGACCGCGCTGGAGACGGCGCCCAACCTCGATCTCAAGCAGGGCGCCGCCGCCCAACTGCTGCTGGAACCATTGGCCGGGGAGGACGCCGCGGACTTCGGCGGCACGCTCGACCCCAGCGCCCAGGCCGCCGACGCAGCCATCGCCAACCCGCGCCGCCGCCTGCGCGTCACCGGCATCGTCACCGCCACCGGGCGCACCTACCGGGCGCGGTCAGTCGTGCTGACCACGGGCACCTTCCTGCGCGGGCGCATCATCATGGGCGAAGTCACGGCCAGCGCCGGGCGTGCGGGCGAGGCGCCGTCCATCGCCCTGGCCGAGAACCTGGGCGAGCTCAAGTTCCCGCTGCTGCGCCTCAAGACCGGCACGCCGCCGCGCATCGACGCCCGCACCATCGACTGGAGTCAGGTCGAGTACCAGTTCGGCAGCCCGACGCCGCTGGCGTTCAGCCACACGCCGGTCGAGCCGGTGCTGCGCCCGCCCCTGCCCGGCTACCCCAACCCGGCGCCGACCGCCTGGCGCCCGCAGATGCCCTGCTACATGGTCCACACCACCGCCGAGACCCACGCGGTCATCCGCGCCAACCTGAGCCGCGCGCCCATGTTCAACGGCAGCATCGAGGGCGTGGGGCCGCGCTACTGCCCGTCTATCGAGGACAAGATCGTGCGCTTCGCCCACAAGGAGAGCCACCAGCTTTTCCTGGAGCCGGAGGGCTGGCAGACAAACGAGGTCTACGTGCAGGGCGCCAACACCAGCCTGCCGGAGGACGTGCAGTGGGCCATGCTGCGCTCGATCCCCGGCCTGCAAAACGCCGAGATCATGCGCATCGGCTACGCGGTGGAATATGACGCCGTGCCCAGCACCGAGATCACTGCCGCACTGGAGACCAAGCGCGTGGCCGGGCTGTTCCTGGCCGGGCAGATCAACGGCACGTCGGGCTACGAGGAGGCCGCCGGGCAGGGCATCCTGGCCGGGATCAACGCGGCACTGAGCGCCCGCGCCGCCGAGCAGGGGACGCCCGGCCCGTTTCACCCGTTGGACCCGCGCCCCGCGCCCCTGGCCGCCTGGCCGGAAGATACGCTCAACGCCGACCTGACCCGCGGCATGGCCGGCGCGCTGGCCGACGGCGGGCTGCTGGTGCTGCCGCGCAGCCATTCGTACATCGGCGTGATGGTGGACGACCTGACCACGCACGTGCTGACCGAGCCGTACCGCCTGTTCACCTCGCGCGCCGAGTACCGCCTGCTGCTGCGCTCGGACAACGCCGACCTGCGCCTGACGCCCATCGCCTATCACCTGGGGTTGGTGGACCGCGCCCGCTACGAGGGCGTCGAGGCCAAGCGCGAGCGCATCGCCGCCCTGCTGGCCCGGCTGGACGGCATCCGCATCAACCCGCTGGCCCCCGAAGCGGCGGCGCTGGCCGCCCAGGGCTGGGCGCTGCCCGAGCGCACCGTCACCGTCGCCGAGTACCTGCGCCGCCCGGAGAGCGACTGGCCGCTGCTGCCCGCCCTGGGGCTGACGGACGACGCCGCGGTGGCCGAGCAGGTGACGGTGGCGGCCAAGTACGGCCCCTACATCGAGAAGCAGGAGGCCGAAGTCCGCCGCCTACAGCGCGTGGAAGAGCGCCGCCTGCCCGAAGACTTCGACTACACCACCGTGCTGGGCATTCGCAACGAGGCGCGCCAGAAGTTCAGCCAGTTCCGCCCGGCCACCATCGGCCAGGCGGCGCGCATCGGCGGCATCACGCCCTCCGACATCGCCGTGCTGCTCGTCGCCCTGGAGCGCGGCAAGGCGCCCAGCGGCGTCTGATCCCGGACCGGGATAACACAAGACGAGGACGGCCCGCTTGGACCGCCCCCGTGCTATCCGCGGGGCAAACCCTACCCCGCTGCGGCAGGCGCGGGGATGGCGCCAAGCTGCTGCATCATCCCCATGATGTCTTCCTGGTGCCAGACCTCCACGATCTTGCCGTTCTCCAGGCGGCTGATGTCGATCCCGCCGATGGTGAACTGCTTGCCGGTGGCCGGCATGCCGGCGAAGTTGCCGGTATGCGTCGCCCGCATCGTCCAGCGGTCCACCACCCGGTCGCCGTCGGCGATCAGGTCTTCCAGCGTCATCTGCACATCCGGGAAAGCCGCGCGGACCATCTGGACGACCTGGTGGTGCCCGTCGTAGTCGGGGGACTGGCCG
>DASSGZ010000263.1:0-2913 GCA_035693165.1 Chloroflexia bacterium | reverse complement strand
AGTATACCCACGAGGCGGGCGTGCGCAACCTGGAGCGCGAGATCGGCACGGTTTGCCGCAAGATCGCCCGCGAGGTGGCCGCCGCCCTGCCGCCGGACGAGCCGCCGCCCGCCACCGAAGCGCCCGCCGAGAGCGCGCCCGCCGAGCCGCCCGCGACGCCGGTAGCCGCCGACACCGTGCGCCTGGCCGACGGAGCCGTGCCCCCACAGCGCACGAAGAAAGCACGCAAGCGCTACCTCATCCGGGAAAAGAACCTGGAGCCGTTCCTGGGGCCGCCGCGCTACTCCTGGGGTGTGGCTGAGCGCGAGGACGAAGTGGGCCTGGCGACCGGCGTCTCCTGGACGCCCGTGGGCGGCGACACGATGGGCATCGAGGTCACGCTGATGGAGGGCCGCGGGCGCCTGCTGCTGACCGGCCAACTGGGCGACGTGATGAAGGAGTCGGCGCAGGCCGGGCTGTCCTACGCTCGATCCTGGGCCAGCCGCTACAGTGTCGATCCGAAGCGCTTCGAGAAGCTCGACGTGCATATCCACGTCCCCGCCGGAGCGATCCCCAAGGACGGCCCCTCGGCGGGCGTGACCATGACCACGGCGCTGATCTCGGCGCTTACCCGGCGGCCGGTGCGCCGCGACGTGGCGATGACCGGCGAGATCACGCTGCGCGGCAAGGTGCTGCCCATCGGCGGCCTGAAGGAGAAGGTACTGGCGGCCCACCGCGCCGGGATCACCACGATGATCGTGCCGCGCAAGAACGAGAAGGACCTGGGCGAGATCCCGGTCCATGTGCGGCGCAAGATCAAGTTCGTGCTGGTGGAAGACATGAGCGAGGTGCTGGACACGGCCCTGCGGCCCGAGGCGGTGCGCGAGGCCGACCCCGAACTGGGCGCCCCGCCGCCCACCGAGGCCGAACTGGACGAGTCGCGGGTGCCCGCCGGCGCCGCCTGATCATGCCGCCGTCCTCCGGCGTCGCGGATTTGCTCGCGCGCCTGGTCGCCATTGACTCGCGCAACCCGGTGCTGGCCCCCGGCGCGCCCGGCGAGGGCGCCATTGCCACGGCGGTGGCGGACTTTCTGCACGCCGCCGGGCTGGAGGTAGCCTGGGTGGCGCCGCAGCCCGCCCGGCCCAGCGTGGTCGGGCGGTTGCGCGGCACGGGCGGCGGGCGCGCCCTGCTGCTGAACGGCCACCTCGATACCGTAGGCTTCGGCGGCATGCCCGATCCCATGACTCCCCGCACCGAGAACGGGCGGCTCTATGGGCGCGGCGCCTACGACATGAAGGGCGGCCTCGCGGCCATCCTGCACGCGGCGGCTACCCTGGCCCGCGGCCCCCGGCTGCGCGGTGACCTGATCGTGACCGCGGTGGCCGACGAGGAACACGCCAGCCTGGGCACCGAGGCGGTGCTGGCCCACCTGGGGCCGGTAGCCGCCACCATCGGCGGGGCCATCGTCACCGAGCCGACCGATTTGCAAATTTGCGTGGCACACAAGGGCTTCGCCTGGGCCACCTTCACCACGTCGGGTCGCGCCGCCCACGGCAGCCGCCGCGCCGACGGCATCGACGCCATCGCCCACATGGGCCGCGTCCTGGTCGCGTTGGAGCGGCTGGACGCCGCCTTGCAGCAGCGCCCGGCCCACCCCCTCCTGGGCCATGGCTCGCTGCACGCCTCGCTCATCGCAGGCGGCACGGAACTCTCCACCTACCCCGCCCATTGCGAGCTACAGGTGGAGCGCCGCACCCTGCCCGGCGAAACCCCTGCTTCCGTTCAGGCCGAGTTCGCGGCCATCGTGAACGCCCTGCATACCGCCGACCCGTGCTTCCAGGGCACAGCCACCGTCACCTTCGTCCGCCCGCCGCTGGAAACGCCCGCCGACTCGCCCATTGTGCAGGCGCTCACCGCCGCTGCTACCGCCACGCTCGGCGCGGCGCCGCCGCTGGTGGGCGCCACCTTCTGGATGGACGCCGCGCTGCTGGGCGCCGCCGGCATCCCCAGCATCGCCTTCGGCCCGCGCGGCTCCGGCCTCCACGCCGACAGCGAATGGGTCGATCTCGCCGGCGTCGAAGCCTGCGCTGCCACTCTCGTCGCCACGGCGCGCGCCTTCTGCACGTAAACCCACACCCAATGAGGCTTCACGTTATTATGTCAACGTGATTGTGTGAGATAGTACATAAGCAGACCAAGAAGTATACAGATTACCATGATCGTGCTTCCACCGTACAAAAATACTGGCCTACTCCGTTAATCGTCGGATTGGAATTCGATACGAGGGCCGAGCCGATGAACGCCACGCATACGGCAAGTCCTCCGAGTCCGAGAAGGCGCTTCATACCAGCAGCAAAGCCACGGACGGTGATAAGGTAAACGCCGCTAAATATTGTCAGGGGCAGAACACCGAGAACCGGAACTATCCAGGGCAAGTGAAACAGCGAACCGCTGAGCGTCAGTAGTAACGCGATCCAGCCGCTCGCCACCGCATACCGGTGCCAAGTCCAGACCGAAGTTGGATCCTGGCGAGGATGATTTGAATCGCGCATTGTGGAGAGGTTACCTTTTAACTTAACTGCTCAGCAGCGATCCTCGGGACCGGACTCGCGAAGGACGACGGCGCGGGCCAGGCGCTGGATGCTGCGGGCGAGTTGGCCCAGGGGGTCGGGGCGGCGGGCCACTTCGACCAGGCTCTCGGGGTCGTAGGCGCCGGCGGCCAGGGCCAGGGTGGCGTCCGTCAGGCGAGCGGCATCCTGCATGTCGGCCTGCTGCTGGGCGCGCAGGCGCTTACGTTCGAGCGCGGCGGCCAGCCGGGCGCGCAGCAGCACCGGGTTGAACGGCTTGGGCATGTAGTCCTCGGCGCCCAGTTCGAGGCACCGCGCCACGTCGGCCACGTCGTCCAGGGCCGAGATGACGATCACGGGGGCGGCG
>DASSGZ010000262.1:0-31015 GCA_035693165.1 Chloroflexia bacterium | reverse complement strand
TCGCTCTCGGTGAAGGGCCGGTCCGCCGAGGTCACGAAGAGCACCAGGTCGGCGCGGGGCACGAAATGGCGCGTAAGCTGCTCGTGGCGGCGGATAATGGCGTTGGTGCCCGGCGTATCGACCACGGTGATGTCACGCAGGAACGGCGCCGGGTAGGCGCGCTCGGCCAGATCCTCGCCCACCGGCTCGTCGCTCGGCTGGTCGCCGTAGCGCAGCAGGGTCACGACGGCGGTGGTCGGCGTCACGCCCTCGGTCAGGAAGCGTTCGCCCAGCAGCGCGTTGATAAAGGCCGACTTGCCCGCGTTGAACTCTCCGGCGATGACCAGCAAGAACAGTTCGTCGAGATCGAGCCCGGCCTGGCGCAAGGCGTCGAGGTCGCCGGACGCCGGCTCCAGCGGGGTGATGGCGGCGCCGAGCGCGCCAAGCAGGCGGCGCTCCTGGGTCAGCGTCTCCTGTTGCGCCGGGTTCAGGATCAGGTTGGAGTCCTGGGTTTCCGGCGCGGCGGGCGTCGCGCCGGCCGGGCGGCCGTCCGGTGACTCTTCCGCCGCCGGTGGGGCGGCGGGTGTTTGTATCTCCGCGTCTTGCAGCACGCTGTTACTCCTGTGTTCGCTCACCTCAAGAGGCGGGTCCGGCCATCCGGGCGCCGGGCGGCGTGATTTCTATACCGCCTAATCAAGCACAATGTGTACCATACGCGTATTGTAACACGGCTGAGCGCGCCGTGCTAGATCGCCGCCGGGCCGCAGGGCTGGCATGGCCCTTGCCGATCGGTCCATTTTCGGGTATGGTAAGTTCCACGTAAGGCTGCAACCGTTCCGGTCGTGACACGTTAGTCTCTGTAGCGAGGTAGTGCATTGCCGACCCAACACGCCGACGACGAGACCCTGGCCGGAGCCGCGCCTGCCCCCCTGGAGGCGCCTGCTCACCCCGCCCATCCCCACATCCCGCCCCTGCATCTGTCGCGGGCGGTGTGGTTCAGCCTGGCGAGTATCGGCGCAGGCATGGTCTTCACCTTCTTCAACGCCCAACTGCCGCTCTACCTCAACGCCTACGGGGTGCCCCACCAGCTCATCGGCCCGCTGACCAATGAGCGCTCGTTCGCCGGGGCGCTCGTCTTGCCGTTCGTAGGGCGCATGAGCGATGGAGCGCACACCCGGCTGGGCCGGCGGCGGCCCTTCTTCCTGGTCGGCATCCCGCTCATGGCGGCGGCGCTGGTGCTGTTGGGGTTGCACCCGCCGTTCTGGATCATGCTCACCACGGTGCTGCTGGCCGGCGGCTTTCTGTTCATCGCGCTCGGCCCCTACCAGGCGCTGATGGCCGATATTACGCCGGAAGGCCAGCGCGGCCAGGTGGGCGGGTTCATGGCCCTGGCCGGCATGGTGGGCGCCGTGCTGGTCTCGGTCATCGCCTCGTTCTTCTGGGACCGGCACGCCGAATGGGTGTTTTTCGCCACGGCGGGCGTGCTCCTGCTCACGTTTGCCGTCACCTTTCTCATGGTGCGCGAGCCGGCCCATCATTTCGCGCCCCCGACGCGGATGCGCGCGCCGGCGATCTTGCTGGCCGCGCCACGACTGCGGCCCTTGCCCCCGCCGCCCAAACTGCCACCGCTCGCCTATCTGCGCGATGTCTTGCGCTATAAACAGACCGGCCGCTATATCGGCGCGATGAGCCTCTACTGGCTGGCGGCGGGCGGCGCCACCCCGTTCATCACGCTTTTCGGCACCCAGACCCTGCACCTGAACGGCAACCAGGCCAGCCAGTTGTTCCTCGTGCTGGTGCTGAGCACGGCGGCGGGCACCGTCTTCGTGACCCTGCTGGCCGACCGGCTGGGCAAGAAGCGGGTATTGCACGCCGGGTTGGGCGTGTTCGTGCTGGCCGCGCTGGCCGCGTCCGCCGTGCAGGACGTGGGCCAGGCCATCCCGGTCATGGTGCTGGCCGGGCTGGGCAACGCCTGCCCGACGGCACTCGGCCTGGCCCTGTTGATCGACCTGATCCCCCGCGACCGCGGCGGCGAGTTTATCGGGTTGGCCTCGTTTGTCTGGTCCGTGGTGCAGCCGCTGGGGTCGTTCTTCTCGGGTTTGTTGGTCGACATCATGCACTCGGATCGCTGGGCCTTCGGCTTCGCCGCCGTCATGATGAGCCTGGCCGTTGCCGCGCTCTTTTTTGTCCATCCAGCCTCGGCGTTGGCCGCCGCAGACCCTGGACCCACCCCTGGCCCATGAATGGGTGACTTGACTTATGCAGTGCCCTATCTGCCACTTCATGAACCCGCCGGGCATGCGTTTTTGCGGACATTGCGGCGAGCGTCTACCGCTCGCCGCCCCGGTGGAACAGGCCGGCGACGAGCGCCGGATGGTGACCACCCTGTTTGCCGATCTCGTCGGCTTCACAGGGATTGCCGAGCAACTGGATCCGGAAGAAGTGAAATGGATCATGGACACGACCCTCGGGCGGCTGGCGGCCATTGTCGAGCAGTATGAGGGGACGGTCGATAAGTTTGCCGGCGACAACATTATGGCCCGCTTCGGCGCGCCCCGTTCGCATGAAGACGACGCCGAGCGGGCCGTGCGGGCGGCGCTCGATATGCAACATGCCCTGGCTCAGTTGAGCGCAGAGTTCGAGCCGCGCACGCACGCGCCCCTGCTCATGCGCATCGGCGTGAATACCGGCGAGGTGCTGGCCGGTACGGTCGGCGCCGGCCCTGGCCGCGACTATACGGTGATGGGCGATGCCGTGAACGTGGCCGCGCGCCTGGAGCAAGCGGCGGCGCCCGGCCAGGTCCTCGTCGGCCAGATGACCTATCATGCCGCCTGGCGGGCTTTCGACTGGCATGAACTGGCCCCGCTTGTCCTCAAAGGCAAGGCGGAACCGGTGGCCTGCTGGGAGCCGCTCGCCACCCGCGACAGCCGCACTACGGGCCGCGACATCCGCGGCCAGGGCGCGCCGCTGATCGGGCGCGAGCCGGAGATGGCCGCCTTGAGCGATCTCTACGCCGGCGTGATCGCCGGCGGCGCGCCGCAACTGGGCATCCTGATGGCCCCTGCCGGCACCGGCAAAACGCGGCTGGCGGCGGAGTTCCAGCGCGCCCTGGCCCAGCATAGCGGCGCGGCGGCGCCCCGCTGGCTGCGCGGGCGCTGCTTGCCCTACGGCCAGGATATCACCTTCTGGGCGCTGGCCGAAATCCTCAAGACCTGTTGCGGTATCCTCGATAACGACTCGCGCGCCGTGGCCCACCAGAAGCTCGCCGCGGGCGTGCGGCACACGCTGGGCGCCGCGGGCGCGGCAGACGCCGGGCGGGTCATCGACCGGCTGGCGTACACCATCGGCCTGGCCGGCAAGAGCGATGTGCCCGGCGGCGACCTGCCCAGCATGCGCCAGGAACTGTTCGGGGCCTGGCGCACCTTCTTTACCGCCCTGGCGCGGCAACGGCCGCTGGTGCTGGTCTTCGAGGATATTCACTGGGCCGATCCCGGCCTGCTCGAACTGATCGGGTACCTGCTGGAGACCCCGGCGCCCGCCCCGTGGCTGCTGCTGGCGCTGACCCGCCCCGACCTGTTCCATTCGGAGCAACGGCCCCGCTGGGCCACCCACGCCCGCGCCCGGCTCTTCGACCTCCCGCCGCTGACCGGCGCGCAAAGTCTCCTGCTGGGCAAGGCGCTGCTGAACGGCCGGCTGCCCGCCGAGGTCGACGCCTTGATCCAGGAGAAAGCCGAGGGCAACCCCTATTACGTCGAAGAACTGCTGCGTATGCTGCTTGAAGAAGGCGTGCTGGCGTTGAGTCCCGGCGCGTCGGGCGATGCGCCGCGCTGGCGGCTTACCCGGCCGCTGGGCGCCGTGCGGGTGCCGCCGACGCTGCACGGCCTGCTGGCGGCCCGCATCGACCGGCTGCCCGAATTCGAGCGCGACCTGATCCGCCAGGGCGCGGTGGTGGGGCGGGTCTTCTGGCTCGGCGTCTTGCGGGCGCTGTATCCGGGCCGCTCGTTTCCGGAACTGGTCCACGGCGTGCGCAGCCTGCAGGCGCAAGGGTTGGTGAGCGCCCAGCCGGAATCAACGATGGGCCATGAGCCGGAATATACTTTTACCCACAGCCTGGTGCGCGACGTGGCCTATGGCATGCTGCCCAAGGCCCGCCGCAGCGAGAGCCATAACCGCGTGGCCCGCTGGTTCGAGGAAGTGACGGCGGGCCGGCGCGACGAGTATCTCGACCTGGTGGCTTATCACTGGGAGCAGGCCGCCTTGCTGCGCATGGACCTCCCGGCGATGGACCCCGACGGCACCGCCGCGCTGCGCCGCCGCGCCATCGCCACGCTGCGCGAAGCCGGCGAAAAGGCCCAGGCCCGGCAACTGTACGACTCGGCCCGCGGCTTCTATGACCGCGCGCTACGCCTGGCCGCGCCGCCCGTGTCCGGCGGCGAGCCGGCGGACTTGCCGGCGGGGGAGGGGGCCGATCTGTTGCCGTCGCCACACGGTTTTCTCGATCTACTCTGCCTCCATGCCCAATGTTTGCAGGAATTGGACGACTGCGATCCCGCGCTGGCGGAGTTGCAGCAGGTGCTGGCGGCAACCGAGGCACGGGCGGCCCGCGGCGATATCGAATGGGTGGATCTGCGCGCGAAGGCCCTCTATCAGTTGAGCCGCATCGCCGCCGACCGGGGCGACTGGGATCAGGCCGAGGAGCAGGCGAACCTGGCCCTGGCCCTGGCGCGCGCCGTGCGCGATACCGGCTTGCAGGCCAACATCCTGCGTACCCTCGGCCGGGTGGCCCATTTCCGGGGCGACCTGGCCGCGGCCCGGCGCTTCTACGAGCAGGCGCTGGAGATCTACCGGCTGGTCTCCGACCGCAGTCGCGAGGCGCTCATCCTGTGGAGCATCGGCCAGACCTACCAGGACTCGGGTGCCGCCGACCGGGCTATGGCCTGTTTGCAGCAAGCCGCGGGCCTATTCGACGCCCTGGGCCATCGGCGGTCCAAAGCGCGGGTGCTGCGCGACCTGGGTATGGGCGCGTACTGGCACGGCGATCTCCAGACCGCCGAACTCCAACTGCGCGAAGGGCTGAGCCTGGCCGAGGAGGTGGGCGACGCTACCAACCAGGCCGATTGCCAGACCTACCTCGGCGTGACCCTGACGGCGCTGGACCAACTGGCGACCGCGGAGGAGCTGCTGCGCGCTTCCGTCGAGATCTACCGTGCCCACCATGATCGGCCGGCGGAGGCCGTGGCCCTGTACTACCTGGGCAATCTCTATTTGCAGCAGGACGCGTTGGAGCCGGCGGAGACTGTCCTGCAGGAGTCGCTGGCGATCTGCCTCAAGATCGGCCAGCAACTGAGTCTGCCGGAACCGTACCGCTTGCTCAGCGAACTGCGGCTGCGGCAAGGCGATCTGCCGGGCGCCCGGTCCTATGGCGAACAGGCTTGCGCGGCGGTGGCGGATGAGGACTATTACTCCCAGGCGACCACGGCCCGGTCGCTGGCCATGGCCCTGGCCGCCGCGGGCGATTTCGCCGGGGCGCGCCGGCAGTTCGAGGTCAGCATGACCGCATGCCGCCGGGCCGGTTTATGCCTGGAACTGGCGGTCACCTGTCTGGAGTATGCGACCTGGTTGCGCGAAGCCGATCCGGCCGGCGCGGCGACCTACCTGGCTGAGGCACAGGGTTTGCTTAACAGCAGCAGGGCTAAGTTGTACGAGCAACGCATGGCGGCGTTGCTCACCCAGACAGTCGCTCTGGCTGACGCGGCGACAGTCTCACAGGAGGTATCAGCAATGGCGAACGAGCACGACCGCGGACATGGCCGCCACGGCCACCGTGGACCCGGCAGCGATGCCGGCAGCATCCCGCGCGAACTTCCGGAGACCGAGGATGAGGATCGCTGGGAGGCACGGGGTCATGGCGGAGCCGGCACGGATGCCGGCAGCATTCCGCGCGAGTTTGGCGCGCGCGATGATGAACATGAAGGCCGGGAACGGCACGGCCGCGGAGGGGATCGCGGAGTCGGCACCGATGCGGGGAGCATCCCGCGCGAATAGTCCTCCAGCACCGTTTAGCACCGGTCCTAAAAGAGACGCCACCCGGAAGCTTCCGGGTGGCGTCTCTTCTTGACTGCCGGGTCAGTGCTCGGCTACTGGCGGCCCTTACCACAACATGATGCCGCCTCTACTCCGCTGTGCGCAGCCCTTAGACGCTGACCACCGGCTCGAACTGCTGGATATCCTCGCGCGAACCACCCTGGCCTTCCCCGTAGCCGCTGTAGCTGGCGACGAACTCGATCGTGCGCAGCCACTTCACCATCTTGAACCCCACCTGCGTCTCCACGCGCAGCCGCAACGGCGCGCCATGAGGCACCGACAGCGGCTGGTAGTTCATTTCATAGGCCAGGATAGTCTGCGGCAGGCGGGCCATCTCGATGGGCAGCGACTCGTGGAACGGGCGGCCCTTCGCGTCTAACTGCTCGGAGATAAACATCATGAACCGCGCGCCCGGTAGCGGCCGGCACCGGTTCAGGATCTCGCTCAGCGGCACGCCGCCCCACTCGGCGATCCCCGTCCAGCCCTGGATGCATTGGTGCTTGGTGACCTGGGTCTGCTTGGGCAGCGCTTCAATGTCGGCCAGGGTCAGGTGTAACGGCTGCTGGACCAGCCCGCCCACCTCCAGCGCCCAATCCTGGAAGTTCCCGGCCACCTCGCGCTCGTAGTCCTCCGAGTTGGGCGGATAGCCGTTCAGAAGCAGGGTCGGGGAAATCTCATCCTGCGGGTAGGTCTGGCGGGAGCGCAAGCGGTAAGAGAGCGTGCGCAGCCCCGGCCGGATAATCGCGCCCAGGATGTGCTGCCAGCGCCGGGGCGCGCCCCGCGAGGCCGCGGAGGTCAGCGCCCAGATGATTATGCAGACGGCAATGATGCCCAACCCGATGGCGATGGCGAGGCCCTGGTCGTGGTCATGTTGCCCGAAGATGATGTTGCCCATGTTCTCGCCGAAGCCCGTGACCACCACCATCGTCACATGGATCACGATAAAGATCAGGAAGGCCACCAGGCCGATGAAGTGCAGGCTGCGCGCGCCCTGCCGCCCGCCGAAGAGCTTGACGTACCAGGGGAAGCGGGCATCGATGGCCGGCGATTGCGCGGCCCCGGTCAGAATCAGGAAGGGCGCCAGCAAGAAGACCACGGCCCCGTAGGCGATCTGTTGTAGGGCGTCGAACGGGTTAAACGCGCTCGCCGGCGGTGTCTGCAGGGTCAGGTAGCCCACGAAGGTCTGCCAGGCTTGGGGAATCACATCCCAGGAAGTGGGGATGAGTCGCTGCCAGCCGCCGGTGGCGATCAGGGCGATCACGTAGATCAGCCCGTTCAGCACCCAGAAGCCGATGCTCACGAAGTGCCAGTGGCGCCCCAGGCCCAGGTTGTTGCCTCCCGGCTGGGCGATCCACGGCGACCACTCTTCCTCCTGTTCCCGCGCGATCCAGGGCCGCTCCGGGTTGATGATTTTGCGCGTGAATTTGAGCCATTCGGTGCCGGGGATGCAATGGTCGTTCCAGTACAGCCGCGGGTAGGCCGCCAGGATCTGGATACCCGCGCGGATGACAAAACCCATCAGTAAGAAGTTGATCCAGTGGGTTATACGGATCCAGGCCGGGAAGCCATGGACAGGGTCGCTCATCGCCGATTACCTCCCTTGTGTGCTATTGGGCACGCGCCGGGCGTCAGGATGGGACTGTCCTTGCTCCAAGCTGCCTTGCAGAGCGGGTGAGGGCTTTGGCCTTTGACCCGGAGGGGAGGTGCCTTTGCGATACATTGGACAGGGTTGGTGCCCCGCGCGTGCAGGTGTCTACACCTGCTGTCCAGCAAAAACGGGACCACCGCGCCGCCGCGCCGGTGATCGGCACGGCCGCCGGTGGATGCCGGCGGCCGTGCGAGGGGTGCCAAAGAGATGCGCAGGTAGCAGGCGCGAACAGCGAGGGCGACGGAACGGTTGCGGCGCAGATTGGCCGCCGCGCCGGGGATGGGCCGGCGGCGCGCCGCCTAATACTGGATCAGGGTGACGACGTTGTACTTGCCCAGTTGGTCGCGAGCGTGGAGGAAGGTCAATTCGATCAGAAAGCCGAGCGCCACGACCTGGCCGCCCAGGTGCTCGACTAACTGGATCGTGGCCCGCGTGGTCCCGCCCGTTGCCAGCAGGTCGTCGACGATCACCACGCGCTCGCCCACGTCGATGGCGTCCCGGTGCATCTCGACCGTATTGGTGCCGTATTCCAGCGCATACTCGGCGGTGACGGTGGGGGCGGGCAGCTTGCCGAGCTTGCGCGCGGGCACGAACCCGGCGTCCAGCAGGTAGGCCAGCGGCGCCCCGAAGATGAAGCCGCGCGACTCGACGGCGACGATCTTGGTCGGCTGGTACGGGCGCAGGCGGTTGGCGAGCTTGTCCATGCACTCATGGAACGCTTCGGCGTCTTTGAGCAGGGTCGTAATATCGCGGAACATGATTCCGCGGACCGGGAAATCCGGTATATCACGGATTTTGGCGATCAGCGCACTTTGTTCCACTGTCAGATCACTCTCCTTTGTGGCGAGATGCCCCGATCCATTGTAGCACAATCGACTCACGCCGGGCAATAGGTTGCGCGGACCGGGAGGCGGCGCCACGCAGTGGCGCGGCATGGATCACCCGGTAGGCAAGCTTTGGGCCAACTAAAAAGGCGCGACGACCGGCAACCGGTCGTCGCGCCCCTACGCGCGGGGGTGCCCGTTAAGCTTCCCGGCTCGCCGCCTGGTTGCGCAGGCGCAACTGGCGCGTGACCAGCATCGCTAGGCCGAGCAGGAACCCGATGATCGGGAACTCGCCGCCCGTCTTGGGGATGGTGTTGGTCGTGCCGCCGCCGGCGCTGGGCGTCCGCGTGGCCGTCGCTTTCGGCTTGGGCGTGGGGCTGCCGCCGGCGGTGTTGGCGATGGCCGTGGCCGTGCGCTTGGCCTGCGGCGTGCCCGCCGCCGAGACGGTCACGGTGACCTTGTCCGACGTGATGCCGGCGGGGGTCTGGTCGTAGACGAGCCGGGCCTGGTTGGCGAAGCTGGTGTTCGGCTGGCCGATCACGCTGGTGATGATGGTCACGGTGATGCGCGCGCCGGGCTGGATCGTGCCCAGGTTTGCCGAGAAGGTCTGCCCGCGCAGGTCGATGCTGCCCGCGCTGGCGCTGCTGTGGCCGAGATCGACCAGCGCGCCGGCCGGCACTTCGTCGGTGAGGCGGGCGTTGGTCGCCGCGCCGCTACCGGCGTTCCAGATGCTGATGGTGAAGCGGGCCGTCTCGCCGGGGCTGACCTCGTCGTGGTCCACCGTCTTGGAGAGGCGCACGTCGTTGGCCGGCGGCGCCGGCACCTGCGTCGAGAGGATGACCGACGTGGGCGGCGGCGAGGGCGGAGGCGGCGGAGGCGGCGGGGGCGGCGGCACCGGGGTGGCCGTCATGGTCGCCCCGCTCACCGGGCTGGCCGAGGCCGCGGCGGGCACGCCGATGCTGAAGCTGAAGCGGGCGCCGGAGTCGCCATAGCCTTCGGCCTGCTTGATGTGGACCACGGCGCTGTAGCTGCCGTTGCCCAGCACGCCCGCCGGGATGACATAGCTGGTGGCCTTGCCCAGGTCGTTGCTGTCGAGCACCTGGTTGCCGTTGCTGAGAATGCGCACGCTGTAGGTGTCGTTGCCGTTGCGGCTGGTCCAGGTCAGCGTGACCGGCAGGGTGACGTTGCTGCCCGCCGCCGGGCTGCCCAGTTGCACATCGGCAATATCGAACGTGGCGAAGGTCAGCGTGGCGCCGGCCGTGTAGGTCTGGCCCAGCGTGGCCCAGAAGGCCAGGCTGTTGCTCGCCCCGCCCGAATAGCGGATATAGTAGACCGTGTTGGCCGGGCTGGCCGGCGGGTTGCTGAAGCGGTAAGCGCCGTTGTTGTCGGTCTGCGCGGTGGCGATGATCTTGTCCGCCCCGCCGCCCGCCTGGCGCAACTCTACCGTGACGCCGGGCGCGGGCTGGCCGTTGCGCGTCACCATGCCGGTGATGGCGCCGCCACCAGGTGGCGGCGGACCGGGCGGGGGACCAGGCGGCGGGCCGGGCGGCGGGCCGGGCGGCGTGTTGGTCGGGACGCTACCGATGGGCGTCGGCGTCGGCTGGCCGCCGGGCACGGGGGTATCGGTCGGGCCGGCCACCTGGGTGGGCGTATCGGTCGGCGCCGGCACCGGCGTGAACGTGGCGAACGTCGGCGGGGTCGGGATCGTCGGGAACGGGCGCAGCGTGGGCGTCGGGTTGCCGCCGCCCCCGCCCGGCGTGTTGGTTGGACCGGGGGTGTCGGTCGGCCCGACCGTGTTCGTCGGAATCACCGGCGTATCGGTCGGGATGGGGGTATCGGTCGGCGTGGGGGTGTCGGTGGGCGTCGGTGTATCCGTGGGCGTGGGGGTGTCGGTCGGCGTGGGCGTGGGCGGTTCCAGCACCACCGTGACCGGGTTGCTTATCAGTTGCTGCCCGTTGGTCCAGATCACGGTGGCCGTGTTCTGGATCGTCGCGTTGGCGTTGGCGGGCACCTGCACGCTGATGGTCACGACGCGCGACTCGCCCGCACTCAGCGTGCCGTTCACGCAGGTGACGTGGTTGCCCGCGTTGCTGCACGTGGCGCCCGGCCAGGAGGATGAGACACCGGTGACGGTCACCTCGGCGGGCACGTTGTCGTCCACACGCACGCCCACCACATCGGTGTTGACCGCACTCACCTGAATGCTGAAGGTGAACGTGCCGCCCGCAGGGACGCTGCCGGCCGAGGCGGACTTGGTGATCGTCACCTCCGCGGCCTGTTGCTGGGGCGCGGCGCGCGTGGCGCTAAACAACGTCAGCCCGAACGGCAGGATGATCAGCAGCGCCGCCAGGGGCAACAGCGTGCGCTCGGCCAGGGTCCAGCGGACCGGGCGCCCGGCGCCGGGGCCGTCATAGCCCATGCCGAAGAACTGCTGGATCGCTCCGCCAAGGGATCGCCAGAGTGCCTTCATAGTCGATCTCCTAGTTGGTGCCACGCCCATCGGGGTGCCGCCGTCACTGCGGGCCAGGGCGCGGATTGCCTGCTTGGTCCGGTCGCGCTAGCGCGCGCGATCCGGCGCGACATACTTCGGATCGAGGTCCGCGATGACGATCAGGCGATGACTGGCGATTTTCACCGGGGTGCAGGTGATGAGGGTCAGGCGCGCGTCACTGGTGGGCGCCATGACTTCAATCGCCGTGGGTTTCACGATTTTCGTGGTGCGGACAACGTAATGGAAAATCCCGCGCCCGCTGTAGACGAAAATATCGTCACCCTTTTTCAGTTTGTCGAGGTTCAGGAACACGGAGCCGCGAATATCGCGGTGCCCGGCGATCACGACATTGCCGGTGTCGCCGGGGTTGGCGGTGCCGGTGTGGTGGCCGGCCATGAAGTCGGCGACTTCCCACTCCCAGGTATCGAAGCGCACGGTCACTTCGCGCACGCGCGTATCCAGCTTGATCTTGGGGATGCGGATCTCGGTCGGCAGGGCGGGATTGCTTTCGACGGCGTCAGAGTCGTCCGCCGCGGGCGTCCCGGCGGCGCCGGCCATGGTGCTGGTGATCGTGGTGGTCATCTGGTTGAGGACGGCCTGTTCGCCGAGCCCGCCCTGCCCGGCCAGCCGGTTGCGAATGATGTCGTTCTGGCTTTCGAGGGCGGCGACAGGGGCCGCGGGCGTGGTCGGGGCGCCGGCCACGGGCACGTGGGCCGCCCCACCCACCTGGGGCAGCGGGTTATTCGCTTTCGGCGCGGCGGTATGCGCGGGCACCTGCACGGCGGCCATTTCGGCGGCGATGTTGTCGTCGGTTTGCGAGTCGGCAAAAAGCCACTGGAAGACGACATAAAAGAAGAGGAGCACGAAGGCGACTTCGGCCAACTGGAGCCCGACGTCGATGCTCTTGCGCATCTGCGGGGTTTGCAGCCAGGCGGGGCCGCGGCGTTTGATAGGCCGGGCCACGGCGGCCAGGCCGCTGCGGCGGAAGCGGTCGGCGGGGGGCAACGCCGCGCCGCGCCCATGGACCCCGGCGGCTGCGCGGGCCAGCGCCGCGCGCGCTTCCTCGGCGCTGAGCCGGCGCGTGATGCGGCCCTTGCGCGGGGGCGGCTCCGGCCCGGCCAGCCCGGCGGGGCGCAGGGTCGCCGGCGGGGCAGGGGGCTCCGCGGGCGCGCGCCCGGCGATTGTGCGGAGCATGCGTTTCGATTCGCGCCGCCGCTTCTCGGCGATCAGAGACTCCAGCTCGGAGATGCTCAGCTTCTCCAGGTCCGGTCCTTGCGCGTCCATGGGTTGCGTACTCCTGGCACAGAATCTCACCGCGCGACTCTCATATTATGTCGCGTTAATGTAGTATAGCACCGAATAGGGGGCGTGTCAATGGTTTGTGCTAGCATAGGTGCTAACGGGCGCCCGGTATGCGCGCCGCCATCCACTTTGTGCTTGCGGCAGGCACAATATCCGCCCCGCACCCCGCGGGCAGGGGAGAGTCATGCCGGCGCGGAGGCGGGGGTACGGGGAAAGAAGCCGCGGGGCCGGCGCAACACCGGCCCCCGCCGCAGTTCACGGGATTTCGGTCTCGGCGGGAATATCGTTGTCGCCCAGGCCGGCGGTGCTGCTGGTGCTGTAGGTGGTGCCTGGATCGGCGTCGATAATGGCCTCGGTGGCGTCGCGGTTGACGGCCTGCCGCTCCCGCGCCAGGATCGCGCTTTCCTCCGGGCGGCGCCGCGAACCTTCGTCGCCGCCCGGCCGCTCCGGCCCCACGCCCAGCATTTCGGTCAGGCGGGTGGGCGGCTCCTCGCCGTAGTGGGCTTCCATCTCGTCGCTGCCGGTGCCGGGGCCGGTATTGCCCCGGCTCGGCCCGATGCTGGTGCCGGTGCCCACGCCCGCCAGCCCGGTACCCATCATCTGTCCCTCGCTGCCGGCATCGCTCACCCCCGGCGCCGCGCCGGGATCGACGGTGTTTTCGTCGGTTTTGCGCGCCAGGCGCTCCTGGTCCGCGCGGTTATCGCTGGTCATTGCTTGCTTCTCCTCGGGCGCCCGCGCCCCCTGAACGGTACTCGGTATCCGTGCCCCGCGGACCGCGGTCCCCAGGGACATCCGCTTCCGGCCAGTCGATGCCGCGATCGCCGGGGGTATCGGGCACCACCTGGATCTCGCCCGGTTTGGCCGACCGGGCGGCTTCGCCGGCCCCGCGGTAGGGCGTCGCCGTCGCCTGGCCGGTGAGCTCGCGGGTATCCGTCGCGGGGGGCGGCGGGGCACCCGCGGGCCCGCTCAGGTCTTCCGCGGGCCCGGTCAGGTGGGCAACCGGCGATTCGGTCGCCCCCGGCACGCCCGCGGGCGCGGCGGGAGGGGTGGGGGCCACGCCCCGCTCCGGGGCCGGGGCGCTCCGGTCGCGGGCCGCGGCTTCCCGCAGCAGCTTCCGCTCCTCGATAATCTCCTCGGTGGCGTCTTGCACCATCTCGCCGCTGGCCCCGCCGACCGCCCCGCCGAGGGCGGCCCCCACGGCCATGCCCACGGGCCCGCCCGGCGCGCCCATGATCCCGCCGACTACCGCCCCGGTGCCCGCCCCGACCTCGCTGCCCGTCGGCTGGGTATTCGGCTCGGTTGCCATGTGCATGGCACCTGCGCCTGCCCCGCCGCCGACCGCCGCCCCGATGGCTGCGCCGACCGGGCCCCCGGCCACTGCGCCGATGATACCGCCGGTGATGGCGCCCGCCGCGCCGCCGACGGCCTCGCCGGTCCAGGTGGCGTGCGGTGGCTCTCGCGTCTCCTCGCCATCGTCCACGGTGTTGGAGACGGTGTACGCGGCGGGTTCCCCCGGCGGCACGTCCATCGGGTCCATCCCGGCGCCCACGCTGGTGGCGGGGACGGCCGGAGTCGCCCTGTAGCCCTCCGGCACGGCCACCGGCACGTCGGGCGCGGGTGCCCCGGCCCGGCCCCCGTAGATGCGCACATCATACGCGCCGTTGGCCTCGGCAATATCGCGCAGGCGGCCCGCCGTCGCGGCATCGGCTGTGTGGATCGTCAACAAGATGCGGCCCGCGCGCACGTGGGCTTCGTAGCCCCGCGCTTCTTCCTCCGGCACGCCCAGCCCGACCAGGCCGCCCAGCAGCCCGCCCGCCGCCGCCCCGATGGCCGCCCCGGCCAGGATGCTGCCCAGAATGCCCGCGCCCAGCACGGGCCCGATGCCGGGGATGGTCAGCGCGCCCAGGCCGATCAGCCAGCCGGCCAGGCCGCCCAGGATGCCGCCCATGGTGGCGCCGCTCGCCGCGCCGCCCGCCACGTCCGCGCCCCGGTCGTCCTCGCCCGGCGCGGCCTGCCCCTGGCTCATCATCAACGACACGTGCTCCGGGCGCACCCCGGCTTCGCGCAGGCCATCGAGCGCGCGCACCGCGTCCTCCTGGGTGTCGAATACGGCGACCAGCACGGGTCCGGAACGAGATGCTGAATTCATAGGCGGCGGATGCTCCTTCCGTAAGCGGTCTCAGCGTAGCCTGGATGAGCTAGCAACTTCTATGCCTGCGGTGGCGGGGCGGCGCGCCCGCGTGGTACAATACCGCCATGACCGCCACCGCACCCGCCGCCCGGCCCTTGATCCAGCTACGCCGGGTCACGAAAGTCTACCCCATGGGCCGGCGCACCTTCCAGGCCCTGCGCGGAGTCGATCTCGCGTTTTATGCGGGGGAGTTTGCGGCCATCGTCGGCCACTCCGGCAGCGGCAAGTCCACCATCTTGAACATGATCACCGGCATCGATAAGCCCACCAGCGGGGATGTGCTGGTGGCCGGGCGCAGCATCGCCGGGTTGAGCGAGAACGCCCTGGCCCGCTGGCGCGGCGCCAACGTGGGCATCGTCTTCCAGTTCTTCCAGTTGCTGCCCACGCTGACCGCGCTCGAAAACGTGATGCTGCCGATGGACTTTCTCCAGTCGCACCGCGGGCGGCGGCGGGCCACGGCGCTGCGCCTGCTCCAGCACGTGGACATGGCGGATCACGCCCACCACCTGCCTAGCGAACTCTCCGGCGGCGAGCAGCAGCGCGTCGCCATTGCCCGCGCCCTCGCCAACAACCCGCCCATCCTCATCGCCGACGAACCGACCGGCAACCTCGACAGCGCCACCGGCACGCGCATCTTCGACCTGCTCCACGCGCTCAGCCGCACGGGCAAGCTGGTTATCTTCGTCACCCACGACCCCGAGCTGGCCCAGCAGGCCACGCGCATCATCACCGTTCAGGATGGGCAGGTGGTCAGCGATACCTCGGAGGTGCGTCCGGCCTCATCGTTCGAGATCGAGCATCTGCGCTGACGGCGCCGGGCGCGATTTATCGCGCCCGGCGCCCTCACCATCTATGCAGGGTTACTATGTACCCGCGGGCGCCGGCCCCCGCGCGGCCAGGGCGGCGCGGGCGGCGGCAAACTCGTCCCAGGGCGTCTCCACGGTGCCATAGCACATCGATTGCTCGTGCGCTTTGCCGCACGTCACCACCAGGTCGCCGGGCCGGGCCATCTCCACGGCTTTGGCAATTGCCGTGGCGCGGTCGGGCACGCAGACGAAGTCGCGGCCTTCCGTGCGGCCATGCGCCGCGATGCCCGCCGCGATCTCGGCGTTGATCGCCTCCACGTCCTCGGTGCGCGGGTCCTCCGCCGTCACCACCGTGACATCGGCGAGGCGGCCCGCCACGTCGCCCATGAGCCGCCGCTTGGCGACATCGCGCAGGCCCGCCGAGCCGAAGACGGCGATGACCCGCCCGCCCGGCGGCACCAGCGCGTGGGCCAGGTGCAGCGTCTCTTCGAGCGCGTTCGGCGTGTGCGCGAAGTCCACCACCACGTCGAAGTCGCCGCTATGCACCCACTCCATGCGCCCCTTTACCCGCTCGACCGCGCCCAGCCCGGCGGCGTTGGCCTCCAGCGAGGCCCCGCAGGCCAGCCCGGCGGCGGCGGCGGCCAGTGCGTTGGCGACGTTGTAGCGCCCCAGCAGGTGGAGTTGCACCGGCACGGTGCCCTCCGGCGTGTGCAAGGTGAAACTCGTGCCCTCGCGCGCCACCCGGATGTCGCTCGCCGTGCAGGTGGCCGATCCCACCTCGCCCAGCGAGTAGGTGAACACCCGGTCTGCGGGCTTGTCTTTGAGATGGGCATACGAGCGGTCGTCGCGGTTGAGCACCGCCGTCTTGGCGATGCCCGGCTTGCGCGCCGTCGTGCTCAACGCGTCGAACAGTCGCGCCTTGGCCGCCATATAGTTCTCCCAGGAGCCGTGCCAATCCAGGTGTTCGTGCGTGACGTTCGTCACCACCGACACGTCGTAGTCCACATAGGCCACGCGCGCCTGGTCGAGGCCGTGCGAGGTCGTCTCGACCACGGCGGCGGTGCAGCCTGCGGCCAGCATCTGGGCCAGGTAGCCCTGCAAGTCGAAGGCTTCGGGCGTGGTCACATGGAAGCCGGTATCGAGTGCGTCCTCCCCGATCAGCGCCGAGATGGTGGTGATCAGGCCGGTGCGGATGCCCGCGGCGGTCAGGATGCTGTGGACGAAGGTGCTGGTGGTGGTCTTGCCGTCGGTGCCGGTGACGCCCACGATGGTCATTTTGCGGCTGGGGAAATCGTAGAACGCCGCCGACAGCAGGGCGAAGGCGGTGCGCCCCTCGGCCACCTGCAAGTAGGGCACTTCCGGCGGCAGCGGGGCCGGTAGCTCGGCGGGCGGCAGTTCCCCGGCCACGGCGGACGCCCCGGCGGCCAGCGCCTGCGGGATGTAGCGGTGGCCGTCGGTGCCGCGGCCCTTGCGCGCCAGGAAGAGCGTGCCCGCCTGCACCCGGCGCGAGTCCTCGGCCACGCCGGTGATGGTGATCCGGGCCGGGTCCGCCCCGGCCTGCCGCACGTCGCCCCAGTTAGCGGGCAGGCGGCTCAGCAGCGCCTGGAGCGTGATCGCGCTCATGCTCGGCCTCCAATTTCTGTAGTTCCTGGACGATACGGACGAGGAAATCGTCGGCGTTGCGCACGATGCCATAGGCCTGGTGCGTGCCCCGGTCGATCAGCTTGCTGATCACCATCTCGGCGGCATCCACCGCCACCGTGTAGACCGGGTGCAGCGTGCCCTCCTTCTCCACGAAGGTCGGCATCATGTTGCCCGTGGCGATGGAGTGCAGCATGGTCGCCAGCATGACCACGAGCGTGGCCTGCTGCGTATAGCCGCGCATGGCGTCTTGCGCGTCCAGCGCGTCGGTCAGCACTTCGGGCAGCGGCCCGTCGTCGCGGATCGACCCGGCCAGCACGAACGGGATGTCGTTCTTGACGGCGCTGTACATGATGCCGTTCTTGATCAGCCCGTCCTCGACGGCGGCGGCAATCGACCCCGCCCCGCGCACGGCGTTGATGGCGTCCATGTGGTGCCGGTGGCCCCCGGCGATGGCCTGCCCCTCGCGGTCCATGCCCAGGGCCGTGCCGTACAGCGCGTACTCGATGTCATGCGTCGCCAGGGCGTTCCCGGCGAAGATCGTGGCGACATAGCCGTGGTCGATCAGCCAGGACATGGCCTCGCGCGACCCCGAATGGACCACGGCGGGGCCGAGCACCCAGATCGTGTGACCGTCGGGGTTCCGGTGGTTGGCGATCACCTGGGCGATGCGCCGGTAGTTGAGCGGGCGCTCGCGCGACGGCCCGGTGGACATGAAGCCGAACACATCGGCGGCGGCCTCTGCCCCACTCGCGGGGCGGAAGCCGTTGCTGTGCACCAGCACGCCGGTGCTGCCGTCCTCGGCGCTGCCGACGACCACCGGCTGCCCGGCGCGCACCTTGCGCATCTCGGTACACTCGAACTCGCCCGTGTCGGCGTTCTGCACGATGGCGGCGTCCATGCGCTGGCGCTTCACCAGCCGCCACGCGCCCGCGTGCTTGACATACGTGGGGAAGTTGGTCGTCGCGTAAAACGTCCGCGGCACGACGCCGTCCGCCGCCGCGGCCTCGGTCGTCACCCCCGGCGCCTCCTCCAGCACCGTCGCGCCGAAGTCGGGGGGATAATAGATTAGCTCTTCGCGCAATGTCTACTCCTCTAGAAGACGAGTGGTCAGTGGTCGGTGGTCAGTGGTCAGTACGACTGATAGCGCCTGCGGCCCAGGACCGGGACCGATCTCTGCCGGCATCACAAAGCCCTGTCATGCTGAGCGCAGCGAAGCATCTCCGTCTCCGGTAGTCGAGACGGGGCGCTTCGCTGCGCTCTCAGAACACCGATATACTATGTTCGCCTATAGCTTACCATATCCCACTGATCACTGACCACTGATCACTCGGCCAGCGGCTCGCGCATGGGGATGCGCAGGTGGTTGCGCTCCGCCGTGGCGATGGCGAGGTCGTAGCCGGCGTCGGCGTGGCGCAGGACGCCCAGGCCGGGGTCGGTCGTCAGCACGCGTTGCAGGCGGGCCGCCGCCGCGCCGGTGCCGTCGGCCACGATGACCTGGCCCGCGTGCAGGCTGTAGCCGATGCCCACGCCGCCGCCGTGGTGGACGCTGACCCAGGTGGCGCCGCCCACCGCGTTGAGCAGGGCGTTGAGGATCGGCCAGTCGGCGATGGCATCCGAGCCGTCGCGCATACTCTCGGTCTCGCGGTTGGGCGAGGCCACCGAGCCGGTGTCGAGATGGTCGCGCCCGATGACGATGGGCGCTTCGAGTTCGCCGCGGGCCACCATCGCGTTGACCTGCGCCCCGAAGTGGGCGCGCTCACCGTAGCCCAGCCAGCAGATGCGCGCGGGCAGGCCCTGGAAGGCCACCTTCTCGCGGGCCAGCGTGATCCAGCGGCGCACCGCCTCGCGCCCGCCGAACTCGCGCAGCACCATGTCGTCGATCTTGGCGATGTCGGCGGGGTTGCCGGAGAGGGCCGCCCAGCGGAACGGGCCGTAGCCCTCGCAGAACAGCGGGCGGATGTAGGCGGGCACGAAGCCGGGGAAGTTGAAGGCGTCGGTCACGCCCTGCTGAGACGCCTGCTGGCGGATGTTGTTGCCGTAGTCGAACGTGATCGCGCCCTGTCGCTGCAGGTCGAGCATGCCGCGCACATGAGTCGCCATGCTCTCGAACGCGCGCTTGACATAACCTTCCGGGTCGCTCTGGCGCAGCGCGGCGGCTTCGTCCAGGCTCAGGCCCAGCGGGATGTAGCCCCGCAGCGGGTCGTGCGCCGAGGTCTGGTCGGTCAGCAGGTCGGGCACGCGGCCCATCGCCGCCAGTTGCGGGATGATCTCGGCGGCGTTGCCCAGCAGCCCGATGGAGAGGGGCCGCCGGTCGCGCACCGCCTCGTCCGCCAGGCGCAGCGCCTCGTCCAGGCTGTTCGCCGCCACGTCGAGGTAGCGCGTGTCGAGGCGCCGCTGGATGCGCGTGGGATCGACCTCCACGCAGATCGCCACGCCGCCGTTCATGGTCACGGCCAGCGGCTGCGCGCCGCCCATGCCGCCCAGTCCCGCCGTCACCACCAGCCGCCCGGCCAGGCTGCCGTCATAATGCTGCTGCGCGGCCTGCGCGAAGGTCTCGTAGGTGCCCTGCAAGATGCCCTGCGTGCCGATGTAGATCCACGACCCGGCGGTCATCTGCCCGTACATTGTCAGCCCGGCGGCTTCGAGCCGGTCGAACGACTCGCGCGTGGCCCAGGCGGGCACGAGCAGCGAGTTCGCCAGCAGCACGCGCGGCGCGTCGGCATGGGTGCGAAACACGCCGACCGGCTTGCCCGACTGGACCAGCAGCGTCTCGTCGTCTTCCAGGGTGCGCAGCATCTCCAGGATCTTGAGCAGCGCGGGCCAGCTTCGCGCCGCCCGCCCGCGCCCGCCGTAGACTACCAGCTCGTCCGGGCGCTCGGCCACCTCCGGGTCGAGGTTGTTCTGCAACATGCGATAGGCCGCTTCCTGCAACCAGCCCTTGCAGTTGAGCGTGGCCCCGCGCGGCGCGCGCATGGGCCGGGGCGCCACCTGGGCGTCCTGCGCGGGCACGCCGGGCTTTGTTTCGATGCTCATGGTCCTTCTCCTTTGCTCAAGCATATCTACGAGACAGGCCATATTTGCTCTAACAGGTGCCGGTATCGCGTTGTGCACGCACGGCCGCAAGTAGGCTTTCCTGCGTCTCGCCTTGCCGAACAAATTCCGCTTTCATCTGATTCGCAATCGCATCAATCTCGGAGCGGTGGGAGCTGAGCACGAACACCCCGCCGAGATCGAGCAGCGTGAGGCTGTCGCCCGGTTGCAATCCATAGCGATCACATATGGCGTCCGGCAGCATAAGCCTGCCGTCCTGCGTAAGTTGGAGCGTGATTGTATCGTCCATCCCGACCTCCTGGCGATTACTGCCCTTCGTGCTCTAGCGCCGCTTCCACCTCGCGCACCAGCCACCCGCTGCTGATCAGTTCATCGGCCCAGGCGATGTCGGCGGTGAACGGGGCGTCCTCCGTGCGGAAGGCGACGCGTTCGCGCAGCAGGTCGTAGGCCACCTGGGTGCCGCGGCCCAGGCGCAGCGGGCGGCCCACCGCCGGCCGGCGCAGGTCGATGGCCTGGCCCGCGGTCAGCAGTTCCATGGCGAGCACCAGTGTCGTGTTGCGCATGATGGCCCGCGCATGGCGCGCGGCAATCGGCCCCATGCTCACGTGGTCCTCCTGGTTGGCCGAGGTGGGGATCGAGTCCACGCTGGCGGGGTGAGCGAGGCTCTTGTTCTCCGAGACCAGGGCGGCGGCGCTGTACTGCACCATCATGAAGCCCGAGTTCAGCCCGCCGTTGGTAATCAGGAACGGCGGCAGGATACCGCCGTTCTCGTGGACATCGGTCAACCGGGCCTGGCGCCGCTCGCTGATCGAGGCCACGCCGCAGAAGGGGATGCCGAGGAAGTCGGCGGCCACGGCCACCGGCATGCCGTGGAAGTTGCCGCCCGACAGCACGGCCACTTCCTCATCCATGCCCACCGCGCCGAAGATGAGCGGGTTGTCCACGGCAGCGTTCAGTTCGGTCTCGACGATGCCGCGCACATAGGCCAGGGCGTCGCGGGCCGGGCCGTGGACCTGGGGCATGCAGCGCAGCGAGTAGGCGTCCTGGACCTTGTGCGCCGCCGGGGGCGGCCCGTCGCTGCCCGCGGCATCCGGCTCGCGCAGGGCCACGTGGTCCTGCCAGACGAACTCGCTGCCCGCCAGCAGCGCGCGCAGGTGGGCGGCGGCGGCGATCTGCCCGCTCTGGCCGCGCGCCGCGTGGATGCGCGGGTCGAGCGCGGCGGGGATGCCCTGCAACGCCTCGAACGACAGCGCGCCGCAGATATCGGCGGCCAGGGCCAGGTTGGCGGCGCCGGCGGTGGCGAGGGCCAGCAGGCCGCTGATCTGCGAGGTGCCGTTGCAGAGCGCCAGCCCCTCCTTGGCAATCAGTTCGACCGGCGCCAGCCCCGCCGCCCGCAAGGCGTCGCAGGCGGGCTGTACGGTGCCCTGATACTCGGCCAGGCCGCCGCCCATCATCGCGTAGGCCATATGCGAGAGGGGGGCCAGGTCGCCGCTGGCGCCGACCGAGCCTTGCGCCGGGATGACAGGGTGTACGCCCCGGTTGATCATGTCGATCAGCAGTTGCAGCGTGCCGCGCCGCAAGCCCGAATAGCCGAGGGCCAGCGTCTGCGCGCGGGCGATCATCAGGGCGCGGGTTTCCTCGCGGCTCAACGCCGGGCCGACGCCGACCGTCTGGCTGGTGATCAGGTTGGCCTGCAGGCGGGCCAGGTCGGGCAGGGGAATCACGCGGTCCTTGAAGGCGCCGAAGCCGGTGGTGATGCCGTAAACCACCTGGCGGCTGTCCACGATTTGCTGGACAATGGCCGCCGCGCGGTCTACGCGGGCGGCGGCGGTGGGGTGCAGCGCCAGCAGGGGAGCGTCGCCCGGCAGGGACGGCGCGCGCGCGACGCCGGCCAGGGCCGCGCTGCCGAGGGGATGGTCAGGGTCGCCGAGGGCGAGCGGGCCGCCCGGCGAACTGGGGCCATGCGCCATTGCATGCCTCCTGTGTATGAACGAGACCCCAGCGCCGCGCCGGCGGGGCGCACCCGGCCTGGCTACCGGCGCTGAGGTCGTCGAAAGGTCGCTGGGGGATGGCGGGCTAGTCGCGCCGGCGGGCGATCCGCGTCAGCAAGAAGACGAACATGGCGAACCCGGCCAATAGCACCGCGCCGAATGTGACCATGCCCCGCGCCGACGCCGGGGCCACCACGATGTTGCCGTCCGGCGGGACGTAGCCGCGCATGCGGCCCCAGAGCCGGAAGGTCTCCTGCACCGCCCGGAACATCACCTTGATCGACGCGCCCGACTGCTCGCCCTCCAGGCGCGGGTAGTGGTTCACGCCCACCTCGACCAGGCTGCGGCCCTGCACATTGGCCTTGGCGTGGATCTCCGTGTTGATCAGTGCGCCGGGGCTTTCCAGGTTCATGCCTTGCAGCACTTCGGCCTTGAACACCTTGAACCCGCAATCGATATCGCGCAGATTGACCTGGAACAGCAGCTTAACCATCTGGTTAAAGCCGGAGCCGATCAGGAAGCGATAATAGGGATCGTTGCGCTTGATGCGGTAGCCGGCGACGATGTCGTAGCTGCCGATATAGGGCGTCAGGTTCTCCAGGTCCTGGATGTCGAACTGGCGGTCCGAGTCCATGAACATCAGGTAGTCGCCGGTCGCGTTGGTGAAGCCGGTGGTCAGCGCGCCGCCGTAGCCCCGGTTCTTGGGGTGGTGCAGCGCCTTCACGTGCGGGTTCTCCGCCGCGAGCTCATCGGCGATCTCGCCGGTGCGGTCCTTGCTGCCGTCGTCGACGACCAGCACTTCATAATCCGTGAAGAGGGTGGGGAGCACGTCGGCTGCCTGCCGCACGACGGCCTCGATATTGGGTTCCTCGTTGTGCGCGGGAAGTATCAACGATAGTTTGCCGTCGATCACAAAAGTCTCCTGAACTGGTATGTCTTCTTTGACAACGCGATCGGGTGATGCGCTGGGGAGAGACTCATAGAACATTGTAGCAGGCCCACAAGAGGCCACCGTCATCCATTATAACACACGCCGCCCCGGCTGCCAAACGCGAGCCGCCGCGTGCGGTGTCACATGGATCATTACGCGCCTACCCGCCGATTATTACACGCGCCCGCGGGCCGGTCACTGGAGGAAGCCGAAGTAGTCGGTGACGAGCGAGAGGATCATCAGCACGGCGACGACCAGGGCCGTGGTGAAGGCGCGGGTGCGGTACGCCTGGCTGGCCCGGATGGATGGCGCGGGCAGGGCGATGGCGGCGCGCCAGTAGAGGAACGCCCCCGCCAGCACCAGGATCGCCTCGACCACGACACTGACGCCTGGATAGTCCCAGAGGCCGAAGCCGAGCAGCGGCAGGTTGCCCGCGTTGCCGGGCAGGATGGGCAGGTCGGGCCGGTGAACGATCAGATCGAGCACCCAGTGGGAGAAGATCATCAGGCCGATGGTCAGCGCGCCCCGCTGCCCCCACGCGCGGCGCACCAGCAGCGCGCCCAGCAGCGCCAGCACAATCGCGCTGAGCAGCGAGTGGGTATAGGGCGCCGAGATAATGGCCCCGCCATAGGCGTTGGGGTGTGCCGGGTCGACCGGGCGCAGGCCCTCGATGCCGGCCAGATAGAGGATCACGAATAACACATCCAGCAACTGGGTGCTGAGCATGAGCGCCCACAGCGGCACGCTCGGCGATTGGGACTTCGCCGCCGCCGCCAGGCCAAAATGACCCGCAAACATCAGAGTCGCTCCCGGCGCCCGCGGGTCAGGGGCTTCGGCCAGTTGAGTTGCGCATCCAGCCAGCCCGCCACGCCTACGAACAGGATCATAAAAATAATGAACGTCATGTGTACAACGGTCTCCTGTAACGATCTAGAATCCCGGTTCGCTCCGCCCCCGCCGGCCCGCGGCGACCAGCCGGCGCAGGAGGGGCGCCACGCGGTAGCGTTCCTCGTGGTAGTAGTTATAGAAATAGTCCAGCACCTGCACGACCAGCGGCAGGCCCAGCTTATCGCCCCAGGTCAGCGGCCCCAGCGGGTAGTTGACGCCCAGCGTCATCGCCGTGTCGATGTCCGCCGCCGAGGCCACGCCTTCGCCGAGGGCAAACGCGGCCTCGTTAATAATACCGCAAACGATGCGCCCGATCACGTAGGCGCCTCGCGGCTCGCGCCCCAGGATGGCCTCGTCGGCGCCCGCGGCGTTGAGCCAGCTTGCCAGCTCGCGCTCCAGGCTGTCGGGCAGGAGGCCCAGGGGCAGCGCCGTGGCATACGTGCGATCGACGGCCAGCAGCGGGTTCGGGCCGGCCGGCTTGCCGTCCTGGTAGAGATAGAACCCGCGCCCGGCCTTGCGCCCGATCATGCCCGACTCGACCAGCCGCCGCTGGATCGGGTGGGGTCGGTAGCGCGGCTCGCCGAAAAAGGCAGCATAGACCGACTCGGTCACGGCAAAGTTCACGTCGATGCCGATCAGGTCCATCAACTCGAACGGCCCCATGCGGAACCCGGCCAGCTTCACCAGCCGGTCGATCTCCTCCACCGGCAGGATGTTTTCGCCCAGCATCCGCAGCGCCTCGGCGTAGAAGGGCCGGGCCACGCGGTTGACGATGAAGCCGGGCGTGTCGCGCGCCTGCACGGGCGTTTTGCCCATGGCGCGCGCCAGGTCCCCGATGGCCGCCGTGACCCCCGGATCGGTGCGCTGCCCGGCGACGACCTCGACCAGGGCCATGACCGGCGCGGGGTTGAAGAAGTGCATCCCCGCCACGCGCTCCGCGCGCTGGGTGGCCGCGCCCAGCGCCGTGATCGAAAGTGACGACGTGTTGGATGCCAGGATCGTGTCGGGGCCGCACATCTGGTCGAGCGCGGCGAACAGTTCCTGCTTCAGCGCCAGGCTCTCGGGCGCCGCTTCGACCACGACGGCTGCCGGCGCCAGCGCGTCCCGGTCGGTCGTCGTGCGGATGCGGTCGAGGATGGCGGCCATTTCCTCGGCGGCCATGCGGCCCTTGTCTACCCGGCCCTGCAACCCGCGGGTGATGGTGCCCAGGCCGCGCTCGACAAACTCGGGCTTGATGTCGTACAGGACCACGCGGCGCCCGCTTTGCGCCGCCACCTGCGCGATCCCCGCGCCCATCGTGCCCGCGCCGATCACGCCGAGCAGGCCCGGCTCTGTCGTCGTCACGGTTACTCGCCCTTGAACGTGGCGGACCGCTTCTCCAGGAAGGCGGCGACCGCCTCGCGGAAATCGGCGGTGCGCCCCGCTGCTTCCTGGCCGTACATCTCATACTCCAGGATCTCGTGCAGCGGCGCGTGGAGCGCGCGGTTCAACGCCCGCTTGGTCAGCCCGTAGGCGACGGTCGGGCCCTGGGCGAGCTTGGTGGCCCAGGCCGCCGTCGCTGCTTCCAGTTCGTCCGCGGGCACCACTTTGTTCACCAGCCCGATGCGCAGCGCCTCGCCGGCGGGCACGTCTTCGGCCAGGAAGCATAGCTCGGCAGCCTTGCTGTAGCCCACCAGCCAGGGCAGGAAGAATGTGCTGCCCGAGTCCGGTACCAGGCCGATGCGCGAGAACGCTTCGATGAACCGGGCTTTGTCCGACGCGATGCGCAGATCGGCGGCCAGCGCCAGGCTGCACCCCGCCCCGGCGGCCACGCCGTTGACGGCTGCGATGATCGGCTTCTCCAGCGCGCGCATCTTGAGGATGATCGGATTATAGCGCGTGCGCACGGCCTCCGCGATGGACCCCGGCCCGCTGTCGCGATGCGCCTTCAGGTCCTCGCCCGAAGAAAACGCGCGTCCGGCCCCGGTGATGACCAGGCAGCGCACGGCCTTATCGCGCTCGGCCTGCTTGAGCACGTCCTGGATCTCGTCGGTCATCTGCCGGTTAAAGGCGTTGAGCACCTCGGGCCGGTTGAGCGTCAGCGTGCCCACACCCTCGCTCAGCACCCAGGTAATCGTCTGATACTCCACACTCGCCTCCTGTTGGCTTACAGTTCGCCGGGCTGCGCCGGTCCGCGGTGATGGGCCACGGCCAGGGCGCGCCGCAGGCCTTCGTCGCCGAGATCCTCGGTGATGATCGGCCCGGCGTGGCAATCCACCTGGAACCGCCGCTGTGCGAGATCGACCCGGACGCGAAACACCTCCGCGGGCTGCGCGTGGGTCGCCAGCCAGATCGCGCCCTCGTGCGTGAGGCGCCACTTGCGCCGCAGGCGCCCGTTGTGCCCCCAGACCGCGTCGGCCAGTTCGGTCAGCAACGGGCGCACCAGGGCGTCCATCGCCTGCATATCCTCGCGCGCGACCTGGTCGGGGCGCATGATCAGCGGCCCTGGAAGGTGGGCTTGCGTTTCTCGATAAAGGCGCGCATGCCCTCCTTCTGATCCTCGCTGCTGAACAGGGTATAAAGCGCGGTGCGCTCGGCTTCCAGCCCTTCGCGCAGCGGTAGCTCATGGGCTTTGAGCACGGCCTGCTTGGCGAGCCGCACGGCCAGCGGCGACTTGGTGGCGATTTCGCGGGCCAGGCGCAGCGCCTCGTCCAGGTAGACTTCGCGCGGCACCACGCGCGTCACCAGGCCCGCCGCGTAGGCTTCGTGGGCCGTCATAGTCCGCCCGGTCAGGATCATCTCCATCGCGCGGGCTTTGCCGATGGCGCGGGTGAGGCGCTGCGTGCCGCCCGCGCCCGGCATCACGCCGATGTTGATCTCCGGCTGCCCGAACACGGCGGTGTCGCTGGCGATAATCATGTCGCAGGTCATCGCCAGTTCGTTGCCGCCACCCAGCACGTATCCGCTGACGGCGGCGATAATCGGCTTCTTGATCGCCCGGATGCGCTCCCAGCGGGCCAGGTTGTCGCGAACCAGCATATCGACCGTGCTCGCGTCCGCCATCTCCTTGATGTCGGCCCCGGCGGCGAAGGCACGGTCGTTGCCGGTGAGGATGACGCAGCGGATGGCCGCGTCGGCGTCGAAGGCTTGCAGCGCGGCGATCAGTTCGTCGATCAGCGCCATGCTCAGCGCGTTCAGCGCCTCGGGGCGGTACAACTGGACGATGCCCACCGCATCGTCGGTTCGTGTGCGAATAAACTGGTAAGACGGCTCGCCGGCCATACGCTCTCCTATTCCGTACTCAAACCCTGGTTGGACTCGAACGCCTTCAGCACGTGCTGGATGTGCTGGTAGTGCTCCCGCTCGTGCTCCAGGAAGCGGCGGAACACCTTGCGCGCCGTCCAGTACTCGCCCTGGTGTTCGGTGACCTGGCTCATGTCCTGGTCGCTCAGGCGCGACATCCGCTCCAGCGCGGCCCGGCGGGATTCGTCGAGCAACTCAAAGACGTTACTGCTCAGGCGGCTGGTGTAAACGTGCTCGGCGCGGGCCAGGTGCTCCAGGATGTCGTCGATGCACCAGCCGTCGGCGCTCGGCTCGTTCTGCGGCTGCCAGTGCATCACTTCGCGCGACATGCCGCCGACCATTTCCATCAGGTCGCGACGGGAATAGGCCATCAGGCGCATCAGCCGGGCGGCCTCGGCCTCCGTCAGCGCCACCTGGTCGCTCGGCAGCAGCCCGGCCTCATCGCCCAGGTGGGTGTCGGGATCGTCGATCACGCCGCCGATCTCGATCTCGATCGGTTCGTTCTCCGCCACCGTCGGCTCGCCGTGCTTGCGCAGCCACGCATGGTAAGCGGCGATGGCGTCGGGCGCGCGGGCAATCGCCACTTCCCTGGTCACGCCGCTGCTGATGCAGCCGGGCAACGCCGGCACATGGGCCATCGTCGCCCCATCCTCCTGGACTTCCAGATAAACCGTATAGCGCATCCCCTGGCTCCTCTGCGTCAGCCGTCGGTGGTCAGTGACGCGGTGCGCGTCAGCTCGCGCACCGCAAACCTGCCCAACTGTTTCCTAAGCCGCGATTGGCAATATAGCACAGCTACCGTTGAAGCAAATGAACGGATGACCACCGATCACCCCAGGTTGCCATGCTGAACGGAGTGAAGCATCTCGTCTGGTTCCCGCAGGCGACGAGACTCTTGGCTGCGCTCAGAGTGACAAGCCTGAGAGTGTCAAGCCTTCCTCGTTACTGACCACTGCCTACCGACCACCCATCCTACTCAGCACTCAGCACTCAGCACTCAGCACTTCGCTCGGCGCCGCAGTGGCCGCAGAAGGCGAACGTGGGCGGCAGGTGGGTGCCGCAGGCGGCACAGGTCCACTCGCCGCCGGCGCCCGCTGCGGCCTGCGCGCGACGCAAGCCCGGCACGTCCACCGGGCGGCGGCTGTGGAAGGCGGCCAGCCCCTCGGCCACTTCCGCCGAGTCCGAGTGGATGCTTAGCCAGTCCCGCGCGTGCTGCACCGTCATATGCCAGCTCAGGTCGCGCCAGAAATTCAACTGGTGCTTGGTATAACGCATAATCGTCGGCAAGCGCATGAGCAGCTTGGCGGCCATGGCATCGACCGCGGCGTCGAGTTCGGCGCGCGGCACCACCTGGTTCACCAGCCCCCAGTCGAGCGCCCTGGCGATCGGGATTTCCTCGCAGAGCATCAGGATCTCGCGGGCGCGGCGGTCGCCCACCAGGATCGGCAGCCACTGGGTGGCGCCGCCCGCGGGCACGCTGCCCCGGCCCGGCCCCACCTGGCGGATGAAGATGTCGTCGGCGGCCACGGCCAGGTCGCAGGCCATGTTGAACTCGTTTCCCCCGCCCACGGTGATGCCGTTGAGCCGGGCAATGGTCGGCTTGCCGATGTTGCGCAGCTTATCGTGGGCCTCGATGAACGCGCCCATCCACTTCCAATAATCGTGCGGGCGCTGCAAGAATTGCTCCTGCTCGTCCAGGTCGGCGCCGGTGCAGAAGGCGCGTTCGCCCGCCCCGGTCAGCACCAGCACGCCGACGTTGTCGTCCCAGGACACATCCTCGAAGGCGACCTGCATCTCGCGCAGGGTGGCCCAGTTGAGGGCGTTGAGCACGCGCGGGCGGTTGATGGTGACGCGGGCGATGCCGTCCGCCTTGCTGTAGAGGATATTCTCGAAGCCAAACGCCGCCGGGTCGCGGCCCTGCCAGGGAGTCGCGGTCATGCGGTTACTCCGCCCCCGCGGTCGCGCTGTAGCCGGGGCCGAGGTCGCCGATCTCCTGCGACTCCACGAAGATCATGGTCACCACGTCGCGGGCGAAACTCATCAGATCTTTGCCGGCGGCGCGGTTCTCGTCGGAGGCCATGGCCTTGTCGAAGCTGGCCCGGTCGTCGAACCACATCTCCGCGACGCGATAGTAGGCCGGTTCGCCGCGGGGCGCCCCAAAGGCTTTGCTGGAAACGAAGTTGCGCATGTAGGGCACCTGTTTGATCAGCGGCACATGCACATCATTGTAGTGCTGCTCGAAGGCGGCAACGTCCTCCGGCTGCTTGAACAGAGCAATCAGCTTGATCATCGCGGTAGCGTATCCTCCTTATGTGGCGCAGAAGCCGGCCCGGCGGCGGCCCGGCAGGGTGCCGGGGCGGGGGGTAGCGCGGTCGTGGCCCCGCTAAAATACCACAGGCCCCCATCCCTGTCAAGGCACGCCGCCGCCCGCGCCGCCCGCCGCGGTTCATGGCACATATCTGGCTGACTCTGCACAGTATCCGTAACGGAACAGGGGGATTCGCGGCGCAGCGCGCCCGCTGAGAACAATCGACGACCACCGCGGCCCGCCGCGCGCACGCGGTGGAAAGGAGCAACTCTAATGGACGAAACACGCAGACTGGATGACTCGGAAACCCAGGGCCAGGGCCAATCGGGGAATTATACGAGCCAGGGCCAGGCCGGCGGTTATGCAAGCCAGGGCCAGAGCCAGTCGGGGGGTAACACGAGTCCCAATACGCAGGAGTTCAAGCTCAGCGGCGACGACATTATGGCGAAAATCAAGGAACTGGTCCACGAAGGCAATGTCCGCCGCATCACCATCAAGAACGAGCAGGGGCAAAACATCCTCGAATTCCCGCTGACCGCGGGCGTGATCGGCGTGGCGCTGCTGCCCGTGTGGGCGGCCATCGGCGCCGTGATGGCCCTGGCCGCCAATTGCACGATCGTGGTCGAGCGCCGGGAGTGACCGGCCCTGCAGACACTAGGCTTCTCGCCGTGGGCTAATCCCCAAACGGCACCCGGATATACGGGCCGGCGGACAGGTGAGTGTCCGCCGGCCTGTGGATTCTAGCGCCTCACGCGGGCCTGGTCATGCTGAGCCAATCATGGGCCGGCGGGGATGGCGGTGTAGGGGCGGGTTTCAAACCCGCCTGGCCGCCTTGCGCGTTCGGCCTGGTTTCGCGCATACGCTCCGTGCCCGTACCATGACCAATGCCCTGTGACGGAATGCGCTGTGCCCGAGGGCGGATTACGCCGGCTGCTGTGCGGGCAGGCCGGCTGGGCGCAGCGCGAACATCGGCATGCCGGCCGCCATAGTCCGGTAGTCGGCCTCGGTACCGGTCAACTGCCCGATGAGCAGCTTGGCGAGCTGGCGGTAGGCCAGGGGATGGCGCCGCGCATAATCGGCGATCTCCCGTGTCGCCTCGTCCGCCGTCAGGCGCAGGGCGCGCGCCGGGAAGCGGCGCGCGCCCACCTGCACGCGCACGCGGGGATCCTGCTGGATATTGCGGCACCAGTCGGCCTTCTCGCCCCAGCCTGATACGATGATGTAGGTGCCCGTCGCCTTGTCGTGGCGGACCACTTCGAGCACGGTCTGGCGGGGCAGGCCGCTCTTGCGCCCGCGATGGGTCAGCATCAGGAAGCGGTCGCCCAGCAACCAGCCCAGGTGAGCGCGATAGAGCCAGATCGGCAGGCGCAGCAGCGGCCGCAGCGGGCGGTGCAGGCTCGCCCCGCGTGCCGTCACCGGGCCGGTAGCTACGGTGGGTGACTGCGATTGCCCATGGGTACTCGACATAATGTATAACCTCCTTGATGGCCGCGTTGCTCTTGGCTCCATAATAACTGACTGACCGGTCGGTATAGAACCATCATAGACCAATATCGCGCGGCTGTCAAGTAGGTCAGGCGTGAAACGGGAGCGAT